>SVGQ01000018.1 GCA_015056245.1 Clostridiales bacterium | reverse complement strand
TTATAGCTGAGGAAAAAGGCTCGTTCCAGTTCTTTGGCACGGAAGGGTTCCCGGGCATGCTGGCGCAGGTACAGGGCGATGCGCTGGGCCAAATCGGGGGAAGGAGTCTCCGGGCGATCGTGTTGGGCAATATGGCTCAGCAATACAAACAACTGCTGGTTCAGGTACCAGCGGGTGGTTTCCTCCCGACTGTGGCAGGCCTCCACAAAGGTGCCCAGTTCCTTTTCAATGCTGCTGCCCGTCAGATGGGAAAGCTGCTTGGGCAGGATAAGCCATTGAGCCGCATCCGGTACAGACTGCGGCAGGGCAAAATGCACATAGTACCAGCGGGTACCCCTGGGGATCTGCCGCTTGCCAAAATGCCGCAAACCACTTTTGAGAAACAGCAGCTGCCCGGGCTGTACAGCGTAATCCACACCGTCCTCGGTCACATAAATAGCGCCTTCCAGCACATAGATCAGCACATGGAAGGGCAGATTGCGGTCCGCATGATAAAACCCCTCCGCAGTCGCCAGAAGGCCATAACCCACCACCGATGGCAGTTGTTCATTGCTCAAACGCACTCGATACACGATAATCCTCCATACAAACCCGATAAGTATCTATGTTTTTCATCGTTTGATGAGACTATAATACATACATCAACCATTGTCAACCACCAACGGAACAACCGAAGGGAGAATATGCATATGAAAATGCAAAAGCAGGTTTCCATCACCGCCTACCGTTCGGCAGGCTTCATCGGCAAGTATCAGCAGCTGATCAAGGATACAGTGATCCCCTATCAGTACAGTGTGCTGTGCGACGAAGCCCCCGGCGCCGAGAAGAGCCACGTGGTGCAGAATTTCATCAACGCTGGCAAAGCCATCCGCGGCGAGGATGTGGGTGACGGTTTCTACGGCATGGTATTCCAGGACAGCGACGCTGCCAAGTGGCTGGAAGCGGTTGCCTACTCGCTGGCTGTGCTGCCCGATGCCGAATTGGAGAAAACCGCTGACAAACTGATCGACATCATCGCTGACGCGCAGGATGCCGATGGTTACCTGAACACCTACTACACCATCAAGGACAAGGACAAGCGCTGGACCAACCTGCTGGAAGGCCACGAGCTGTACTGCTCCGGTCACATGATGGAAGCTGCCTGCGCCTACTATGACGCCACCGGCAAGCGCAAGCTGCTGGATGTGATGCTGCGCAACGCCGAGCACATCTACCAGCACTTCATCGTGGAGGGTGCGCCCGGTTATCCCGGTCACCCGGAGGTAGAGCTGGCGCTGATCAAAATGTACCGCATGACCGGCAACCAGCACTGTCTGGATCTGGCGGCGCATTTCATCAATGTTCGCGGCGTGGATCCTCACTACTATGAAAACGAAGTGGCTTCCCGCAACTGGCGTGTCTGGGGCAGCGACGGCAAGGATCCCGACTATCAGCAGAGCGGCAAGCCTGTGCGGGAGCAGACCGATGCCACCGGTCACTCCGTACGCGCCGTGTATCTCTACACTGCCATGGCGGATCTGGCCTCCATTACCGGCGACGAAAGCCTGCAAAAGGCCTGCCAGGTGCTCTGGGACAGCATCACCACCCGCCGCATGTATCTGACCGGCGGCATCGGATCCACCGTGCAGGGCGAAGCCTTCACCGTGGACTATGACCTGCCCGGCGATACCGCCTATGCGGAAACCTGCGCCTCCATCGGTCTGATGTTCTTCGGCTCCCGCATGCTGGAGCATCAGCCCGTCAGCGATTACGCGGACATCATGGAAAAGGCCTTCTACAACACCGTACTGGGCGGCATGCAGCTGGATGGCAAGCGTTTCTATTATGTGAACCCCCTGGAGTGCATCCCCGGCATTTCCGGCGTGGCAGTGACCCATCGCCACGACCTGACCACCCGTCCCGGCTGGTACGCCTGTGCCTGCTGCCCGCCCAATGTGGCCCGTCTGATCTCCTCCTACGGTCAGTTTGCCTATGGCGAGAGCGAAGAAACCGCCTACTGCCATCTGATCGCCGCCGGTGAGGTTTCCTTCCACAATGGCTTGAAGATGCATTGCGAAACCGCCTATCCCTACGATTTCACCGTTACCTACCGCGTCGAAAAGGGCGGCAAACTTGCTATTCGTCTGCCCGGCTGGAGCAATACCACCCGCATCACCCTCAACGGCAACGCAGTGGAATTGAGCCCCGAAGCGGGCTATCAATACCTCACCGTGCAGGATGGCGATGTGATCGTCATGCAGCTGGATGACAGCGTGCGCACCGTGTACGCTTCCGGCAAGGTGCCTCAGCTTACCGGTAAAGTTGCGCTGGGCCGTGGTCCGCTGGTCTACTGCTTCGAAGGCGTGGACAACGATGGCGATGTGCTGACCCTTGCCCTGAAGCGTGGCGGCAAGGTGACCCCCTCTGCTTTCGATGAACAGCTGCTCAGCGGCGTGGTCACCCTGACCGCTGATGCCATCCGCCGCACCGACGACGGCGACCTGTACTCCACCACCCCGCCCGCCGAGGAGGAATGCACCGCCAAGGCCATTCCCTACTACGCATGGGCCAACCGCGGCGAGAACCAGATGCGGGTCTGGATGGACGAAGTGAAATAATCCGAGTTTTTTCAGCAGGACAACCGGCAACCCCGGTTGTCCTGTCAGGTTGTCAAAAAAGGGGAAGGTGCAGGAAACTCAGTTTCCTGCCGGGTGTGGGCAGAGCCCACAAAACCTTGCGCCGCAGCCCTTTTCAGCAAGCACAGCGAGCACCGTAGGTGCAAGATGTGCGACTTTTGAACAGAAGTATGGGTTTTTCGACAGTCTGGCAGGACAACCGGCAACCCCGGTTGTCCTGTTTTGTATTGGATAAGAATTGACAGCCCCTTTCCGCTTGGATTATAATAAAAGTTGCTTTATTCAAGCAGAACACCGCTTGAAAAACCCATTCCGCCAAGAAGGAGATAGGTATGCTGAAACTGATGTATATCACCAACCAGCCGGAGATCGCACAGATTGCAGAGCAGTGCTCCGTGGATCGTATTTTTGTGGATCTGGAAACGCTGGGCAAAGAAGAGCGTCAGGCCGGAATGAATACCGTCAAGTCCCGGCATACACGGGAGGATGTATCTGCCATCCGACAGGTGCTCCGCAAGGCGGAGCTGCTGGTGCGGGTCAATCCCCTGCATCCCGGTTCTGCTGAGGAAATCAGCGATGTAATCCAGCGGGGCGCGGATATCGTCATGCTGCCCATGTTCCGCAGCGCTGAGGATGCCCGCACTTTTGTGGAGCTGGTGGGCGGACGGGCCAAAACCATGCTGCTGCTTGAAAACAAGGACGCAGAAGCTGCCATTGATGACATTCTGGCAGTGGAGGGCATTGACGAGATCCACATTGGCCTGAACGACCTGCATATCTCCCACGGCATGGATTTCCTCTTCCAGCCGTTGGCAAACGGCATGGTGGATGCACTGGCCGAAAAGATCAAGGCAGCGGGCATTCCCTTTGGTTTTGGCGGTATCGCACGACTGGATGAAGGCATGCTGCCAGCCCGGTTCATCATTGCGGAGCACCACCGGCTGGGTTCTGAAATGGTGATTCTCTCCCGCAGTTTCTACGACACCTGGCTCAAGCAGGAAACCGACGAGATCCGTCAGGTGTTCCAGTACGGCGTGAAGGAGATCCGGGAGTTTGAGGAACGGCTGAACCAGAAGGACGCAGCCTATTTCCAGCGCAACCGGGAAACCGTGATTGCCAGCGTGGACAAGATCGCCGCAGGCATCCGGGAAAAAAAGCGGCACACCGCCCGTATGACCACCCCGGAACCCGTGGCAGTGGATCAGCTGGATTATGAAACCCTGAACCGCATTGGTGATAACTACGGCGAGAGTTTCTATCTGTTGGATACCGACCAGTATGCCGCCAATTTTCAGGAGCTGCATCAGGCCTTTGCCAGCCGCTATCCCAAATTTGCCATCGCCTATTCCTACAAGACCAACTATATCCCCGCCATCTGCAAGCGCCTTCACCAACTGGGCGGATACGCGGAAGTGGTTTCCCGCATGGAGTGGGAGATTGCCCGCCGCTGCGGCGTGCCTGCGGATAAAATGATCTTCAACGGGCCTTTCAAGCACGCGGATGCAGTGGAAGGACTGCTGGTCAGCGGTGGTGTGGTGAACATCGACTCACTGGATGAACTGCCCATGCTGGAGGAGATTTCCCGCCGCAATCCTGCTGCCAGGCTGCACATGGGTATCCGGGTGAATTTCGACATCGGCGACGGCGTTATCTCCCGCTTTGGCGTGGACGCGGACAGCGATCTGCCTCAGGTGCTGGATTTTATCGCAGCCCATGAAAACATGGAGCTGACCTCTCTGCAGTGCCACTTCGCCACCCGCAGGCTGGATACCTGGGCTCCCCGGGCGCAGGGGATGCTGAACTTGATCGACAAATACGCTCTCAAGCCCAAAATGGTGGACTTGGGCGGCGGTCTGTTCGGTAAAATGCACGACAGCCTGAAAGCTCAGTTTTCTTCCCCCATCCCCACCTATGAGGAATACGCAGAGGCTGCTGCCACCCTGTTTGCCGCCCATTACGCGAATGTGTCCGAAGCCGAGAAGCCTCTGCTGCTCATCGAGCCCGGCAGCGCCCTCAGCGGCGATGTGATGCGCTTCTGCTGCAAGGTAAAGACCATCAAGCAGGTGCGTGGACATGCCATCGCCACAGTGCTGGGCAGTGTCTACAACATCAACCCCACCCTGAATGGCAAAAATCCTCCGCTGGAAGTATTCCACTGCGGTGCGAATACCACCGATTATCAGGATGTGAATGTGGGCGGTTTCACCTGCATTGAATCCGATTACCTCTACAAGGGCTATCAGGGCCCGCTGGCGCAGGGGGACTATCTGGTGTTTGGCAACGTGGGGTCCTACTCCGTGGTACTCAAGCCACCCTTCATCCTGCCCAACTTTGCCGTGGTGGACAAAGCCGGCGGCGTCACCCGTCAGGTGAAGCGTCCGGAAGACTTTGACGATCTGTTTGCCACCTACGCTTTCTGATACCGAAAGGAGAAGCCTTATGGCGACCGAAGTAAACAACCGCTTTATCTGGCTCAACGGTGAAACACTGAACGTAAACGACGCGAAAATCAACGTGCTCTCCCCCACCGCTCAGTTCGGCCTGAATGTGTTCGAGGGCATCCGTTGCTACTGGAACGAAGAAAAGCAGCAACTGTACGCTTTCCGGCTGGAGGATCACTACCGCCGTCTGGAACGCAGCGCGCGCCTGCTGCAACTCAGTTGTCCCTATTCCATCCCGGAAATGACCAAAGCTCTTTCCGATGTGGTGAAGGCCAACGAATACAAAGAGGATCTGGCTGTCCGTCAGACCCTGTTTGCCGACGGATTCGGCTCCTGGACCACCCGCACGGAGGTGGGCATGTTTGTGGCCCCTATTCCCAAGCGGCACACCAGCGCGGAATACAACAAGACCGGTCTTCGCTGCTGCGTATCCTCCTGGCAGCGCATCAGCGACAACAGCCTGTCCCCCCGCATCAAATGCGGCGCCAACTACATCAACAGCCGCATGGCCCAGTTGGAAGCCCTGCGCAACGGCTACGACACCACCATCTTCCTCAATCAGCAGGGCAAGGTGGCAGAAGGCCCCGGCTCCTGCCTGTTCCTTGTGCGGGACGGCGTGCTGGTGACCCCCCTGATCACCGAGAGCGTGCTGGAGAGCATCACCCGGGATACGGTGCTGCGCATGGCTGAGGAACTGGGCATTCCCACGCAGGAACGCGCTGTGGACCGCACCGAGCTGTACCTGTGTGACGAAGCCTTCCTGTGCGGTTCCTCCATGGGCCTGACCCCCATTACCGCTATTGATGGCTACGAAGTGCCTGCCCAGAATGAAGCCAGCCTCACTTACCGGCTATCCCGTCAGTACGACCACATCGTCCGCGGTCAGGCGGGCAGCCCGGAAGGCTGGCTCACCCCCATCTGGTAATGTTGCGATTCCCGGCATTTTCTGCCGTATATCCATTTTGAAGGAGTGATTCCCCATGATCGTCGGAACTACCAAGGA
The DNA here is from genome assembly GCA_015056245.1 of Clostridiales bacterium. Classification (GTDB taxonomy): domain Bacteria; phylum Bacillota; class Clostridia; order Christensenellales; family Aristaeellaceae; genus Limiplasma. The sequence goes on along the minus strand of SVGQ01000018.1, from coordinate 29,902 downwards.
ACTGAAAAACCATGAATACCGCGTCGGTCTGACCCCGGATAACGTTTCTGCCTATGTTGCCAAGGGCCACACCGTTTATGTGGAAACCCACGCTGGCGAGGGCTGCGGCTTTAGCGATGAAGATTACCGCAACGCAGGCGGTATCGTAGTGGACACCGCTGCTGAAGTATACGCCAGAGCAGAGATGATCGTGAAGGTAAAGGAGCCAGAACCCAGCGAATACAACCTGCTGCGGGAAAACCAGATCCTGTTCACCTACCTGCATCTGGCCCCCAATCCCCGTCTGGCGAAAGCGCTGATGGATCGCGGCGTAAAGGCCGTGGCTTACGAAACCATCACCGACAAAGAGGGCAACCTGCCCTGTCTGCGTCCCATGAGTCAGGTGGCGGGCCGTCTGAGCATTCAGGAAGGTGCTAAGTATCTGGAGCGCAGCTTCGGCGGTCGCGGCTTGTTGCTGGGCGGCGTACCCGGTGTGGAGCGCGGTAAGATCGCCATCATTGGCGGCGGTATCGCCGGCACCTACGCTGCCAAGGCTGCCGTTGGCATGGACGCGCAGGTGACCCTGCTGGATATCAACCTCAACCGCCTCAGCTATCTGGAAGATGTGTTCGGGGCTTCCGTCACCACCCTGTACAGCACCGATGCCAACATCCGCAAGTGCCTTGCCGAGGCTGATCTGGTCATCGGTTCTGTGCTGATCCCCGGCGGTTCCACCCCCAAGCTGATCCGCCGCGAGCATCTGAAGCTGATGAAGAAAGGCGCAGTCATCGTGGATATCGCCATCGACCAGGGCGGCTGCTGCGAATCCTCCCATACCACCACCCACGACAATCCCGTCTTCATTGAGGAAGGCGTGGTGCATTACTGCGTTGGCAACATGCCCGGCGCGGTGCCCTACACCTCCACCATTGCCTTGTCCAACTCCACCTTCCGCTACGGCATGCTGATGGCTGATCACGGTCTGGAAGCCGCCGCCAAAATGGATGCTGGACTGGCGAACGGCATCAACATCTATGCGCACAAGTGCACCAACCAGAATGTTGCCAACAGTTTGAATCTGGAATACATCAACGCGTTTGATCTGATGCAGTAAGCAATTCCAGCCTGCCGGCAGGCTTGTGAAGGGTGGGCGGACACTATGCGCCAAAGCCTGAGAGAAGGACTACTGAACCTGCTCTTTCCATGGGACAATCAATGCTGTCTCTGCCAGCGGGCGTTGATCGGGATGGAACATATCCTGTGTTCCTGTTGCGAAGAGGAACTAGCTGCTTGCGTCCTGACCCTGCCGGAGCGGGTATCGGTCCATGCTCCTCTTACACTGTGCATCAGCGCCTTTGCGTATGATGGAATAGCCCGCCAGCTGATTCACCACCTGAAATACCACAGCAACGGGATTGTCGCGCCCCTGCTGGGGCTGCATATGTGTCAAGCTTTATTGACTTCGCCAGCCCCACGGGACTGGGATGCCATCATACCGGTTCCGCTGCACGTCTCCAAATTGCGGCTTCGCGGCTACAATCAGGCGCGGCTGCTGGCACAGGAGATTGCCAGTTGCTATCGCCTGAATCTTCGTACAGACTTGCTTTTCCGTACGAAAGCCACCCAATCCCAGACCAAGCGTACCGCTGAGGAACGGCACAGCGCGATGCAGGGCGTATTTGCGGCAAGTGAGCAAGCGGCTGGGTTGTCCATCCTGTTGGTGGATGATGTATTGACCACAGGTGCCACTGCCGCAGCCTGTGCCGATGCCTTGCTGGCAGCCGGTGCCAAAGCGGTCACCCTGATTACTGCCTGTCAGGCATAACCTTTTTTCCAAGAGGAGGGTCTCCGGATGGAGTTTAAGTCCCAACTGATGGATGCAGCGCAGATCCACCGCACCATGGCGCGCCTCACCCACGAGATTATCGAAAAGCAGCACGGCGTGGACGGCTTGTGCCTGTTGGGCATCAAACGCAGGGGCGTACCGCTGGCAAAGATGCTGGCAGAAAACCTGTACCGTTTTGAGCAAGTGGAGGTGCCGGTGGGGCAGATCGATATTTCCCACTTTCGGGATGATCGGGGCGACGCTGCGCCGCCCCTGACTGCCGCCGACTGCCACATTCCCTGCAAATTGGAAGACACCACCGTTATTCTTGTGGATGATGTGCTCCACACCGGGCGCACCGTTCGTGCTGCCATCGAGGCCATTTTCCGGCAGGGACGGCCCAAAGCCATCCGGCTGGCGGTGCTCATTGACCGGGGCCATCGTGAGCTGCCCTTCCGGCCCGATTTTGTGGGCAAGAACATCCCCACCGCCAAAAACGAGAAAGTGGTGGTGCGGGTGAATGAGATCGATGGGGAGACCAGCGTGGGGCTGTATAGCCTGTAGAGGCAAATTGGCCGGCGATAGACAAACGCCAGACTGTCAAAGAAGTCCCAGAGGTATCGGAGGGCCGCAGCCCTCCGATTGTTCATCCGAAACCAGCGACATGTATTGCGGCCCAAACCCGACCTTCGGTCAGTTTTGGGCTTCGGCTCTGCGGAGCGCTTCGCGCTGTCCTCACGCCTCGGTTCGCTTTGCTCACCCTTCCGGTGGTTTCGGAACCCTTGCGTAGCAAGGGGTTCCTATCGCCGTTTGCCGCCCGGGGAGCCGCAGGCTCCTAGGCAAACGGTGCAAAAGTCGTCAAAAAAGCCGCCGCAGGCGTGTTTTTTGACGAGCTGAAACGCCAGACTGCAATGCAGTCTGGCGTTTGCTGTATAAGGAATTGTACTGTGCAGACCATCAGATGCTGCTGTTATACATCTCCAGCATCCGCTGCATCAGGGCTTCATCCAGCGGATAGGCTTTGTGCTTGTCAAAATGCTCATCAAAATAGGCAAGCCGCATCTCTTCCGTCACTTCTCCAACGCTTTCAGTGTACTGTTTGCCAGCGGCGTTGAACGCCTCCCGGTATGAGCGCATGCTCTCATCATAGAACACATCGTTGTGTCCCCGATCCTCATAGCGGACAAAGGTAAACCGGTCGTTATCTGCATACTTCTCGTAGTAGCGGTCAAAGCTGTTCTCAATGGGGATCATCCCGTCATCGGCGCTATGGATCATCATGACACGGGCATCGGTAGCGTCAAGGCTTTCCAGAATGCTCATGGAGGCGTATTCGCCAAAGGTCTTTGTCTCGTATTCTTCAAAGTACGGCAAAACAAATTGGATGGCCTCGCCAGCGATGTTCCTGCCCTCGGATTCGAGCATATCCAGCGACTCATTGAAACCTGCCACGATCACCACCGCTTTCACATCGGGATGCAGCTTGGTCACAGATCCAGCTGAATAGCCGCCCCAGCTATGACCCCAGAGCATAATGGGAAGACCTGCGAATTCCGGACTGGACTTCACAAAGCGAAGGGCATAGTCCAGATCGATAATGCCCTGGGGCAAACCGCCCACTGCTTCGCCTTCGCTCTCGTCATTGCCAGTGGCATCATAGGCGAACACTGCATAGCCATTGGCAGCAAAATAGTCTGCCACATCCATATAGTAGCGGTGACCGCCTCCGCCAAAGCCATGGGCCAGCACAACCACGCCCCTGGTTTCCGCTGTATTCCGGTAATACTTGTAGCCGGTCAGCATCTGTCCCTGATGGGAAGCAAAGGTATACCGGTCGCGCAGAAGACCGTCGAAGTCCTCCAGATCCCACGCGGTAGCCTCATCGCAGGTAAACCGAACGCCAAAATTGTCGTTGTATACCGCCATTGCCAGCTGTTTGGGCACAATCAGGCCTGCCGCGATGATCAGCGCAAGGACGATCGCCAAAACTATAAAAATGATTTTCAGTGTTTTCTTTCGTTTGGTCATAGGGAATGCCTCCTGAGATCTCTTGGATGAATTGCTTTACTGTGCCAGCCACTCCATGGCTGCCTCGTAAGCCGCCTGCGGATCAACAGCTATATCCGGTTCCAGCATACGCTCGGTGTTGTTCTCATCAGGCCGGATGAACTGCTTGTGGGAAATAATCCCGTTCACGTGGGAATGGGTCAGGGAGAAGGAAAGAATATCCCCGTAGGCGCTGGGCATGTTGCTGCTGGGTTCGCCAACGAGCACGCCATGACCGCCATCCCGCACATAGACGCACATCATGGTGGCAGAGGAGAAGGTGTAGCGATCGCAAAGCACCGCCAGTTTTACCAGTTCGTTGCCTTTGACTGGGTTGTTGGAACCCCGGGACCGGTACTGACCATCGGTTCGCAGATAGCCGCGCTGCTGCCGTGCCAGCGGAGAATACCGCACCAGCATATCATACCGAGGCGCATCCATGCCCATGGCGTTGAGCAGACGGGTGCAGGCGTTGGAGTTGCCGCCACCATTGCCCCGCACATCAATGATCACCTTTCGGCAGTCCGCTTCCACCGCCTTTTGCAATTCAGCCGCAACGGCCTTGAGTTCCTCATCGTCATTGCAGGCATTGAAATCCACTACGAACACATCACCATCCATATACCAGCGATTGACCGGGCTACCGCTGGCGGTCTGGCTGACGGCTTGTGCCGGTTTTTCAAAGGAATAGACAGCTTCTGTACCGTCAGAAAAAGTCACAACCGTTTGGCTGTCGGTGATCTCTGCCCCAGCCCGTTGGAGAATGCCCCGTCTGATGATGCGCTGATCCCGGTTCTTGGTTCGGGCCATCTCATTTTCAGCAGGGACCAGACGGTCGATGGTCTGATAGATGGTCTCTACAGACACATTGCCGATGGTCTCCACCCACACACCAGTAGCCTCTCCGTCCTGGCAAAGCCATGTTTTTCCGTCCTTGTACATCTGCGGCAGATTCAGATACTCCGTCTCCATCAAGCTGACGCCCGTGTGACCATCCCCAAAGAAGCACAGGTACTCGGCGGTTGCCGCTTCCAAATCACTTACCGTCATCTCGGCAGAGGCTGCAGCCAGATACTGGGCCTTGGCGGCTTCATAAGCGGTCAAGTCCTCTTCCAGCAGGAAATAGGGGTGAGTTTCCTCCACGATGCGGATGCATTGCTGACAATCCTGCTGAACCTGCTGTGCCGTCAGCATATGATCCCGCGGCAATGCAGTCTGATAAGGATCGCCTTGCGCAGGCAGTATCCCCAAGGGAAAAAACCAAAGCAAGCTGGCTGCAATGCCCAACACAAGAAGCGTCAATAGAGCCATTACCGTCCATCTGCGGACTCCCTTTCGTTTTTTCTCTCTCATCGTAACACATCCTTTGCACAAAATACCCATCCATTATACCAAAAAGTGCTCTCACCCATTGACTTTTCTCTGTTCTTCCCCAATGGCAAATTCATTTCCCATTCGTTACAATTTGTTCACATTCCATGGAAGAAATCCCCCCGCTGGTTCGTTGAATAGACAAGAGGTGATAAACATGGCAAAGTTGCTGATTTGGGAACCCGACGAACAGATTGCACGCAAAATTCAGGATTTTTTAAAGAAGGACGCACATGAAATCTGCCGGATGGACGAAACTGCAGCTCTCCCTTCCCAAGAGGAACAGCCCACGCTGGTAATCATGGATGCCCGCATGCGCTGGAGCGACTGCCGCCCTCTGCTGGAAGCCTGCTGCAAGCAAAACCTGCCGCTTCTGTTTTTGACGGCAGATAAGCGAGCCAGCGCTCATGCTCATTTGAAAGCGTTGTACAACGGACGTTGTGAGGTAACTACGCTGCCTTTGCAGGCCAAAGCCCTGCGCAGCAAATTGACTCAGCTTTGCGGCGTGGAAGAAGGGAACCGGGAGCTCCAGGTAGACGAAGAGGAACGCGTAGCGCTGCTGGACGGCCGCCGTGTGGAGTTGACCGCACAGGAGACAGCCCTTTTGCTGGCCCTGATGGAAAAGCCGGATACCCCTGTCAGCCGTGAACAGCTTCTGCGCAAGGCGTGGGGCTACCAGAGCATCGGCGAAACCCGCACCGTGGATGTGCATGTGCAGCGGCTTCGCAAGAAGCTGGGCTGCGAGTATATCGAAACCGTTTATAAATGCGGCTACCGGCTGAGGCTGGCCTGATCTCCTTTATTCGTGCGTAGTCAATTGATCGTTTTGTTCCCAGCAACAAAGAGCACTTCCTGTCTGCGATTCACCGCAGGCAGGGAGTGCTCTTCTCCGTAGGAGCCAGCTCAAACCGGCTCGATATCAAGCAAATTTGCATTTCACGCCGGATATGGTATAATATTGATGCCTTTAGAAGTATCCGCAGCACTTTACTGGCTGCAAGGAGGAAAATCCAATGATCCACTATCGCGGCAATCGCAAGCAGAAAGGCTATCGTTATCAGAATACCCGTTCCAGCAGTCCTTTGCTTCCCATACTGGTTATTGTGGGCATTCTGGTGGCTGCTTTTGTCATCTTCCGCGCCTCCGGTGTGGGGGGCCTGAATGAGGAAAACTTCACCAACCAGCGCAATGCCAAACTGCGCAGTGAAGTGCAATATGCTTTGGCTGCCACCAACAAGCTCAGCCGTCTGGGTGCCAGCAGCACCACCATTGAGCTGTCCAAGATCCGGCAATACGTGCACGGCGTGGAGCTGATCAACGAACTGAACGTAAGCATGTACGGCGAAGTAGGCCGCCTGTACGCCCAGTCCGTATTTGATAACATCTACACCATACTGGACACCTATGATGCCAAACTGGCAAGCGGTCAAAAAGTGAACGACTCCCTCAACGCCCTGACGGAGGCCATCAACGACCTGAACAACCGCACCAATGGTGTGCTGGGGTTTGAAACAGAATAATCATTTCCATTTGAACAGCACAACCCCGCCCAGCATGAGCGCAAGGCCAATGAACTGCTTTGCGCTCATGCTGATTTTTTCTTGCCCCATCCAGCCAAAACCATCGATCATGGCAGCCACCAGCAACTGGGCAATCAGGATGGTGGAAATCGCCACTGTTGGGCTGAGCCCCTTGATGGAAAGCATCACTGTAACGGTGATCACCAGCCCCAATGCACCGCTGAGCAAGTATCCTTTGGGTACGCTGGTCAGCTTCATCAAATCGCCGTTGCCGAAGATCCACAGCACAATCAGCGACAGCAAAAGGGCAGTCCCCTGCGTGTACGCATTGGCTTCCCACAAGCCCACATGCTCCTGCAGGCGGGTGTTCATCACACCCTGCACGCTCATGGCTGCACCGGCAATCACAGCAAACAAAAATCCGATCAAATCAATCGCCTCCCTGTGCCATAGGATGCACAGAGAGGCGATTTTCTTATTCTTCCCAATCCACTTGCGGCGGCTGAGGCTGCGAGGATACCCCGCTCTGATTCGCCAATTCCACCATCCGGTCATGAATGCGCTGCATATCCTCGTCCACTTCTGCGATACGCTGGGCAGCGTCAAACAACTCCCGGTTCAGATCCTCCGGCACCTGAAACTCCACCTTGTAACGGATGCGGTGCTCCAGACTGGCCCAAAAGTCCATGGCAATGGTGCGGATCTGCACTTCCACCGGCAAATATTGCTTGCCCGTGGACAGGAACACCGGAATCTCCACGATCAGGTGCAAACTGCGATAGCCATTGGCCTTGGGTTCCTTGATATAGTCCCGGGTACGCAGCAGGCGGATATCATCCTGACTGGTCAGCAGCTTGGCAATGGTATAGACATCCTCCCGATAGGCGCAGACCACTCGGATACCCGCGATATCCTTCAGCTGCTGGACCGCGTTTTCAGGTGTCGGGGCGAATCCTTTGCGGGCCAGTTTTTGGGCTACGCTCGCCGGTGCTTTGATACGGCTTTCCATGTGATGGATCGGATTGCGGGAGTAGCGGACACGAAATTCCTCATTGAGGATATCCAGCTTGGTTTTGACCTCCGTCAGCGCCGCCTGATAGCGGCAGCGGAGATCCACAAATCCCCGGATCAGTTCCTCCATCTCGGCAGGCCATTGAGGCGTATGTTCCATATAATCTCCCTCCTTGGCTGAGGACGGTACCTCTGATTCTATTGTATCGTTTTTATGGGGAGCCGTCAAACCGGGCGCATGGTTTCGACTGGAGCAAGGCAAAGTATCTCCGGGAGGTGCAAGAACAGATGCAATGGTTTCAGCTGCTGATCTGGTGCACACTGGCCCGTTATGGGGCCTCTGCCCCATTGCGGCGGCACCTGACAGCGGCGGCATTAACAGGCGGGCTGACGCTGTCCATGAGCAGCCAGCTGTATCTTTTGTGGCTGGATGATCTATTGACGCTGCAAACCGGTTTGCCGCTTCATCTTTGTGGTATGATGGCAGTGTTGTGTATTCCCCTGTGTTGGTTTTCGTTTCCGGCTGGCTATCATCTGCTGCTGTTGCTGGGTGTTCCCGGCGCAGGTCTGGCCCTCTGCTTTCCAGCGATCAGCGTCTGCTCTCATCCGCTGTTGATGCGGCTGGCTTTTCTCCGGTTGCATGTGCTGATCATAGCAACAGCGGTATTCCTGTGGACACAGAAAAAACCGTTGCCGCAGAGCGCCTGCAAGGCTTTCCTTCTGGGCAACGGTTTTCTGTTGTTGGTAGCATGCATCAACGATCTGTTGGACAGCAACTACCTGTTTCTCCGGGCTGCGCCTTCGGGAACGCCGCTGGCGTTTCTCATCCGTCCGGGATACGGGGTATATATCGCCTCGCTGGAAATGCTGTGTATGCTGTTGATGCGCTCTCTGCTTGCGGTCTTCCGCAGGCTTTATTTGAGGAAATAGCTGAGCATATAGCCCTGCGTACCATTGTAGCTGACCTTGCTCCACTCAGCACCCGCCGAGAGAATGGTCACCTGACGGCCGTGAGGTACCCGCATCAGGATGGGCGCGGTCAAACTCTGACTCTGGCGCAGGTTCACATAGGTGCCGCTGGGGTGCACCACCGTACGAAGCGTGGTGGTGGGCGTGTTGTAGAGGGTGATGTACTTGGTCATCACATAGCCGCTGAGGCCTGTTTCCTTCACAGTAACAGCGCACCATTCGGAACCATGCTCGTCCACCCAAAGTTCATCGCCATTGTACAGCTTGCGCAGCACTGCGGAAGCCGTGCTGGGGAACTGGCGCAGATTCAAAGCCTGCGTGGAGCGAGGGTTGCTGACCACCGCATAGCTGTTGCTGCTGACACCGCCGCCGCTGGTAGCTGCCTGATCCCGGGATGTTTTGAGACCTTCGCTGAGGAAATCGCTGCTCATATAGCCGGTATCGCCGTCAACGGATACATACCACCATTCCTTGCCCTTAGCCAGCACCATCACGTACTCGTCGCCGGGATACTGACGAACAACCGCATACTGCTTTCCGGGGCCGGAGCGCATATTCATGGCGGAGTTATTGGGCGTTTTGATGGTAGCCACCTCGCTGCTGCCAGCGATGGTGCGCACATTGACAAACTCGCTGCGCACATAGCCCACCTGACCGTTGATCTGCACGCAATACCATCCGTTCTGCTCGCCCAGCACCATCAGCGGCACACCGCTGTAGAAGATGCCCAGCACCTTGGCGTTATAGCTGGGAGACTGACGGAAATTGAGAAATGCGCCGCTGTTGCGGTTATTCACCGTAGCGATCCGGAGCATTTCGCCGCCATTGGCATCCACATAATTCTTACTCATGTAGCCCACTTTTCCATCAGGGGTGATGACCTGATAGAAGTTATTCTGGCTGCCGATGATCTCCACCCATGTACCCTTGGGATAAGCGCCCAGCCACTGGCTGGAGGAACTGCCCGCGGAGCGCAGATTGAGGGAGTTGGTGCCGGTAACCACACCGAAACCATCTGCCAAAGCGCTGCCAGCCATCAGCAAAGAAAGAAGCAACGCCACTACTGCGATGCACCTATTTTTCTTTCTGTAAGCTGTTTTCATCGTGATGACCTCCTTGGTATTTCCTCTGTTACTTATGTAACGAACAGACGGGAAGAAATCTTCCCGGGGATTATGCTTTTTCGATGGAATTTTCACTGGAAAAGAAAACCTATTTCTTATGGTATTTCTCCAGCTGCACAGCCCTTTCCACCGCAGCCTGACAGGCCTGAGACAGATCGGGCTTGTTCTCCTGCGCGCCAAAACACACATGCAGGAAGAACTCATGAGTGCCATTGTTACCGGTAACCGGGCTGTGGGTAACATTTTCCACCCATGTAGACGGTTGGCTGTTCAGTTCTTCCACCAAACCGATCAACAGCGGCAGATACGCTTCCTGAGCGATTTCGCCGGTACGGCGGGCGTTGGCATCGTCGATCTCGAACAGCGGCTTGACCAGACACATCAATTCGCCCTGATCATGCATGATCGCCCGGAACTGCGGCACCGCCTTCACCAGCGACAGATAGCTCAGATCCACACTGCCCAGATCCGGCTTGGGTTCGAGGGAGAGCAGCTTTTCATCGCCAATGTTGGTCTTTTCCAGATTAACGATAGTGGCATCCTGCATCAGGCTGCCCGCCAGTTGCCCAAAGCCAACCTCTACCGCGTAGACCAGCCCCGCGCCATGCTGGCGCAGGCAGTCGGTAAATCCGCCTGTGCAGGCACCAGCGTCAATGCAGATCCGGTCCTTGACCTCAATGCCGAAGTCCGCAATGGCACCTTCCAGCTTATAGCCGCCCTTGCCCACATATTTCTCGTTGAGTCCCTTCACATTCATGGGCAGATCCAGCGGCACGATCTGACCGCCGGTGCGCACCGGCACCGCGCCGCAGGTGACCGCTCCGCTCATCAGGTAGGGCAGGGCTGCTTCCTTGCTGTCAAAGAAGCCTTCCTTGAGCAGGCGTTCCATGGCTGTGGTTTTCTTTACCATACGTTTTCCGCCTCCGGCAGGTTGAACCATTCAAGGGCTTTTTCGATATGCTTATCCCAGAAATCCCAAGTGTGGGCGCCGGGCTCGGTAAAATACTCAATATTCAGCTTTTTGCCAAAATTCTTCACAAAGCTGTTATTGGCTTCAAAGAGGAAATCCTCCGTGCCGCAGGCCACATAGATGCGGGGAGCCTCTTGCGGGGTCTTGGCAAGGCGGCGGGCCAGACGGGCCAGATTATTATCACTGTTCTTCATGGCCTTTTCGCCGCCAAAGACGATATCCAGTTCCCTGAGAAAGTCATCGCCGCGCCGGCTATCCTGCCAGCTCTTTTCCATCTCCAGCGCACCGGAAAAACTGGCAACAGCCGCATAGCGATCCGGGCAGCTCAGACCCAGCTTCATAGCGCCATAGCCGCCCATGGACAAGCCCGCAGCAAAGCGATCCTTGCGGTTATCACTGATGGGGAAATACCGCTCCATCACCTCGGGCAGTTCTTCGGATACAAAGGTGAAATACTTGGCTCCCTGCGCCATATCTGTATAGAAGGAACGGTTCACCGCCGGCATCACAATCGCAGCTCGATACTTGCGGGCATAATACTCCAAACGGGTCTGGCGCATCCACATGGTATGATCATCGCTGAGACCGTGGAGCAGGTACAGACAGGGCAGCTTGGTCTTTTTCTGCTGCATCACATCCATGGGAGGCATCAGCACAAACACAGACACCTGCACGCCCAGCGCGTTGGAAAAATAATGGAAATCAGTAAATGTCACGGCGGTACACCTCTCATTACATTTGTTCAGTTTCTCAAACTATCTTAACACATTTTGACAAAGCAAACAAGCCAAACCCGTACAGGAATGGCTTGTTTGCTGTTTTTTCTTTGCCCTACCGATTCAGGATCCAGACCCCGGCATTCAGGTAGCCGGCAAACAACACCCAGCACAGATACGGCAGGATCAGAATGCCTGCTTTGCGATCCACCCGCCAAAAACGCACCATGGTGATCACGATCAGAAGCAGCATGACCACAAGCCACAAAAGCGCCGCAAAGTACAGATCCCACTGAAAGAACAGCGGACTCCACAGAAAATTAGCCGCCAACTGCGCGCCGTACCAGAGAAGCGCATGATCGATCTGCTGCTTGGATGCATCGGAGCGCCATACCACATAGGATGCATAGCCCATCAACAGGTACAGCAGTGTCCATGCAACCGGAAACAACCAGCCGGGTGGTGTCAGCGGCGGCTTGGCAACCTGTTCAAATCGCTTCATACCATCCATGGAGACCAGTGCAGACAATATTCCGATCCCTACCGGTATCGCCAGACAGATCAGCAGCCATTTCCAGTTGGTTCGTCCGTTCTCTCTTCGGTTCATATGGTGTTCCCCCTTCAAAGCCAAGGCTGTTTCTTTCCCGGATAGTTTATGCGCCCCCTGTCCTTCCGATACGGCAAAGCGATCCAAACCAAACGTTTGATTGATATTCAGGTGTTTTTATGGTGTATTTATCTGGAAATCCAATTGTTTATTATTGCATTGCGTTTCCAATTCCTGTATAATAAATATGATCATAGTCTGAAAAGGCTGAAGGGAGGCTCGCTGTGAAAACGTATTGCGAAAGATTAAGAGAATTGCGGGAGAAGCGCGGCCTGAAACAGTCTGACATTGCTCAGATTCTGGAAACCACCCAGCAAGTATACTCCCGCTACGAAAACGGCGTGAATGCGCTGCCGATTCATCATTTGATTACATTGTGCCGGTATTACCGCATCAGTGCAGACTACGTGCTGGGTCTGAACGCTGAAACCCCCAAATAACAGTCTGTATTTCTTCCCGTTTTCCATATTGCGTCCCTATCGATTCGATGATTTTACGATTATTTGCAAAATGAAGCGTCTGTGGTCAGGCCGTTGCACCTGAAACCACAGACGCTTTTTCTATGAATCATCCAATCAACCATTCCAAAACAGCACTCAGCCCAGAATGAGGCCGGCTGCTTCCTTCAAAGAGCCGCACACCGTTACACCAGCTTGCTCCAGTGTGGCACGGCTCTGATGGCCCCGGGCGATCAGGATACATTGGGTTCCCATAGCCCTTGCCACATCGGCATCATGAAGCGTATCTCCCAGCATGACGCTTTCCACCGGCGACACGCCGCAGCGTTCCAGATAGGCCAGTCCGATCGCTTCCTTGCTGCGTGCGTAAATATCCGACAACGCCAGCAGTTCATCAAAGGCTCCTTCCAGCCCGGCATAGTAGCCAAGCTGCTGCCTGAGAATATCCAGCTGACTGGCAGACAGCACCACCTGATGCAAACCGGCATGCCGAAACAGGCGTACTACCTCCACTGCGTCCTCATGCAGGGGGATCTGCGGACAGCCGCGGACATATTCATCCATCCAGGCATGGGCCACCTGATCGAAGTTTTCATCCGTAACGCCAGCCTTTTCATAGTACAGCCGAACCGGGAATGTAAACTGGCTGTGGTATTCCTCCAGACTATCGATGGTGGGCAGGCCGAAAGCAGGAAAGGTACGGTTCCGCACACCGATGGCATATTGCAGATCATCCAGCAGGGTGCCGTTCCAGTCCCAAAGGATCTGTTTGATGGGTCTCTGTATTCTGCGGTTCATAGGCTCACCTGTTTATGCATACTTGCACATCACGCACAGACGCAATGGCGTATTTGTATTTTATCATGCCCGCAAGGACGATGCAATGTCAATGGCCAAACGCCTGCTGCAAGACATTATTGAAATTTGCGCCTTTTCAGATTTTTTGCAAAAAAGTGTTGACAAGATGCCGAAAAGGTGTATAATACTTTTTGCTGGTTGAAACACCGCATGCACCATTAGCTCAGTTGGTAGAGCACCTGACTCTTAATCAGGGTGTCCAGGGTTCGAGTCCCTGATGGTGTACCAAGAGAACGTCATCCAAATCGGATGGCGTTTTTCTTATGCTGCGCCACTTCGCCATTCGTATTTTTCTTTGGCGCAATAATTTTCAAAAAAGGGTTGACTTTCAATCCAAAAGGTGTATAATATCATTCGCTGGTTGAAACACCGCATGCACCATTAGCTCAGTTGGTAGAGCACCTGACTCTTAATCAGGGTGTCCAGGGTTCGAGTCCCTGATGGTGTACCAAACAAAACTCCGAACCACTAAGGTTTCGGAGTTTTGTTGTATTTATCCATTTCTCCTCTTTGTGCCCCCTTCCCACTCCCCCGTCTTTATGATATGATTACGACAGTATCAATTCTCGTTAATGGAGGGATTCCCCATGTCGCTTCTCTATTGGCTGCAATCCATCCGCAATCCTGTGCTGGATGCCATTTTCTCTGTGATCACCCGTTTGGGCGAAGAAACCATTCTGATGGTGGTGGGCATGTTCATCCTCTGGTGCGTCAACAAGAAATGGGGCTACCGCTTCTTTCTGGTGGGTATGGTGGGAAACACCCTGAACCAGCTGCTGAAAGCCATCTTCCTGATTCCCCGTCCGTGGGTGTTGGATCCGGAGTTCCCAATCGTGGAATCTGCCCGGGCTGCCGCCACTGGTTATTCCTTCCCCAGCGGTCATACCCAGACTGCTGCAGGCGTGTTCGGTACGCTGGCGATGTGGATCCGTAAGAGCTGGGTGACCATCCTGTGCATCGTTATGTCCCTGCTGGTGGGCTTCAGCCGTATGTACTTGGGCGTACACACACCGCTGGATGTGGGCGTTTCGCTGATCACCGCCCCCATTATCGTGGTGGGGCTGAACTGGCTGATGGATCGCTTTGAAAACAAGCCAAAAGCTGTACTGGGACTTCTGCTGGGCGCGCTGGTCTTTGCGCTGGTGCTGGTGCTGTATGTGAACTTTGCTCCTGTACGTGAAGCCAACAATCCGGAATTTGATGCTCATGGCAGAAAGAGCGCATGGGTATGCTTCGGCACCATGGCTGGTCTGCTGGTGGGCTGGCTGTTTGACGAGCATCATCTCCACTATGAAACCAAAGCGGTATGGTGGGCACAGTTGCTGAAGGTAATCATCGGCGCTGCGCTGGTAATGGGGGTACGCATCGGTATGAAACCCGTGCTGGCAGCCATCTTTGGCGAGGCGCAGTTTACCAACGGAATCCGCTATTTCCTGATGGCGCTGATGGCAAGTGTCATCTGGCCTATGACCTTTAGCTTCTTTGGCAAGCTGGGTCAGAAGAGTGAAACCACAGCGGAAGTAAAGTAAGTTTCGTTTCTACGAAATTTTTCGAGCCTGCACGATGAGTGCAGGCTCGTTTTCAATTCAATTTTTCTTCCATGGGCGCGCTCTGCCCAGCCAGCCTCTATCGATCCAATATTGCTTTTCTGCCGGACTGGAACCCCAGTTGTTTTTCTGCATCATTCGCATCATACTGAACAACATTTTGGTTTTCAGCCCCACCCGAGTCTGACTGGCATGCGAAAGTTTGGCGGCGATTTGATCTGTATCCTTATCGATTTGTGCCTTCTTTTTGTCGGAAACCGCATCCCACCCCGATGCCTGCACAGCGATACCATACTTCACGATCTGCGGCACACCCCAATATTCCAGCGCTATTGCCACATCCCCGATGGCAGAGGCAGTGCCTGTACCGGCTGCCGTGGATACCACCACAGCCCGCTTCTCAAACATGCAAGCCCGGGGCCGATGCACCATCCAATAGGTGAAGGTAAGGTCGATGAACGCTTTCATGGGCGCAGAAGCCCGCATGCAATATGTGGGCGTGGTAAGGATCAGCAGATCAGCCTCTTCCACCGCCTCCATTATGATGCGCTTTTCCGCCGCATACGGACAGCGGCTGTCATCATCAATGCAGCTGTAGCAGCCGGTGCAGAAATGGTTCAGATCCCGCGGTAAAAAGAACTCTGTGATTTCCTTTTGATCCGTGATCTTCTCCGCGATCATGCGCCCGATGTGATAGGAACTTCCTTTGTGATTCTGTCCATGGATCAATACGATTTTCATCTTTTATCCTCCCGTTGGTACATCCGGCTGAACTGCCGGATATGGCTTTCCAATAACGCTGTCAGCTCTTCTTCCCGTGGCGGTTCGCGGTCGCACAGGGTCAACAGCAGATAGATGGGCGCATAGAACTGCAGCGCCATTACATTCGGATTCTGATCCTTCAAAACGCCGCCAGCGCTGAGCATGGCAAACATCGCTGACTGATACATAAGCGGGTCATCTGCGTACTGGCAGCTGAACAACCGGGCCAGTTCCGGGTCACGGAACTGCTCTATTGTCAGCATTTTGCGAAAACGCTGGGCATAATCATCGTGCAGGAAATGCTGAAACAACCCCGTGCCCATCTGGACAAGCCCATCTTCAGAAACGACCGCAAGGGTCTGGGCATCAATGGATGCGTCGTTTCCATTCATGTTCAGAGAATGGGCCTGATGATCATACCGGTTCTTCATTTCTGCCAAGATGGCCTGAAAGAGATCCTGCTTGCTCTTGAAATGCTTGTACAGCGACGGCGCTTTGATGCCCACCGCCTCGGCGATCTGGGCCACATAGACATTACTGTACCCCTTTTGTGAAAACAGCGTCAGCGCTGCATCAAGGATTTTTTGTTTGGTATTCATAAACGCATCTCCTTTGGCTAATCCGGATTAGCCTCCAATAGTATAGGCTAATTGGGATTAGCTGTCAAGAGAGACTTAACCGCAACAAAGTTCTTGAATTGAGCAGCTTTTTGTGTTTAACTATTAGGTGGTCAGTCTGTGAATATTATTCCGCAATCATCCCCCCTGCCAATAGCTGGGTTCTCTGTTTCCACAGACCGTACCACACGAACGAGCGTTTTAAGGAGTTGAGTACGAATGAACTACGCTTCCAGCTGGGACTTTACCATGGCGAACTATGGTGCCGTCTGGGCTTTTATGGTGCAGCTCGGCCTTCTTTTGCTGTTCCTGATGATGGGCAACATCCTCCGCCGCACCATCCCGTTGTTCCGGAAATGTCTGGTGCCCTCTGCCCTTCTGGGCGGTACACTTCTGCTGATCGTGAACATCATTTGCAAGCAATTTGGCTTTGTGCTGGTAGACCGTCGGCTGATGCAGGTGATCACCTATCACTGCCTTGCCATCGGTTTTGCTGCCATGTCCCTGAAAACTGAAAAGAGCACCCACAAGACCAACCGGGCGCAGGTGCTGGAGTTCGGCGCGCTGCAGGGCGGCACCTACATGCTGCAGGCTTTCGTAGGGCTTGGCATCACGCTGGTGATGTTCCTGATTACTCGCTATGGTGATAAGATCGTTTCCTATATTTGCGGTCTTATTCTGCCGTTGGCCTTTGGCCAGGGACCGGGCAATGCCCTCAGCTGGGATATCAACTTTACCAACACGCCCGCTGCCCAGTTTGCCGGTAATGGCAGCTTTGGTCTGTCCCTTGCCTCCATCGGCTTTGTGGTGGCGTCGGTGTTTGGCGTTCTGTATATCAACATCCACAAAAAGCGCGGCGAACTGACGATACGCACCGGAACGCCTGTGGAATTGGCTGCTGCTCCGCAGGAAGCCAACGGCGAGATCCCGGACAATGAGTCCGTAGACAAGTTTTCCTTGCAGGCAGGTTTTGTTGCTCTGGCCTATGCCCTTTCCTTCGGCTTTATGTACCTGCTGGGAATCCTCTCTGATTTTACCAACAGCATCGCCTGGGGATTCAACTTCCTGTGGGCATCCCTCGCAGCCATGCTGATCCGTTTTGTGGTCAAACAGCTGCGGAAGCATAACCTGATGCACCGGGAATACATCAACAACTATCAGATGGACCGAATCTCCGGCTTCGCCTTTGACCTGATGATCGTTGCCGGCGTTGCCGCCATCGAGATCAACGACATCAAGAATTATATCCTGCCTATCGTTATCCTCAGCATTGTTGGCACAATCATCACTTTCGTCTACATCCGTCTGGTCGCCAAGGAATGCTTCAAGGGCTTTGAGCACGAGTTTTTCCTGATGAGCTTTGGTACCCTGACCGGCACAGCTTCCAACGGCATGATCCTCACGAAGGAAATCGACCCCGGTCTGCGTACCCCCACTTCCAGCCTGTATATTCTCTCCAACTTCCCAGCGATGGTAATGATCGCTCCGCTTTTGCTGCTTTTGGGCTTTGCCGGTAAATCTTTGACGAACGCAGTTATCGCCCTTGTTATTTTCTTTGTGCTGTGGAGCGTTTATACCGTCTTCCTGTTCCGCAGAAAGCTCTTTGCAAAGCGGTATCAGGATGCGCCGGTTGAGGTTTGGACGGACAGCGCAGATTGCTGATTTTTCAAGCAAGCCTTTGCCCGTAAAGGATCACATCATTGAAACAACAGGCACAGCGTCTCATTTCGCTGTGCCTGTTGTTGTATGCTTGACTTCCCATTTGCATCCTATATAATGATAAGCAATACATAATGCAAATCAATACAGCCGCATGACCGATTCATCCGGCATGTGTTATTTTGGAGGAGATTATGGCAAAATCGAAATAACCCATCAGCAAGGAATTTTTCCCTTTCAATCTATTTGCGCCGCCACTGAGCCGCCGCTTTGTGCAGCTGGCGCAGAAGGGCATGAAAACGCCGAAATTCCTTTGGAAGGATCCGAAACTGGATGTTCAATCCCGAAGGATTCCCGGCTATCGGGGGGATGAAATCGAATTGCTCATCCTCACACCCAAGGGACTGACAGAGCCCGCGCCCTGCCTTTTGCATATTCATGGCGGCGGCTTCGTATTTGAAGGCTCGGGCAGCCATTTCAGGCTTGCGATGGCTTACGCGAAGGAAGCTCGCTGCAAAGTGCTTTTTATCCGCTACCGGCTGGCGCCGAAGTATCCGTTCCCAATACCGCAGGAAGATTGCTACGCGGCGCTGTGCTGGGCCTATGAGCACGCTGACGAACTGGCGATCGACCGAAATCGCATCGGGGTGACCGGCGACAGCGCAGGCGGCACCCTGACAGTGACCTCCTGTATGATGGCACGGGACCGGGAAGCCGCTGTGAAGCCATTGTTTCAATTGCTGGTCTACCCATGGCTGGATGGACGCAACAACAGCGAATCCTGTCACCGCTATACCGATAACCCTATGTGGAATTCCACACTATCCAAAAAGGCAGGACCGATCATCAACCCCGATCCCTCTGCCGTACCGCTTGCTTACCGTTCCCCGGTAGAGGCTGACTGTTTTGCTGGTTTACCGCCTGCGTATATTGAGGTGGCAGAATTCGATTGTCTGCATGATGACGGCGCTTTATACGCTGAACTGCTGAAAGGGGCGGGCATTGAAGTGGAATTCCACGAAGCCAAAGGCACCATGCACGGATTTGATACCGTCTTCAACGCGCCCACATCTCAAAGAATGATCGCCGGTCGGATCGCTTTTATCAAACGTTTGTTTCAGACGGAAGAACCTTGCTGACCCACTGGCAGATGCATATTGGCACCTTCCGGTTGCACGCTGTGCAATAAGTTGCTATACTGCCATTGAGAGTATGATTGCTGTGAAAAGAAAAATCGACCACAAACCGCTTGCTGCGGAAAAGCGGCTGGCATAGAGGCCTCGTCCCGTTCCTATTGATAACCGCAAGCATTCACAACATCCAAATGGAGGAGAACACGATGAAAAAAATCAGACTGGGTATCGTCAGCGCAGGCGCCATCGTCGCCCGCGTCATGAAGGACATGCACCTTTTGGAGAATGTTGAGATCACCGCCATCGCCGCCCGTGACCTGAAAAGAGCACAGGCTGCGGCTGAGGAATATCATATCCCTAACGCCTACGGCAGTTATCTGGAGATGGCGCAGAGCAGCGAAGTGGATCTGGCCTACATTGCCACACCGCACAACTTCCATGCGGAGCAGGCCATGCTGATGATGCGCCATGGCAAGCATGTAATCTGCGAAAAACCCATGTCCATTAACCACACGGAAGTGCAGCGGATGATCGACTGTGCCAGAGAGAACGGCGTTTTCCTGATGGAAGCCATGTGGACGCGTTTCCAGCCCTGCATCCGGACACTAATGCAGATGCTGCAGGAAGGCGTAATCGGCCAGGTACGCAACATCTTTGGCGAGTTCAGCTGGAGCTGCGGCGACAATTATGATCCCGCAAGCCGCCTGTTTGATCCGACGCTGGCGGGAGGTGCGCTGCTGGATCTGGGCGTGTATCCGCTGATGCTTTGCATGCAGATCCTGGGAAGCGAACCGGAAACCATCCAGAGCCTTTGCCGTAAAACCCCGGAGGGCGTTGACATGAGCACCAGTGTTCAGATGCAGTACCCCAACGGTGCCATCGCCCAGTTTTTCTGCGGCATGGATGCATGCAGCAACGACTATATGCAGATTTTCGGCACAAAGGGCTATATCAGACTGCCGGGCTTCTGGCGCGCAGACACCTTCACCCTGTGCGTGGAAGGGCAGGACGATCAGGTGTTTACCTTTGATCTGCCCAACGAGCCCTATCATTATGAGTTTGATCACGCGGCGGCGTGCATCCAGCAAGGGCTGCTGGAATCCCCGGTGATGCCCCATGCGGAGTCTCTCCAGGCCAGCAAGATCTGCACGGAGATCCGCCATAAGCATGGCATTTTCTACCCGGGAGAGGTTGGTGAATAACCGTGTGGACGCTGGGAATCACGCAGTGGAGCCTGCCCGGGAACCATGGTTACACCCTGCCATTGGCAAAGCAGCTGGGCTTTGATGCGGTTCAGCTGGAGTTCGGCAGCTGGGAAGCCGGTATGGCGCTGTCGCACAAGCGGCTGCGGGATCTCTATGCAAGGGACAGCCAAGCGTTGGGGATCCGGTTGCTGCCGCTGACGGTCAACGCGCTGTGCCGCTACGGCGTGGTCAACGGACTGGATACAACGGATGGGCAGATTGCCCGGGATACGATTCTGGCTTCTCTGGAGGCAGCAGCCGAACTGGGGTTGGAGGGGATCACCCTGCCAAGCTTTGGCGCAGGCAAGATCCACACGCAAGCCCACTACGAGCATACGGTGGAGGCGCTTCGCTTTGCCTGTGAACAAGCCGCCCCTTTGGGACTGACAGTATACACGGAGAATGTTCTGGACGCGCAAGCCATGACCCGATTGTTCCAAGACTGTGGTTCCGACCAGCTCCGGCTCCTGTTTGACAGCCAGAACTACTCCGTATTCGGGCATGACTATGCAGTGGATGTTCTCCTGACTCATTGGGACAGGCTGGGTAATCACCTTCATGTAAAAGACGGCGGCGGCATGGGGTCCATGCTGCTGGGCACCGGCACCAGCCCCTTTGCGCAGGTGATGGACACTCTGCGAAACCATACCTATACCGGCACGATCGTGCTGGAAAACAACTATGGTTCCCTTCCGCTCTGCGCCATGGCAGAGGATCGGTTCAGCCTGATTGAGCGGGATATGGAAACCGTTCGCAAAGCAATGAAATAACTGTTTGGGTCGCCACAGGCTGCTTTCACGCAGCGGTGGCGATCATTTTTTGACAAAAGAAGAAGCAAGACCCGAGGGACAGGCCTTGCTCCTTTCAGGAACGGTTACATGCCGTTTCCACTTTGGCTTTCAGGCAGCATTGTTTTTTCCATGAATAACGAAACACCACAAACCTGTTCCAGAAACCTTATGCATGGGGGAGTTTCTGGATGAAGTGCACCAGTGCAGGGTTGTCATCGTTCTTTCTCCACGCAATCAGGATCTCTTCGGTTTCCCCCTCGCCTGCCAGCGGCACAAATACCACATTCTCCGTGCCCACATCCCAAGGATGGGAGTATTCCGGCACAATGGAGATGCCCTCCTCTGCCGCCACCATCATCAGGATGCTTTCCATATCGTTGGAGCGCAGCAAAATGTTGGGCTGATAACCCGCCTGCTGGTACAGCCGGATATAGAAGGCATCGCCAAAGGAGTCGCCGGTGCCGGAAGGGGACATGAACAAAATGTTTTCCTGCTTGAGATCCTTACGGGTCAGTTCAGCCCGCCTGGCAAGAGGATGGTTGGCGTACAGCGCGACCCGCAGCGGCACATGCTCCATCACCTGCAATTGCAGGGACTCCTCCTGACGGAGGTTGGTGCTGTCCCAAGTGAAGATCACATCATAATCGCCGTTGATCAACCCCGCAGCCAGCATGTCCGTATCACAGCGGTAGCAGGAGATGAGCACATTGGGATACTGCCGGTGAAAACGGCGCAGGTATTTGGGCAGGTCGCTGTGCTCATAACCCTTGGTATAGCCAAGTCGGAGTTCACCTTCCAAGCCTGTGGAGGCTTCCCGGGTACGGATCAGGGCCGTATCCATTCGGCTGAGGATCTCCCGGGCCTCCTTCAGCAGTACCCGCCCAGCAGGCGTCAGTGCGACCGGCCGGCTGTTCCTGTCCAGCAGCTTGGTTCCGATATTCTCTTCCAATGCGTGAATCTGCTGGGTGATCGCCGTCTGCGAAACAAAGTGGCTTTGTGCAGCTTTGGTAAAGCTGCCGCTTTCGGCAACGGATACAAAATAACGCAGCTGGTTCAGGTTCATGGGCACATCTCATCTCCATTCATAAGATTAACTTATTATACTATGCAAACTAACTATTTGCAATCCTGAAAAACAGCATGTATAATAAGCACGTCTTAAGGGAACAGTAACATTCCCCCACAGACCAATCCAATCCATGCAAATGCGTTTGAGCAGAAAGAGTACCTGAGAGGAACGCTTCAGAGAGATGCCGGTGGGTGCGAGGCATCAGCAGGAATCCAGCGAAGTTCATTCTGCGAGCGGTGTGTTGAAACCACAGTAGGCACAACGGGTGCGACCGTTACATCGCTAAGACTTTTCAGCCTCTGAAAGCAGGTCTTTCAGCAGGTGCGAAGCCTGATAAGGCATAGGCTGCAAGGCGTATGCGAAGCAGAGTGGTACCACGAGCAATTTCGTCCCTGTATTGATCCAATACAGGGATTTTTCATTTGCTTTTCTCATCCCGGATGGATGAAAAAATATGATTTTACTTTTGGAGGTAGGAACCATGAAAAAGACTCTCGCTATGTTGTTGACCCTGGTTATGATGCTCGCCGTATGCTGCACCGCCAGCGCTGAGAATTATACCGTCGGCGTTTGCCAGTTGATGGTACACGACTCTCTGGATCAGGCCACCCAAGGCTTTGCCGATGCCCTCAACGCCCAGATGACCGAAGCCGGTCACACCGTTGATATTGATATTCAGGTTGCGGGCGATGCCAACCTGTGTTCCACTGTCGTCAACGCTTTCAATGCCAAGCGCGTGAACCTGATCATGGGCAACGCCACCCCCGCGCTGCTGGCTGCCGCCAACATGACCACCACCATCCCCGTGCTGGGCACTTCCGTAACGGATTACGCCGACACCTTCGCCGGCGACATTCCCGCCAACGTTTCCGGCACTTCCGACGCTGTTCCCTTCGCTGAGCAGGCTCAAATGATGATCGACACCCTTGGTCTGGTGGAAGGCGACGTGGTCGGCGTGCTGTATTGCACCAACGAATCCAACTCTCTGATCCAGTACGAAGCGGTCAAGGCGCTGTTCGAGGAAAAGGGTATCGTTGTGAAGGCCTACACTTTCTCCGAAACCACTGAGCTACAGGCTGTGACCACCTCCATGGCGGGCGAGGTCAAGGCTGTGTACATCCCCTCTGATAACACCGTTGCTGCCAATGATACCATCGTGGGCGCCATCTGCACTGAGAAGAACGTTCCCATCTACACCAGCTACGGCGGCGCGATCTGCTACGCCAGCCTCGCCATCGACTACTACCAGCTGGGCTACGAAACCGGTATGATGGCTGCTGACATCCTGCTCAGCGGCAAGGCTCCCGCTGATATCGAGATCAAGACCCTCACCCCCACCGTTGCCTACAACGCCGAACTCTGCGCTCAGCTGGGCATTGAAGTTCCCGCCAACTAATCCGCAAAGAACGGTTCAGAAAGAAGAGGTACATTATGGCTTTCCTGTACGCACTGCCCGGAGCCATCGCAGAAGGACTCATCTGGGGTCTGATGGGTATCGGTGTTTACATCTCCTATAAGATTCTGGATATCGCAGATCTGACGGTAGACGGTTCGATCTGTACCGGTGCCTGTGTCTGCGCTGTGCTTCTGGGCAGGGGCGTATCGGTCTGGCTCAGCCTGCTTGCCGCATTGCTGGCAGGCGCTCTCGCCGGCGTGGTAACAGGTTTGCTGCATACCGCGTTGGGGATTCCCTCCATTCTGGCGGGCATCCTGACCCAGTTGATGCTCTACACGGTGAACCTGTGCATTCTTGGCGGCAAATCGCTGGTTGCCATCAATCCCCGGGCGGTCGACCTGTGGGTGCATATGAGCAACAACAACGCCTCCATTCTTTCGATGATCCTCATGGTCACCGTGGTGATCATCTGCCTGTGGCAGTTCTTCTATACGGAGATCGGCCTCACCCTCAAATCCACCGGTGACAATCCGGATATGAGCCGTGCGCAGGGCGTGAATGTGAAGCTGAACAAGGTGGTAGGCCTTGCCATCGCCAACGGCATCGTTGCGCTGGCGGGCGCTATGCTGGCCCAGTACAAGGGTTCTGCCAACATCAACGACGGACGCGGCGCTATCGTCATCGGTCTGGCTGCCATCTTCATTGGCTTGTCCGTTTCAATGAAGATCAAGCCCAACTTTGTTGTCAGTCTGATCGGCGTGCTGGGCGGAGGCATTACCTACTACATCGTGTACAACTTCGTCATCCTGATGGGCCTCAAGACGGACTACCTGAAGATGCTCTCCGCGATTATTGTAGCCATCTTCCTGGCGGTGCCGTATCTGAAGAGCGAGTATTTCACCAAGCATAAATCCCTGCATCCCCATGAGATGGTGAACGGAGGTGACGGTCATGCTTAAGATCACCGATCTGCAAAAAACCTTCAACGCAGGTACCGTCAACGCCAAAACCGCCTTGGATGGGCTGAATCTGGAACTGAAGGACGGCGATTTCGTCACCGTCATCGGCGGCAACGGTGCGGGGAAATCCACGCTGCTCAACGCCATCGCAGGGGTGTGGAAGCCAGACTACGGCACCATCGAAATTGATGGCGTGAATGTAACGAATATGCCGGAGCACAAACGCGCGCAGTTTTTAGGCCGGGTATTTCAAGACCCCATGAAGGGTACCTCCCCCGATATGGAGATCGCTGAAAATCTGGCCATTGCCTCCAAGCGCGGCATCAAGCGCCGGTTCGTCCGCGGTGTGAAAAAGGCTGACCGGGAAAACTACCGCGAGCTGTTGGCCTCCTTGGAACTGGGCTTGGAAAACCGCCTGTCCACCAAGGTGGGCCTGCTGTCCGGCGGTCAGCGGCAGGCCGTCACGCTGCTGATGGCAACCATGAACCGACCCAAGCTTCTGCTGCTGGACGAGCACACCGCGGCCCTTGACCCCAAGACAGCCGCCAAAGTGCTGGAACTGACCGATCAGATCGTGCAGAAAAACAAGCTGACCACGCTGATGATCACCCACAACATGAAGGACGCCATCGCTCACGGCAACCGTCTGATTATGATGCACGAAGGCAAGGTCATTATTGATATTTCCGGCGAAGAAAAGAAACAGCTGACGGTAGAGCAGCTTCTGAACCTGTTTACGAAGGCCAGCGGCGGCGGCATCGTCAATGACCGGATGGTGCTTGGGTAAGAAGTATCCCCCTATTTGAAGTCGCCCACAGATTGCGCTGTGGGCGGCTTCCTTTGTTTATCTCATATTCAGGGGAGCTTCCGGGCAAACTTGCCAAGCCATGCATCACAATATAGCACCGTTTCACAGCCTTGTGAGTCCATGATCAGTCGCTGGAATCCCATTTTCCTGACAGAAGGCAATCAATGCCTGCAGATACCCTTCCTTTTCCCGGATAAAGCTCAGACCATGTCCAGCGCCGGTTATGGTGACCAATTTCTTCGGGGATGCGCAGGCCTCATAATTTTCCGCACTCATCCGATGGGGAACGAGTTCGTCATCGTCCCCATGATAAAAGATGACAGGCACCCGGCAATGCTCCACTGCTTTGATGGGCGAACGCGATTCCGGGTCAAACCCACCGTAAAGCCGTGCGCCAAGCCGCACAAAAGGATACAGCATCTTCGGAGGAATGTGCAGCTTTTTCATTACTTCGCAGATGATCTCCTTCGCAGAGGTGAAACCGCAATCCGCCAGCACGCCGATCACATTCTCAGGCAATGGCTGACCGGAAGCGATCAGCACAGTGGCTGCGCCCATGGAGATGCCTGCCAGCATAATTCTGACATCCGGGCCAAAATGCTGCACCAAGAAATCCACCCATTGCAGGCAATCGCGGCTTTCATTGATACCAAAAGAGATCACATGCCCGTCACTGTAACCGCTGGCACGTTGATCCACCAGAAATGCGCTGTGACCCACCGAAAAACTGCGGAAGATGCCTGCGCTCATATCGCGCTCAGCCGTTCCGTGGTATCCGTGGAGCATCAATTCGATGGGCGCGCCGGGTTCGCATTCGTAATACCTGCCCCGCAATGTGAGACCATCGAAAGATCGGATGGAGAATTCCTCATACGGCAGAGCGCGTTTACGCTTTGTCCAGTGGATGATTTCCTCCTTGTACGGCTGATAGGCTTTCCCCTTGGGAAGGCTGATTTCCTCATGATTTTCCCCTTTACGGGAGACATAAAAGACGATGCGGAAGCAAAGGTAGGCAGTCAGCAGCGCCAGCAGGATCATTGCAGCAGCCAGAAAGAGCAGAATGGCTGGCAGTTTCATTGTTACACCACCAATCGAAGAATCAATTTCAGCTGATTAAGTATATCTCTCCTGGATTTGGATTTCAAGCGGAAGAAGGGTCACAATTCCCTTGAGCTGAAGCCCTCTTTCAGCTGCCCGATCAACACGCGGGACGGAACCGTCATATCGTTCTCCACCCATTTTTGCAGCATGCTGTGCATACCTCCCACACTGTAGGCAAGGAGATACGGCAGCTGTGCAGAGAATTGCCGGACGGTTTCCCGGGAGCGGATATATTCAAAAATGTTGAAGGAATACCGGTATGCGCCGTCAAACAGAACCGGCAGAAGCTTGCTTTTTCCAAAGATCTGCAGCAGTGCTTTTCTCTCTTCCCAAAAATCAAAATAACACTGAACTATATCCCAATAGTGCTGGGTACCTTGGGCTTTCATCCGCGTGAAGCACTCGGTATACAAGCTTTCAAACAGGTACGACAGCACCGCTTCTTTATCGCCAAACAAACGATAAAAGGTCTTTCGGGACAGCTTGGCTTCCTGCGCAATCTGCGTGATGGTGATTTCTTTATAGTCATATTGCTGCATAACCACCAGCAGCGCATTCACGATCTTCTGCCTGGATTTTTCCGCAATTCTTCCGTTGGTCGTATTCATACAGGCTCCGTTTCTTTGTGTCACACATCCTATGAATGTGTGACACATTCGCATATCTGATTGTCATTACCACCCAACGATTATATAATGATTTTGAAAAAGCCACAAGTGTGACACTTTAGCATTCGCAGGAGGATACTCTGATGAAAAAGGTGATCTACTATTTCAGCGGAACGGGGAACAGCCTGTATGCGGCACAAAAAATCGCAGAAGCGTTGGATGGTGCACAGCTGATCTCGGTACGCTGCGACCCTCAAAGCGTCTCTGCGAAAGATGCTGATGTGATCGGTTTCGTCTGCCCTGTGTACGAATGGGATGTACCGGGAGCCTTCAAGGAATTCATCGCTGGACTTGCTATCAATCCCAAGGCTTACCTGTTTATGGTTACGACCTACATCGCTGTTCTGGGCAAAAGCTTTGAAACTGTGGCGGAGCTTCTTGAAAAAAAAGGAGCGCGTCTCCATTACGGACGCGCATTGCGTTGTGTTGCCAGCCAATGTATTGCATACCCGCCCTTCCCGCCGGAAAAACTTATGCTCCCCTATATGGATCAGCAGATAAAAAAAGCCGGCAGGGAGATCAGCGGTAAGAATCTGCGGGACTACCCCCGTATGTCTCCGTTAACCCGACGCCGGTTCGGCAAGGTAATGGGACCCTATCTTGCCATTGAGCATGAATACGACAAGGGCTTCTATGCCGATGACCGCTGCAGGGGTTGCGGAATTTGCGCAAAAGTCTGCCCCACACGAAACATCACCATGGAGGACAAGCATCCCAGCTGGCATCATCATTGCCATGGCTGCAATGCCTGTGTTGCCTATTGCCCCACCAAAGCCATCCAGTTTCAAACCCCGGAAGCCTATCGGAAACTGGGCACAGTGATCTGTAAAATGCTCCGGCTTCCAGAAGGGCGTAAACGCTATCACCATCCGCTGGTTCAGGCCAAGGATCTGATGACGGACAGAATGGAGTTTCTCTCATCGTCTGCTATGCTCACAGATCAATCGAATAATACTGACTGATCCTGCCTTGTGCATAATTGTCATTTTCCGCAATCAACACACCGCCGCCTTTGCGGATGGTTGCAACGGAGGCCGCGTTATCCTTGTAGCAGCCGAGGATCACCCGTTTCTTTCCTTTTTCCCTGCAAACAGACAGCGCGTACCGAAGCATGGCAGTAGCATAGCCCTTGTTCCGTTCGGAGGGCCTTACCCCGTACCCGATATCGCCAATCGACTGGCTCAATGCTTCCGGCAACTCATACCGGATGCTCAGCAAACCGACCAGGTTATTCTGATCAAAGCAAAGGTACAGCAGCGACTTGCCCCACTGGGCATTGCCAGATGCTGCATTGGCCCCAATTTTCTCCACCCAGTCAGGATAATCCGAAGCCAGCAATCCCACACTGGCGCTGATACTGTCTTCCTGATGATCATAATGTTCCTGTACATAAGCCTGCAAAATAGCTTGATCGTTGATTCCGGGCAGTCTGTAGATCATGATGCGCACCTCTTTCCTGAATCGCTCCTTACGCAAATTCATTTGATTCCACCCATTTTACCATTCAGACAGAAAGCCGGCAAGAGCAGAGTTCTTTTCACTGCCCCATGGGGAATCCATATAGCAAAAAGAATATCAGTATGGTATGATAAGTACGCACGCGCCCTGAGATGTGGGCATTCTGCGTGCACCCACTGGTATAGCAGAATTCCGATATTGGGGGAGGTTTGGGGAGATCGTGAAAAAGATACTGTTCATCTGTCTGGGCAACATCTGCCGCAGCCCCATGGCAGAGTTCGTCTGTAAAGATATGCTGGAGGAGCGGGGGCTGAGCCGCCTGTGCCATGTAGAATCCGCCGCTACCAGCTACGAGGAACAGGGCAACCCGGTACATCCCGGCACCCGGCGGGTGCTGGCAGAGCACGGCATTACCTGCAAGGGCAAGACTGCCCGCCGAATGGATGTGCAGGACTACAGCGATTTTGATTACCTGATCGGCATGGACAGCAGCAACATACGCTCCATTCACCGCATCTGCGGCGGCGACCCGGAGGGCAAGGTCCACAAGCTGCTGGAGTTTTGCGGCGATTCCTCCGATGTGGCTGACCCATGGTATACCGGCGATTTTCAGGCCACATGGCGGGATGTGAACCGGGGCGTGAGCGCGCTTCTGGACAAACTGTTCCCCGACTGATTCACAGATCAAAGGAGGTATTCCCCATGGCAAAAGAACAATTTCAGCAAGAATTGGAAGCGATGCTGCAAAAGGGCAGCGGCAATATGAGTCTGGCGCAGGTACTGGATGGACTGGTGGAACTGCTCATTCGCCATCAGGATACCTTTGCGGATGTTACCTACCGCTATCGCCTCTGCGCGACAGACAGCGATACCAGCCGCGCCTTTTCGCTGGAGAACGGGCGCTATGCCCCGCTGGATGAAACGGCGCCCGTGGATGTGACCATCCTTGGCAAGGAGCAGCATCTGCTGGCGATATTCAACAAGCAGCTAAAGCCCGCTGCGGCCCTTCTTACCGGCAAATTGAAGGTGAAAGGCAGTCTGGCGGCGCTGAATACGCTGGCGGCATATCTGTAAAAAATCCTGAGGAACTGCTATGAAAAAGCAGTTCCTCAGACTGTCAAACAACCCATGGAGGTATTGGAGGGCCGCAGCCCTCCAATTGCCAAACCGAAACCAGCGGCGTGTACGGTGGTTTCGGAACCCTTGCGCAGCAAGGGGCTCCTATCGCCGTTTGCC
>SVGQ01000145.1 GCA_015056245.1 Clostridiales bacterium | reverse complement strand
TAACCAGCAGCAGACAGCGCCCCGGCAGAACGGTTTTACCGTCCCGCCGGGGTGTTATGTAATGCAATGGTTGCGGCATTCACCCGGAAATCGCCGGATTCATACTCTGAAAGGGAAGGAGCGTGAGTTTTATGAGCCAAACCAGCGTGAAAAACTATCTGGCGGAGGCCTTTACCCTCGCACAGTTCGCTAAAGAACGTTCGATCCCCTATGTGCTGGGCGGCATGACCCTCACCGGCATGGATTGTCAGGGATTATGTGAATATCTGCTGATCCGCTGCGGTATTCCTCGCAAGGAGTGCAATCTGGCAGGCAGCAACGCTCACTACCGGGCCTGTGTATGGACGGGCACGCCGGAAGCCTGCAAGCAGCAGTTCGGGCATATTCCGGCAGGGGCGTGGCTGTTCATTGTGCGGAACGATGGCAAAGAGCCGGATAAATATCAGGGCGACGGCACAGGCAACGCTTCCCACATGGGGGTGTATCTGGGCGCGGGAAAAGGGGCGCTGCATGCCAGCTCCTCCCGGGGCGGGGTGAAGATCGGAGCGTTCAGCGGCTCAAGCGGATCCGGTGGATGGAACCGGGTGGGGCTTTGCCAGTGGGTGGATTATGGGCTTGCGGTTACAGAAGGTTCAGCCGCAGACGGATCGGCAGCGAACGGCACAGAAGGGAATCCGGCTTCTGCGGAGAGTGGGATTCCGGCAGCTGGCAGCAGTGCTGCGCAGACCCCTCCAGAACAAAGCTCCGGTCAGACGGATGCCCTGACCGATGGGAACAACCCCACCGCCTTTTCCGATTGGGCGCAGGTATCCACTCCGGATGGCAACCCGGTGAAGCTGCGGGCCAGACCCAGCCGCAGGAGCAGCCTGTACTGGAAAGTGCCCAATGGGGCCGCAGTGCTGGTGGAGGGCTTGATCAACGCGGAGGGCACCACATGGGTCCGGGCCCGCTACGGCAACAGAAAGGGATTTATCATGAGTGAGTTTATCATTGGGGGGTGAAAAATGAATGGAATGGAACAAAATCTGGGATAAGGTGATCTGCTTTACGGCAGCTGTCAGCGGCGGGATCGCCGGTGCATTCGGCGGCTGGGATACGCTGCTTTGCGTATTGATGGCGATGATGGCGGCAGACTATATCAGTGGCCTTGTGGTAGCCGCCATGGGCCGCAGCCTGAAAACGGCCTATGGCGGCCTGAGCAGCAAAGTGGGCGCTATGGGCCTTGCCAAGAAGGGTCTGATGCTGCTGTGTGTGCTGGTGGCAGCGCTGCTGGACAAGGCCATGGGCGCGGATCACGCAGTATGCCGGGACGCGATATGCTGGTTCTATATCGCCAATGAAGGCCTGAGCCTGCTGGAGAATCTGTCGCTGGCAGGGGTGCCCTTCCCGGAAAAACTGCGGGAGATGCTGGGTCAGCGGATGGAAGCGGCAGGCGGCGCGTATGGCATGACCTTACCTCAGGAAGAGCGGTTTGCATTGCCGGAGGATGAAGAGACAGACTGGAAGGAACAGAATCCCTTTGAGGATTGCAGTCAACCCGTGGACTGGGACGGCGAAGGCGTGCAGGAAGCAACGGAACCCACTGCACTGAAAACAGAAGAATAAGCAATGCCCCCGGGCTGCCGAGTTGGTCGGCGGCTCCGGGGGCATTTTCTGTTGGGTGAAAAAGTGGAATGGATGCAATTTCCTTTGGTTGGCAAGTCAACTCATCGCCAAGCGATCACGCACATTGGTATAGCATTTGACCCCCTTGCAAAAGACATGGTATGGGAAGCTGATCCATACCAAAAGCTCCCACTTGCCGTGCAAAGTACGGCAAAGCCGGGTCAAGGGGCAATGCCCCTTGCGGGGTGTGGGGCAGCGCCCCACATCCGTCCCCCACCGTCCCTGTATCCGTCCTTAACACACCGCGCTCATCAACGCCCGTCCGGTGCCTTTCAGGGTGACGGCAGGGCAGGCGGCGGGCAGCAGTACGCTCTGACCGGCTTTGACGGGCAGGGCAGCGCCATCCCAGCAGAGGGTCAGGTCGTCGATGGGGGTGAGCATGACAAAACCGTTGCGTTTTTCCAGTGGAAGCTCGCCGGTGACGCAGGCGCAATCCAGCTTGAAGGCAGGCACATCCAAGAGGCGGGTCACGCCGTGACCGCCCTCGGGCATGTGGGCCAACTGACCTTTCAGGGCAGGGTCGATCACATCCAGAGACTGCTGAATGTGCAGGGGACGCTTCTCGCCCTTGTCGTTTACGCGGTTGAAGTCCCAGAGGCGGTAGGTCACATCGCTGCTCTGCTGGATCTCGTAGAGCACGATGCCGCCGCCGATAGCGTGCACCATGCCGCTGGGCATGTAGAACACATCGCCGGCTTTGACGGGTACCCGGTGGATCATGGGCTCGATATCCTCGCCAGCGGTGAGGGCGCGGCCCAGCTGATCGATGGAAACGCCGTCCTCGATGCCGTAGAGGATGCTGGCGCCTTCCTCCGCATTCAGGATGACCCACGCTTCGGTCTTGCCCAGCTTGCCTTCGTGCTTGCCGGAGTACTCGTCATCCGGGTGCACCTGCACGCTGAGGGAACCCTTGGCGCAGAGCAGCTTGAGAAGCAGCGGGAAAGCCTCGCCTTCGGGCAGACCGGTGAGGGCTTCGCCGTGCCAGGAGATCAGCTCGGTGAGGGTCTCGCCGGAGGGAGAAACGCTCTCCAGCTGGGGAATGGCGCTGATCTCCAGCGCTTCACCGGTGCGGGGGTCGGGAATGTCCTTGCCAAAAAGGCTGCCCAGCTTGTCGCCGCCCCAGGGGGTCATGTCGCCGTAGCGGTAGGCGGGATGCATGGGAATGGGCAGGATGGGGCAATCACCCAGCGTCAGTTCAAAGCACAGTTGGCCTTCGGCGGTTTTGCCGGCAGCATGGGCGTATTCGGTTTCCAAGAGGGCGGCGGTGGCGGTGTCGTCAGCATCCACCAGCACGCGGACGCAGTCGTAACCCTCATCATAGGCGCAGCCTTCCAGCGTTGCCAGTTCGTCCTCGGTCAGGTTCTTGACCTGCACATACTGGGGCTTTACGCCGTAGAGCCAGCAGCCGTGGGTGGGAATGAAGGGGTTTGCCATTGTCTTGACCATGGGTTTATGCCTCCTCGGTGTACATCTGATACAGTTGATGGTACAAGCCTTTTTTCTCCATAAGCTCCTTGTGGGTGCCCTGCTCCTCGATGCCGTTCTCCGTCAGCACCCAGATGGTGCTGGCACCCCGGATGGTGGTCAATCGGTGGGCGATGGTGAAGGTGGTGCGGCCCACGCTGAGCTTTTCCAGCGACTTTTGCACCAGACGCTCGCTTTCGTTGTCCAGCGCGCTGGTGGCCTCATCCAGAATGAGAATGGGCGGGTTTTTCAGGAACACCCGGGCGATGGAGATGCGCTGCTTCTGACCGCCGGAGAGCTTCACGCCCCGCTCGCCCACGAAGGTATCGTAGCCGTCTTTCAGCTGGGTGATGAACTCGTGGGCGCCAGCCAGCTTGGCAGCTTCCTCGATCTGCTGCTGAGAGGCTCCCGGCAGGCCGTAGGCGATGTTCTCGCCGATGGTGCCGGAGAACATGTATACCTCCTGCTGCACCATGCCGATGTTTTCCCGGAGGCTGCGCTGGGTCAGGGTGGTGATGTCCTTGCCGTCGATGAGGATGCGGCCCCCGGTCAGGTTGTAGAAGCGGGGGATCAGGTTGCACAGGGTGGTTTTGCCGGAGCCGCTGGGACCAACCAAAGCCACCCGCTCACCGGCAGGTACATGCACGTTCACATCCGCCAGAACGGTTTTGTCGTTGTCGCTGTAGTGGAAGCTGACATGGTCGAAGGTCACATCGCCCTGCACATCGGTCAGCTCGATGGCGTCGGGGGCATCCACCACATCGGGCTCATCATCCATGATCTCGATGAAACGCTCAATGCCGGTCATGCCCCGCTGGAACTGCTCCATAAACTCCACAATGCGGCGGATGGAAGTGAGCAGCGTGCTCACGTAAAGCAGATAGGCCATGTAATCCGGCGCGGTCAGCTTGCCGCCGATCATGAACAGCGCGCCTGCCACCACCACCACGATGTACATCAGGCCGTCAAAAACCCGGGTGGTGGTGTGGAAACCGCCCATGTAGATGTAGCTCTTGTTCTTGATCTTCACGAACTGCTCGTTGCCCCGGTCGAATTTGGTAAGCTCCATGGGCTCGTTGGCGAAGCTCTTCACCACCCGGATGCCCAGCAGGCTGTCCTCCACCTGCGCGTTGATCTCGCCTACCTGATGGTTGCGCTCCTTGAAGGTCTGGCGCATCTTCTTGTTGAAAAAGCGGGTGCAGAGGATCATCAGGGGGATCATGGCAAAAACGATCAGGGTGAGGATGGGGTTCATGCCCATAAGGATCACAAAGGGCACGGTGATCTTGATGGCGGCGATGAAGAATTCCTCCGGGCAATGGTGGGCGAATTCAGTCACCTCGAACAGGTCGCTGGTGATGCGGGCCATCAGCTGACCGATTTTGGCGGAGGAATAATAGGCAAAGCCCAGCTTCTGCAGGTGCTCAAACAGATCGTGACGCATGTCGCTTTCGATGAAGGTGCCCATGTGATGACCCCGGGTGGTCATATAGAAGTTGGCGGCAGCGTCGATGATGCGAAGCAGCACGTACAGGCCGCCGATTTTCAGCACAAACTCCACGGTGAGGGCAGCCGCGCCGGAGGTGGCCCGGTCAGTGATGGCCCGGACGATCATGGGCAGCACCAGCTCGCACAGGGTGGTGAGGGCGGCGCAGCACAGGTCAAAGATCAGAATGGGCAGGTACTTCTTGAAATAGGGCAGAAAACGCTTGATGAGCACGCTGGTTTTCTGGGTGCGTACATTGGTTTGCATGGGGGGTAAACCTTCCTTTGTATTATTGGGGCTGGTCAGCGGTCACCAGCAGGGTCTGGCGCAGGAGCACATCCAGCCGGGCTTCGTCGATGCGGGGCAAAGTGATGGCGTAGACTGCGCCCTCGCCCTGCCCAAAGAAGCAGATCTGGTCATCGTTCTGCATGCGGGCGGCTTCCAGACCAGCCATGGCGTAGAGCCGGTCGGCCTGCAAAATGAAGTCGCCTTCCAGAAGCGTGATGGCATCAATGGGCCGGATGCTCTCCACCAGCACCTCCGCGCCGTCGTCCAATAGGTAGTACAGGGTCACCCGGCGGGCATATTCGCCGCCGAAGGCAGTATCGTACACCCGGGCCCGCTGCATGGTCACCTCCGCAGAGCAGAAAGCCAGTACCGGCTGACCAAAGGTCTCCGCCAGCGAGGGCAGATAGGCGTCGCCGGGGGCTTCCAGGGCGTTCATGGGGATGGTGATGGGCGCGGCAGTTGCCACGGGATCGGCATTTTCCAGTTCCTCATCCGGCTCGCCCATCAAAAGAAACAGATAGCCAAACACCAGCGCCAGCAGCACCAGCACCACCATCAAGGTGCGTTTGATGGCTTTTTTCCACCATGGGGTGGGCAGCGGCTCCATGACAGCATCATCGTCGATGGGTTTCTGCTGGGGCAGGTTGGCGGTATTGGGCTGTTGCATGCGGATAACCGCGCCGGGAATGGTCGCGCCGCCGGGAGCCGCCTGTGGCGGGCGCTTGCGGGGATCGGACTGTGCCATATGCTGGAGACCTCCTTTGGGGTGGTCGGGGAGTTGGGGGATCAACATTGCTGATTATAGCATAATCGGCAGGCTTGTGCCAATGCGGACCGGGCGGGGATTTGGGGGTAAAGAAGGAAAATCAGGAAGAATGCGCTGCCCATCGTTCAGCCGCACAGTAAAACAGGGCATACCCGCAGCAAGGCGGCGCATGCCCTCAGGTCGTCAAAAAACACGCCTACGGCGGCTTTTTTGACGAGTGTTGCACCGTTTGCCTACGAGCCTACGGCTCGCCGGGCGGCAAACGGCGATAGGTATCCCTTGCTACGCAAGGGTTCCGAAACCACCG
>SVGQ01000017.1 GCA_015056245.1 Clostridiales bacterium | reverse complement strand
CCATCATGCCGGGCATGGAAGCGCGGGCGCCGGAACGCACGGAGACCAGCAGGGGGTTCTCCTTGTCACCGAACTTCTTGCCGGTGATCTCTTCCAGCTTGGTAACATACTCCATGATCTCAGCCTGGATATCAGCGTTGATCATGCGGCCATCTTCGTAATACTTCGTGCAGGCTTCGGTGGTAACGGTAAAGCCCTGGGGAACCGGCAGACCGATGTTGGTCATTTCGGCCAGGTTGGCGCCCTTACCGCCCAGCAGTTCACGCATGGTGCCGTTGCCTTCAGTGAACAGATAGACATACTTGTTCATTGGGGTGTGCCTCCTTCTGTTGATTGAGGACGATTCACTGGCGGAACCTCGTCCCCAATGCTCATCCTATCCTAACTTGATAATTATACCTTCACTTATGTAAAATTTCAATATGTAAAATCTCGCATTTCGGCGAAAGAAAAAGGATGATGTATGCGCTTACAATCAGCCAAACGTTCGACAGTCAACGTTTTCGCTTTGAATGATCCTTTCAAATCCACGATCTCAAAATGTTTTCTGCTAAACCTCTTACATATCGGCGCTTTCTGGCACAGTATCTCTGTGCTTGACGGCGGTTTTGGGGCAGCATATAATGAAAGATGCTTGGAAAGGAGCGTTTGACTTGTCGATTCCTTATTCCAGAACCTTTTTATTCGGGATTCCGTGGTACAGCCTGCTGATCGTGGTAGGCGTGATCTGCGCCATCTGGCTTGCTGGTTTGGAAGAAAAACGGCTGGGTCTGCCCAAGGACACTGCGCTGGATATCGCGCTGGTGATTGTTCCCTGTGGCATTGTGGGCGCCAGGCTGTATTTTGTGCTGATGAGCTGGGAACTCTTTGCGCCCGATCCCATCTCCATCCTGTATGTGTGGCAGGGGGGCATTGCGATTTATGGCGCGGTGATCGGCGGAGCCATCGGCGCATGGGTGTATGCCCGCTGCAAAAAGCTCCGCTTTCTGACCCTTGCGGATATGGTGGTCCCCGGACTGCTGCTG
The DNA here is from genome assembly GCA_015056245.1 of Clostridiales bacterium. Classification (GTDB taxonomy): domain Bacteria; phylum Bacillota; class Clostridia; order Christensenellales; family Aristaeellaceae; genus Limiplasma. The sequence goes on along the minus strand of SVGQ01000017.1, from coordinate 35,379 downwards.
GCGCAAGCCATCGGGCGTTGGGGCAACTACTTCAATATGGAGGCCTATGGTCCAGTCATTGAAAATCCGGCGTTTCAGTTTTTCCCGCTGGGGGTACAGGTTCCGGCGGCGGGCGGCTATGAATGGCACATGGCAACCTTCTTTTATGAATCCCTGTGGAACCTGTGCGGCTTCGTCGCCCTGTGGCTGCTCCGCAAAAGCCAGCGTCAAGCGGGCAATATGCTCTGCTGGTACATGCTCATCTATGGCAGCGGGCGCTTTATCATCGAACAACTCCGGCAGGACAGCCTGATGATCGGCAGCCTGCGTGCTTCCCAGTACCTGAGCCTGATCCTGTGTGCGGTGGCAGCCTTTGTGCTGCTGTGGCGCGTCTGCCGGCTGGATCGTCCCGAGGCCTTCGGACGGTGCTTCCCACCCTGTTTGCTGGCAACAGCAGTCGCCATGGCCCGCTGGTTTGTGCTGGGTAATACCTTCTGGTATATGTTGCTGATGGTGACCATGCTGTGCTGTGTCATCTGGACACGGGTGGCCTGCGGCACCGGACGGACAGCCGCTACTGCCTTCCTGTTGCCCATGATCGTGTGGGATGGGCTGTGCCTACGGATCGCTGTCGCCTATCCATATGAACCGTTTGCGCAGTTGCTGCATGCGTTGGTATGCAGCTTGGCCCTCCCGGCGCTGGTGGGCTGGCTGATCAACAGTGTTCATACCGCAAAAGAAAATCAATCCGCAAAAGAGGAGAGAGAACCATGCCCGTAGGAAAGTTGAAAAATACCTTGTACGGACTGGCTTTGCCTGTGGCAGGCCGCCGGTGCGGCTGGAAAGCGGCCCAAGGCGGCAGCGATAACGTAAACCATGCAGTCACCAAGGCTTTGAAAGCCAATCATGTGGTGGGCGCGTGCATCCAGCGGTTTGAGGAAGGCCGCCTGACGGATTGCATCACAGCCGGATACGCCAGCCTTGAGGGTGAAAAGAAACCTGTAGCAGCGGATACCATCTTCCGCACCGCATCCATTGCCAAGATGGCGACGGCCCTGCTGGTGTTCCGCCTGCAAAGCATGGATAAGCTGGATGTGCGGGAAGACATCTCCGATTTTTGGGGCGAGAAAGTGGAAAACCCTCGTTTTCCGGGTTCCCCCATTACGCTGGGTATGTTGCTGAACCACACGTCTTCCATTGTGGATTCGCCTGCTTATTACGGATCCTTTGCCAACCCGGCTGATCTGAGCGTTCTGCTCCGCAATCCCGCTTCATTCAGCCCCAACCCGCCGGGTATGCTCTTCCAATACAGCAATCTGGCGGCGGGCATGATCGGCTGCCTGCTGGAAAAACGCTTTGACATGTGCATCGAAACCCTGATGCAGAAGGAACTCTTTTCTCCTCTGGGGATACAGGCCACTTTCGATATCACCACCCTGCCTGCGGACAAAATCGCGGACAGCTACCGGGTGTTGCCCAAAGAGGGTGGCTTCAGCGTCCAGAAGCGGCTGGAAACTGCCGTTCCATTACAACAACCCGATCCTCAGCGGCATTATCTGCTGGCTTCCGGCAACCTGTTCCTGACGGCAGAGATGCTGGCGAAGCTGGCGTTGGTGTGCTGCGGCAGCCATCCCGGCTTCATTGACGACCACGGCCTTCGGCTGATGCGCACGCCCACCACGGACTGGCCCCAGCAGGAGATCCGCATGCGCCACGGCATGGGATTATTGTCGCTGGATGACGCGCAGGTACTTGATCGTCCTTTGTGGGGCCATCAGGGCTTTGCCTATGGCGCAGTGAATGGCGTATTTTTTGATGAGGCAGGCAATGGCTTTGCAGCCCTCAACAGCGGCGCTGGCGAACGGCGGTATGGTCATCTGGCTTCCGTTAACCGCCGCCTGATCAACGCACTGCTTGCCGGGAAGGAGTGACCCGCCCATGAAACAGGATGTGGTCACTTCGGTGGAACGCAGCGGACGGCATAGCATGCTGGTAACCATCAACGAGGAAATCCAGCTGATGCTCAGCCGGGATATCTGGGCAGAGCGACCCCTCAGCGAAGGGGAGGAACTGGATTTTGCCGAATTCAGCCAGTGGCTCCTGCCCCGGCAATACCCGGAAGCCCTCAACAAAGCCGTTGCTTTGCTGGCTCAGCGGGCCCGTTCCGGCGGGGAGATCCGCCAGAAGCTGGAGCGCGCTCATTATCTGGAGGATACCATCGATATGGTGCTCTATAAGCTGGAAAAGGAGCGCCTGCTGGATGACGAAGCCTTTGCCCGGGACTATGCCGCTTCCTGCGCCCGCAGACAAATGGGCCGGACCCGTATCCGCATGGAACTGGTTCGTAAAGGGCTGAACCGTGACATCATCGACCGAACCATGGAGGAACTGCCGCAGGAGGAAGCGGACGAAGCCGCCATTCATCTGGCTGCCAAGCTGCTGCGCCGCCACAAGGGCGACGATGTCCGCAAGGAAATGCAGAAGGTGCTGGCCGCCATGGCCCGGCGGGGCTATTCTTACGAGGACAGCAAGGAAGCCATTGAGGCGGCGATCCGCCTGCAGGAGGAAGAACAGGAGTGAAAGCCATGACGGACTATCGCTATGCCACTTATGCCGACCTTGACTTTCTGGTGGAGGAACGCCTCCGTTTTATCAAAGTCGGCCCGACTCACCCGAATTATGCAGACATCCGGGACAACTGCCGGGCTTTCTTTGAAAACGGTTTGAAAGAAATGACCTGCGATGCGGTCATCGCTGAGGATAACGGGCGTTGCGTGGGAACCGCCATCGCGTTTTACTATCTCTCCGTGCCATCTTCCCGCAACCACACCGGCAGAAATGCCTACATCACCAGTGTGTTTGTGGAGCCGGATTACCGCCGGCAGGGCATCGCCTCGGAGATGCTGCGGCGCATTGTCAGCCGGGCGCAGGCTTATGGCTGCGTTAACATCATGCTCACCGCCACCGAAATGGGGAAACCGCTGTATGAGAAACTGGGCTTCATCCAGACCCCTGGCGCGATGCTGTATGCTCCGGAAACAAACGCATAATCGCATGAACCCCGCCTTGCCGCGTTTGCGGTGGCGGGGTTCATTTGCTGCTTGTTCTTATTGTTCCAGATCGCTCAGGTCGTAGCACAGGCGGTAGGCGTAATTCAGATCGATGCTGCCATTGTCCGTGTATGTCTGATTCAGGCTAAGGTAAATCCGGGTGTCCGGCAAGGTCCAGCTGGCAGTCAGATTGCCGTATTCCTGATAGGATTCCCGCCCGTACTGGTCAAAGGGATCGCTGTCCGGCTGACCGTATGCAGCGGTCAGGTCCGCCAGTGTTGCGCGGAAAGCCGCGATGCAGTTGCCTTCAAAGGCTACCGACAGACTGATGGCATCCAGACGCGGCTCCCGGGGGCTGTTGTTGCGGCTTACATCAAAGCTCATAAATCCTGCCTGAATGTTGCCGATGCCCAGCGGCACATCCTCCAGAAAAATGGAGCCGGTGCCATCCTTTTCGGATTCGTCCTCATACCATTCTTCTACATGGGCACCCTCGCCGATAGCTTCTGCCGCTTCCTCCAGACTCATGCCGAAGGAAACGCCGTAGGGCAGCTGAATGGCAGCTTCCTCAGCCAAAGTACCGAAGGGCAAAACCAACAACGCTGCTGCCAGCAACATCAGAACACATTTCTTCATCATTGAGACCTAACCTCCTTGCTGTCCGTTTTTCGGGCAGCTTTTTGTATACATATGGTTTCGACGCATCGTATTGATTTTCCTGTTTACGTGGGGAACTGTTACAAGCATTTCAAGGTGCATATCCGGCAGCGGCAGCTCATATGGTTGGGAGTAGCAATCAGGGGCGGTGAGACGATGGACGGCAAGGAAAGGAAACTGCACGGGCTGTGCCTGTGGCTGGCGGTCTGCCTGATTGCGGGTGTGCTCACCGGCTGTGCAGCCGTGGCTCAGCAGCGGGCTGAAGAGGCAGGCGCTCAGTGCGACGCTGTCTGTCGGGCCAATGTGCCCAAGGGATTATGGATCCTCATCAGCATTCACCAGAAAACCCTGACACTGTATGAGGGCATCAGCGTTCGTAAGCAATATCCGATCGCCACCGGGGCAGGCGGCACGCCTACGCCCATCGGTACGTTTTTCATCAATCATCGTTTTGCCGGGGAGTTGGGTGGTTTTGGCACCCGATTTCTGGGGTTGACTGTGCCTTGGGGACAATTTGGCATCCATGGCACCAACAAACCTGGTTCCATCGGCTCCAATGCCAGTCATGGCTGCATCCGCATGTTTGTGAAGGATTCAGAAGAACTCTACGCCAAGGTGCCCAATGGCACCAAAGTGGTGATCGAAGGCGGCCCCTTTGGCCTGTTGGATACTCATCTGACGGCTCTTGGGCCGGGGGATCGTTCCAGCCGAGTGGCAGCGCTTCAGCAGCGTTTGCGTGCTCTGGGCTATTACTGGGGCAGCGCGGATGGCATTTATGGCGCGGGCACAGTGCAGGCGGTCCGGGCTGCCAGAAAGGCTCTGGGTCTGCCTGCGAAGGATGATGCCGATCACGCGTTTTTTCGGGCTATCGGCCTGATTTTGTTTGAATAGGGGGAGAAAACATGATAACCCAGCGGCAATCTCTGGAGGAAATGGCCCATTGCCTTCCACGGCCTGTGGCGCGGACCCTTTTGCAAATGCCGGAAGGCACGGTGCAGGAGATCCGCATCCGTGCGGGGCAGAAAACGGAGATTCGTACCAGCGGAGAGACCAAAACCTGCGGCTTGGAACCCACGCCGCAGCAGGTGGGACAAATCGCTGAAGCTTTGTGCGAGCATGCCCTCTACGCCCGGGTGGAGGAACAGCGCAGCGGCTTTGTGACGCTGCGGGGCGGGCACCGAATGGGGCTTTGCGGGCGGGTGCTGCTGCAGGGGCAGAGCGTACGGGCTCTCCGGGAGATCTCTTCCCTGTGCATCCGTGTAGCAGGCCAGTGGCGGGGAGCAGCGGACAGGCTGCTGCCTCTTTTAACGGATGAAACAGGCCGGGTGATGAGCGCGCTGATCGTGGGTCTTCCGGGCAGTGGAAAAACCACCTTGCTCCGGGATGCCTGCTGCCGCTTGTCTGAACGCGGTTTTCGGGTGGGCGTCGTTGACGAACGCAGCGAGATCGCTGCCATGAGCGGCGGGGAAGCACAGTTGTCTGTGGGTCCCCATACGGACGTGTTGGACGGCTGCTGCAAGGAAGCAGGATTGCGATGGATGCTGCGCAGCATGAGCCCGGATGTGCTGGTAACCGATGAACTGGGCACCGCCACAGATGCACAGGCTGTGCTGGATTGCATCGCCGCCGGAGTGGCGGTGTTGAGTACGCTGCACGGCAGGGAAGTACAGCCGCCTCCCACCCGTGGCGTAATGGCGCAGTTGGTGCTGCACCGTGCGTTTGACCGTTATGTGTTGATGGATGAACATCAGGTGGGGCAGATCGCGGCGGTGTATGACAGCCAGCTCCATCCCATGGAACTGCCATGACGGGCGGGGCAGCGGGTGCGATGCTATGCATTGCGGCTGGTCTGGCTGCGGGGATGGCGGTTCGGGAGCGCTTGCTGGCAAGGCATATGCTTCTCCATCAGACACAGGACATGCTGGCGCGTCTTCGGCTGATGTTGCAGCAGGAACGGCTTGGGCTGCTGGAACTTCTGGAGGAATGCTGCGCTGCAAGAGGAGGCGTCATGCCGGAACGTTTCCGGGCTGTTGCGGCGATGGTGCGCCAAAAGCCATTGTTGGCCCTGCGTGAGGCTTATCAGCGGGCAGAGCAGCAGATTCCCTGTCCGGGCGAAAAAAACTGTGACAAAGAAGCGTTGCGCCAGTTGTTCTGCGAATTGGGCACAGGCACTGCCGCAATGCGGGAGGAAGCGGTCGCTGCCTGTTTGAGACGTTTGAAACCAGCCATGGAAGAAACGGAAAAGCACCACCGAAGCGGTGGAAAACTGTGCGTGCAGCTGGGGCTGCTGGCTGGTCTTGTGGCAGGGATTATGCTGTGGTAGCACAGCAAAGGAGGGAAGACGACCATGGCGCAACTGGATGTACTGTTCAAACTGGCTGGTTTGGGTGTGGTGGTGGCATTTATCAGCATGGTACTCAAGCAGGCAGGGCGAGAGGAACTGGGAACGCTGGTGACGGTGGTGGGGCTGGTGATCGCCTTGCTGTTGGCAGTGAATGTGGTGTCTGAATTGTTTGGCAGCCTTAAAAGCGTCTTTTCCCTCTACTGAGCATGATGTTCTGGCAATGGTTGGGATTGGCGGTGGCAGCGGCTGTGCTGTGTCTGGTGGTGCGCCGGTTGGCGCCGGAGGCGGCGGGGGTGCTGGCGGTCATCGCCGGAGGGATCCTGCTGATGGGAGCGCTGGAAAGCGTAAGCGGACTGCAATCCCTGCTGGACCGGCTGGCTGCGCTGGGCGGCTTGAACAAGGAGTACCTGTCGCTGCTGATGAAGGTGCTCGGCATGAGTTACGCCACAGATCTGGCAGCCCAGACCTGCGAGGATCTGGGGGAAAAAGGGCTGGCGCTCAAGGTGGGCATGGTGGGAAAGTGGTGCATGTTCGGGGTTATCGCGCCCATGCTGCTGGATTTGCTGGAGATGATCGTCGGTTTGGTACCATAGGGGATAGACGGAATGAAAAGTGCGGTTGTAAAAGGTGCGGCTGTTCATCCGCAAGGGCTGCTGAAAAAAAGCTCCTGCCCTTGGGGAAAAGAAGGTGCTTATGACATTTCCCTGCTGCGCCGGTGGGTGCTGAAGCATTATCGGATGTTTTCTGCGTTGCTGGCCTTGTGGCTCTGTATGCTTTTCCTGCCTTCCGCGGCAACCGCCGCACTGGAACGGAGTGTGGATGAGACGCTTGCCGGTCTTGATCTGTCTGCTTTTCAAAAAGCAGTGGAGGAAAGCGACCTGTTCATACAGGATGCAGCCACGCTGCTGAAAACGCTGGCAAGCGGTCAGGCGGTGATGACCGGCGAGGAAGCATTGCGGTGGTTAATGGGCAAAGCGGCTGGGCTGTTCCGGGACACCCTCTGGCGGATGACGAGGCTTTTGGTGCCTGCGCTGATCGCTGCTGTAGCGGAACAACTGCACCTGAACAGCGGCGTATCCGGAGCAGCCCATTATGGCGGCTTGCTGCTGACCATGGGCTTTCTGGTAGCGGATCTGGAAGCTTATGTAACGCTGTGCAAGCAGTCTGTAACAGGCATGGCAGGGCTGATGCAGGCGCTGTTTCCGTTGCTGGTCACTTTGCTGGCAGCGGTGGGCGGTACTGCCAGTTCACTGTTTTATCAACCAGCGGTGATGGCGGCTGCGGGTTCCATGACAGCTCTGGTGCAGCAGGCCACCATGCCGCTGGCGGTCAGTGTGGCGGTGCTGACCATGGTGGGCGGGCTGAGCCAGCAATTGCGGGTGGGCAAGCTGTGCAAATTGTTCCGTCAGGCTGCCGACTGGACGCTGGGACTGGGTTTTACTGTGTTTATCGGCGTGATGACGGTTCAGGGTCTCAGCGCAGCGGCGGTGGATGGGGTCAGCATCCGCACTGCCAAATATGCCATGGATAATTTCATTCCAGTGGTGGGCGGCATGTTTGCTGATACGGTGGATACGCTGGTGGGCAGTTCGCTGCTGATCCAGAATGCGGTAGGGGTATTGGGGCTTTTGCTGCTTCTGGGACGGCTGATGACACCGCTGCTCCGTACAGTGGCAGCCATGCTTTTGTACAGGGCGGTGGCTGCACTTTTGGAACCCATGACGGACAGCCCCCTGTGCCGGTGCATCAGTGACTATTCTGAGGTGTTTTCCCTGTTGTTTATCATCCAGCTCAGCGTGGGGGCCATGTTTCTTCTGCTGGTGGCACAGCTTGTCATGGTGGGGCACTTCACGGTGATGCTCCGATAGTGCGGAAAGGAGGATGGTCGTGAATGGATTTGTGCGGCAACTGGCAGCGCTGGCAGCCTTGTGGGCGCTGTGTGAACTTCTGCTGCCCAGGCGGCAGCAGATGGTGCGTTTGGCGGTGAGTCTGATGGTAATGGCTGCATTGGTTCTTTCGCTGGGACGGTTTCTGGGGCAGGCTCAACAGACGGATTGGCCTGTGTTTGCCCAGGTGCAGCCTGCGCGTACAGTCAATGGCTATCAGCGGATCGCGCTTACCGGCTATGCCAATCAGATCGAAGCGGCTTGTGTTCGTCAGGCCAGAAAGGCGGGCTATGAAGCCGGTGCCGCGGTTTATCTGCGGCAGGATGGCGGAGTGGAGAGGATCCAGCTGTCGCTGCGCCGGGGAGAAAAGCCACTGTTGATGGAAGAAACAGCATTGACCGAAGCCCTGGCCCAATGGCTGGCGCTGCCGCAAGCCAGCATCAGTTGGCAGAGAATGCCCGAGGAGGAAGTGCCTTGAATTGGAAACGATGGTTAAGTAATCGCTCCCTCCTGTGGGCTATGGTTGCGATGGCGGCGTTGCTGGCACTGTTGTTTCTGGGCGGGGAGGGGGCATCCACTGCGGAAAGCCGGGATGAAAAACGGATCGCGGAAGTACTGGGTTCCATTGCTGGAGCGGGCCGCGTGGAAGTGGCTTTGTTTTATGCGGGCGGCGACAGCAAAACGGTTGGGATGCCAACAGGGGCGCTGGTGGTGGCGCAGGGCGCGGATGATCTGGCGGTGCGGCTGGAGCTGATTCGGGCGGTGCGTACGTTGCTTGGACTGCCGGAAGCAGCGGTGGATGTATTCGCCATGGGGGAGTAGCAGGTACAATGCGGAATAAGACAATACATGCAATCATCAATGGAGGAAATGCGATGAACCTCAAGAAAAAGGATCTGTTTTCCGGTAAACCGGACCACGAAACAAGGAATGCCCGTGTCCGGCTGTGCATCCTGACGCTTCTTCTGACGGCGGCAGCCCTGCTGGCGTTCTGGCCCAAGGCGGGGGACAGTCATTCAACCAGTGGCAGCCAGTTTGAGGAAACAACTGTCCCCACGGCTGTGCCCACGCTGCCGCCGGAAAGCCTGACCGCCCGCCAAACAAGGGAGGCAGCCTACGAAAAGGATCTGGCGAAGCTGCAAGCCCTGTGCGATGATGAAACTCTTCAAGAGGAAACCCGGCAGCAGGCAGCCCGCCAGATGACACGGATGATCCAGCAGCATCAGCTGGAGCTGGGGTTGGAGGAAGCCTTAACCAACGCGGGTTTCGCGCCCTGCCTTGTTTTGATGCAAAACGATGCGCTCACCGTGGCGGTAAGCGCATCTGAGGTGACCGCGGCCCAAAGCGCAGTCATACTATCCATTTGTCTGGCCCATACGGAAGTGGCGGCGGAGAATATCCGCATTATGCCCGGCGGGCTTCAGGGCTGATCCTCTTCGTTTTCCTCGTCAGCTTGTTCTTCCAGATCCTGCAGGGCTAACTCGTGCAGCTCCTGCTTGGCTTGCCGTTTTTCCTCGGCTTCGATCTCCCAGTGGAGCAGCAACGTCAGCAGGGAGCGCAGCAGAATGATCGCCGCCAGCGTGCCCAGTTCATTCCAGGAACTGACGATCACCGAGCGCAGCACCTCGCTGCCGATTTTGAATTCCAAACCCAGCATGATGCCCTGCGCCAGTTGGATGCGGGTATCCTCATCCTTTTTCACAAAGCCGACGAAGCCCCGGAACATACTCCACACGATCACTACCGTACCTGCCAGTTCGATCAGCAGAATACAGAAATGTACCACCATTTCAAAGATGTGTTCAATATTTGCCATGATGAAAAACCTCCCTGGTTATGGTATACTCCCCTCGGAGGGATCAATATGATACTGCAATTATATCTCCATTTTCCATTTTGTAAAAGGAAATGTTTGTATTGCGATTTTGTTTCTGCCGCCGCTGGGGAAGATGCCATGGCGGCTTATTGCGCTGCGCTGGAAAAAGAGATCCGGGCCATGGGGGAGAAGTACACCGGGGCGGAGGTAAGCACTGTCTTTCTGGGCGGCGGCACGCCCTCTATCGTACCCGCTCCGCTGATGAAAAGCGTGCTGCGTACCCTACGGGAAAGCTTTTCCCATCAAAAGGATGCTGAGTTCACCAGCGAAGCCAATCCCGGCACGCTGACGGAAAAGTGGCTGGAAACCCTGATGGATGCCGGCATGAACCGGTTGTCACTGGGGGTACAGGCTTCGCAGGATCAGTTATTGGAACGCATCGGGCGCATCCATACCTTTGCGCAGGCAGAGGAAAGCATCCGTATGGCGCAGCGGTTGGGTATCTCCAACATCAACGCCGATGTGATGTACGGCCTGCCCGGACAGGCAGAAAACGACTATCTGGAAACTCTGGAGCGGATCTGCGCGCTGGATGTGACGCATGTGTCCGCCTACAGCCTGATCGTGGAAGAAGGCACGCCCCTGTGCCAGCAGGTGGAGAGGGGACAGCTCACTGTGCCCGATGACGATGACTGCGCTGCCATGACCAGTCAGGGGATCGAAGTGCTTCGCAAGCATGGGTATCACCAGTATGAAATCAGCAACTATGCCAAGGAAGGCTTCGCCTGCCGGCACAATGTAGGCTACTGGCAGGGGGCGTGGTATCTGGGACTGGGGGCAGCAGCTCACGGCATGGTGCCGCCATCGGAGACAGATGCGCAGCAGGGGGCGGTGCGCGTCCGGCTGGCAAATCCTTCGGATGTGAAGCAGTATATGGAACAATCGCCCCACATTGTCCGGGAGAAAACCCTGATCGGGACGGACGAGGCCATGTTCGAAACCATGATGCTGGGTCTGCGGATGAACGAGGGCGTGAGCGAAAAGCATTTTGAAACGCTCCATGGACAGTCCATGACGAAACGCTGCGGACCTGCGCTGGACAGTATCCTTCGGGATGGGCTGGGCTGCTGGCAGCAGCGCCCAAACAGTGACCGCGCCTTTGCACTGACGCCCCGGGGTATGCTGCTGCAAAATGAAGCGCTGCTGCGCTTGATGGATTGACGCAAGCGCCTGCGCAGAAAACACGACTTACAAACAAAAACAGGGAACGCATCGGCAAGAAACGTTGCGCGCCCTGTTTTTGTTTATAGCCTTACAGAATATACCCAATAATCGCAATGAATTGCAGGATGCTGCCCAGCAGCACGAACAGATGGAAAATGGAATGCATGTAGCGGTGCTTGCGTCCAAGACCGTACAGTACAGCGCCCACTGTGTAGGCGATGCCTCCCGCCAGCAGCCACAAAAGCCCGCCCATGGACACGGACTGGATGGTGGGTTTCAGCGCCAGCATCACGCACCAGCCAAGGCCGATGTAGCATGCCATGCTCAGTTTGGCGTACTTTTTCAGGTCGATGGCAGTAAACACCACCGCCACTGCCGATACGCCCCACACAAAGCCGAAGATCAGCCAGCCCCAAACAGGGAACTGGGGACGGATGGCGCACAACGCCACTGGCGTATAGGTGCCTGCGATCAAAAAATAAATCGTGCAGTGATCCAGCACCTGCATCACCTTTTTGCCCATGTTGGGCCGAAGACCGTGGTATACGCTGGACATGGTATACAAAAGGATCAGCGACGCACCATAAATCACGCTGCTGACCACACCCCACACGCTGCCGTGAAAAGCAGAAACAGTCACGCAGGTGATCAGCGCGATCACGCCGAAAGCGCCGCCAACAATGTGGGATACCATGTTGAAAATCTCTTCTCCCCGGGTGTAATCCGGCAACTGCCGGTCTCGCAATTTGGTTCGGTTCATAGATTTCCTCCGCTTCGGTAAATTCCTTCCTAATATACTACACCGGCGGACGCATTGCAATCCGCCGGTGAGGAAGAAGAACAAAGGGAATACAGAGAAATCACTGCGCTGCGCCCTGCACGTAAGGCCGGTGATGTTCCGTTTTGGATTGGTATTCCTCCATGGCAAGGATACGTCCGGAGGCATCGAAACGTACCAGCGAAAGCCCGTCAAAGCCCGATGTGTTACCCTCGTAGCGGCAGACGAAATGCCACTTGACCACGGTTTCATCCCCCTGATGGAGAAAGCCAAGCGCATCCCAACGGAGCACCTGTCCCCGGGTATGCCATGTGCGGAACCATTGCTGCACTTCGGCGAGCCCGATGTATTCCGGGCCGTAGCTTTCAATGATGTGAATCTGTTGGGACAGGGTTGCCAGCAGCAGCTCTTCGTTCTGCGTAAGCCAGCCCTGCATGTATTGCCGGATGCAGTCCTCCCGCTGCTGATGGCTGGCTTCCATCACTGCTTCTCCTGCTTTGCCCAGCGTTTCAGGCGAGGGAAATAGCTTTCCATTTCAGCTTTGGCGGCTTCCCAGGTCATGCCGGGGCGGGCTTCCATGGTAAAGGGGATGCAGTATTCGATCATCTCTTCCATGGTCATCTCGCCGGTAAAGGAACCATCCTTGTAGCAGTAGATGCAATAGTCCCGGTTCAGGCTTCCATCCTTTTCGGTACCGTATACTTCCTGCGCATCGCCCAGCGGCATGCCGCAGCTCTGACAAAATTTCTGTTCCATTGGGTAATCCTCCTGTGTGATGATGTTCCCCTTCTGGGGATGATCCCAGCATACAGGAGATAACCTGACACCTTCTGTCTGGTTTTGAGGATGAGGACAATCTTTTTCGTAACGGGCTGCCATCTGCCGGGCGTGGATCGCCAGTCCGGCCTTCAACTGCTCCGGGGCCAGTACCTGTGCCGCGCCGCCGAAGGAAAGCAGGTAGCCATACAGCCAGCCGTCATCGATGGGCATCCGGGCGGTGACGGTCAGGCTGCCATCTGTCTCTTCCATGATGGAATCCCCGTCGAATTCGTCATAGACCCGGAAAGCCAGCGAAGCAGGGAAACGGATCTGCACCTCCGGGTACAGGGTTCCGGTAGCGAAACTCTCGATGGGCGGAGGCTCCGGCAGCGGCGCAAAGGGTTCGTCCGTGATGCCCAGTGACCGAATCCGGCTGAGCTTGAAGGTACGGAAGGCCTGCCGGGTCAGGCAGAGGCCTTGCAGATACCATGCGGATGCCTTGTAGACCAGCTTGGCGGGCTGCACCGTCCGTTGGCTGGCGCCATCTGCGCCTACATAATCGAACCGGACACAGCGTCTGTCCAGAATAGCCTGCTGCAACAGCCGGAAACGTTGGTCATCGCCGCCTGCGCAGCCCCAGCGGGACAGATCCACTGCCAGCCAGTCGTTTCCCTGCTGGCGGAATAGCCCGCCCAATTTCAGCATCAGGGCGGAGGAATCCGTGCCGGTGAGCGCGCCGGCGCTCTTCACTGCCAGCAAGAGCTGGGCCTGTTCTTCCGGGGTCATCAGGGTTCCCGGCAGGGCAAATCCCTCCATCAGGGAAAGACCGCCGCCCTTGCCCTGCTCGGTGATAATGGGCACACCCGCCTCGCACAGGGCTTCCACATCCCGGTAGATGGTGCGCACGGAAACTTCCAATTCCGCAGCCAAGACGGGGGCAGTGGCGCGCCCGTCCCGCAATAGCCGGTGAATGATATGAAACAGTCGGCTGGATTTCATTGGTCATCTTCACCTCTTGGTGCCATTGTACCATAGATCATCAGGCGCTGCCAGCAGCTATACACAGCCGTTTCCATGCTTTGTGAACAATCCTTAAACTTGGATGAGAAAAGGAAAAATCCTCTTGACAAACCGTCCGGTCGGGCATATGATATGCATGTGTTAGCACTCACCTTTGATGAGTGCTAACAATCCGAAAGAAAACAGGGTAAGGAGGCAGCAGCCATGATGATGGACGCACGCAAGTTCCGCATCTTGCAGGCGATCATCGACGACTACATCCTCACCGCCATCCCCGTAGGCAGCCGCACCATCTCCAAAAAATATGAGATGGGCCTTAGCTCCGCCACCATCCGCAACGAAATGAGCGATCTGGAGGAGCTTGGCTATCTGGATCAGCCCCACGTGAGTGCGGGCCGCATCCCCAGCGCCAAGGCCTACCGGCTGTATGTGGATCAGCTTCTGGAAAGAGGCGTGATCTCCACAGGGGAAAGCGAGAGTATCCACCACTATTTCGATGACCGCACCCGCCAGATGGAGGACGTGATCAACCACGCCGCCAAGGTGCTCAGCGGCCTGACCCATTACACTTCCCTGGTGCTCAGCCCCAAGGGGCATGAGCTCCGCATCCGCAATTTGCAGTTGGTGCCCGTATCTTCCACCAGCGCGCTGGTGGTTATCGTCACCGATGGCGGCATCATGCGGGATACGGTAGTGGAAGTGGGACCGGGACTGGATGCAGACGCACTGTATTCCATCAGCCGCATGCTCACCGAACGCCTCAGCGGGCGCACTTTGAGCGAGGCCCAGCAGATGCTGGAGGAAAGCAGCCGGGAGATGCAGGCGCATCAGCGGCAGCTCACCGGCAACATCGCCCAGTTCATGGGGCAGGCGGGCAGCGCATCCAAAGCAAAGCTGGCATTGGGCGGCCCCAGCAACATCCTCAACTTTCCTGAGTACAGCGACGTGGAAAAAGCCAAGGGTTTCCTCAGCGTGCTGGAAACCAAGGATAAGCTGGTGGATCTTCTGGAAAAGCAGGGCGGCATGGCCTTTACCGTGCGCATCGGCCCGGAGACCGGTATCCCGGAACTCAGCGACTGCTCGCTGGTTACCGCCACTTACCGGCTGGGCGATAACAACCACGGCACCATCGGCGTCATCGGCCCCACCCGTATGCACTACGGGCAGGTGCTCAGCATTTTGAACGCCATGGGCCAGCAACTCAGTACCCTGCTGGGACAGAATAAGGAGTGACAAAGACTTGTCCAAGAAACGAAGAAGTCAACGATACGAAGAGGCAGTGGAAGAGATGAACGAAACCATGGAAAACGTACAGACCGAAGCGCAAGAAGTGCAGCAGGAAGCTGTCAATGCCGCCGATGCGCAACAGGAAACCGTAGAAACCCCCGCGGCAGAGGCTGCCGAAGCCGCCGCCGAAGTGGAAGAAACCGCAGACGAGGCCGCCGGAGCAGCCCCCGAAACCGACGAGAAGGAAGAAGCCCTGAAGGAAGCCCTTGCCAAGCAGGAAGAATACCTGACCTTAGCGCAGCGCATTCAGGCAGATTTTGAAAACTTCCGCCGCCGCAACCGCAATGTGCGGGCCGAAGCCTTCGATGAGGGCGCAGCCGCCTTCGCCACCACGCTGCTGCCGGTGATCGACAATCTGGAGCGCGCCATCGCCGCCGCTCAGAACACCACCGACGAATCCCTGAAGGTGGGCGTGGAAATGGTCTACCGCCAGCTGGGCGATTGCTTCGTAAAGCGCGGCATCACCGTCATCGACCGCAAGGGCGAACCCTTTGATCCCAAGCTGGAAAATGCCGTGATGCAGGGCACTGAGGAAGACGGCGAGCCCGGCACCGTGTGCGAGGTATTCCAGAAGGGCTACATGCTGGGCGAAAGCGTTCTGCGCCACGCCATGGTCAAGGTGGTTCCTCAGTAACCAAGGTTTTCCCGCATAACTGTTTATGCTGCAACATACCAACAACCATCCATGATTTTGTAGGAGGAGAAAGAATTATGTCCAAGATTATCGGTATCGACCTGGGTACTACCAATAGCTGCGTGTCCGTCATGGAAGGCGGCGAAACCGTCGTTATCCCCAACGCTGAAGGCAGCCGCACCACTCCCTCTGTTGTGGCTTTCACCAAGGACGGCGAGCGTCTGGTGGGTCAGATCGCCAAGCGTCAGGCTGTCACCAACCCCGACCGCACCATCATCTCCATCAAGCGCGAGATGGGCACTTCCTATAAAGTGAACATCGACGGCAAGGAATACACTCCCCAGGAGATCAGCGCCATGATCCTGCAGAAGCTGAAGCTGGACGCTGAGGCCTATCTGGGCGAGAGCGTCACCAAGGCAGTTATCACCGTGCCTGCTTACTTCAGCGACAGCCAGCGTCAGGCCACCAAGGACGCGGGCCGCATCGCCGGTCTGGAAGTGGAGCGCATCATCAACGAGCCCACCGCCGCTTCTCTGGCTTATGGCCTGGATAAGGAAGACAGCCAGAAGATTCTGGTGTACGACCTGGGCGGCGGCACCTTCGACGTGAGCCTTCTGGAGATCGGCGACGGCGTGTTCGAAGTGCTGGCTACCAACGGCGATACCCGTCTGGGCGGCGACGACTTCGACGAGCGCATCATCAACTACATCGCTGATACCTTCAAGCGCGAGAACGGCATTGACCTGCGTCAGGACAAGATGGCCTATCAGCGCCTGAAGGAAGCTGCCGAGAAGGCCAAGATCGATCTCAGCGGCGTGATGACCACCAATATCAACCTGCCCTTCATCACCAGCGACCAGAACGGCCCCAAGCACCTGGACATGACCCTGACCCGCGCCAAGTTTGACGAGCTGACCGCCGATCTGGTGGAGCGCACCATCAACCCCGTGAACATGGCCCTCAAGGATGCCGGCATGTCCGCTTCCCAGATTGACAAGGTGATTCTGGTGGGCGGTTCCACCCGTATTCCCGCTGTGCAGACCGCTGTCAAGAAGATCACCGGCAAGGATCCCTTCAAGGGCATCAACCCCGATGAGTGCGTTGCCATGGGCGCTGCCATTCAGGGCGGCGTGCTGGGCGGCGAGGTCAAGGACGTGGTTCTGCTGGATGTTACCCCCCTGTCTCTGGGTCTGGAAACCGAGGGCCACATCTTCACCCGCCTGATCGACCGCAACACCACCATCCCGATCACCAAGAGCCAGGTGTTCACCACCGCTGCCGATGGTCAGACTGCTGTGAGCATCCACGTGCTGCAGGGCGAGCGTCCCATGGCCAGCGATAACAAGACTCTGGGCCGTTTCGAACTGACCGGCATCCCCGCCGCTCCCCGTGGCGTGCCTCAGATCGAGGTTACCTTCTCCATCGACACCAACGGTATCGTGAACGTAACCGCCAAGGATAAGGGCACCGGCAACGAGCAGAAGATCACCATCACCGCCTCCACCAACATGAGCGAGGATGAGATCAATCAGCGCGTGAAGGAAGCCGAGCAGTACGCCGAGGCCGACAAGAAGCGCAAGGAAGAAGTGGAAACCACCAACCGCGCCGACAGCCTGATTTACGAGCTGGAAAAGCAGCTGCGTGAAAACGGCGATAAGCTGTCCAGCGAGGATAAGGATTCCGTGCAGCGCGAGATCGACGAGTTCAAGAAGGTTCGCGAAGGCGGCGACACCGAAGCCATCAAGAACGCCATGGATGTGATGACCCAGAAGGTCTACGCGGTGTTTGGCAAGCTGTATCAGCAGGAGCAGGCCCAGCAGGGCGCTGAGGGCGGCTTCCAGGGCGCTCAGGAGAACGATGACGGCACCATCGATGCCGACGCTGAGATTCACTAAGCCAAAGAACCTATGGCGCATTGCTGCTTGAACGAGCAATTGTACCATAGTTAAAATGTGCTGGGTGCAGGGAGATCATCTCCCTGCCGGGGTGTGGGGCAGAGCCCCACAATCTCCCCGTCCCCCCGCAAATATTGCAAATCCCCTTTTCCCGCATTCCGGGCAAGGGGATTGCGATCTGTTTGCACAAAAGCAATTTGACTGAACATCACTAAGTAGGTGAGCAATTGGCAAAGCGTGACTATTACGAGGTTCTGGGCGTGGATAAGAACGCCACAGAGGCCGATATCAAAAAGGCTTTCCGCAAAAAGGCCAAGGAGTGCCATCCCGACCTGCATCCCAACGACAAGGATGCGGAAGAACGCTTCAAGGAGCTGAACGAGGCCAACGAAGTGCTCAGCGACGCGGACAAGCGCGCCCGGTACGACCAGTTTGGCTTTGACGGCCCTCAGATGGGCGGCGGCTACGGCGATTTTGGCGGCTTTGGCGGTTTCAGTGGCGGCATGGGCGACCTGTTCGAGACCATTTTCAGCGGCATGGGCGGTATGGGAGGCATGGGCGCAAGCCGCCGCAATGCGCCTGTGCAGGGCGATGACCTGCAGTACCGGCTGACCATCAGCTTTGAGGAAGCCGCCTTTGGCTGCACCAAGGAGATCGACTTCTTCCGCAACGAAAGCTGCGAAACCTGCTCCGGCAGCGGTGCCAAACCCGGCACCCAGCCCCAGACCTGCCCCACCTGTAAGGGCAGCGGTCAGGTGCGCAGTGGCGGCGGCTTTATGGTAACGGTCCGCACCTGCCCCACCTGCCACGGCGAGGGCAAAATCGTCAAGGATAAGTGCAATAACTGCAACGGCACGGGCCGTGTGCGCCGCAAGCGCACGGTGAAGCTGAACATCCCTGCCGGTATTGAGGACGGCATCAACATGATCAAGCGCGGCGAGGGCGAACCCGGTATGCGGGGCGGCCCTGCGGGCGATCTGTACATCGTGGTGAACGTGAAGCCTCACAAGCTGTTCAAGCGGGATGGCAACAACCTGCTGCTGGATATGCCCATCAGCATGACCCAGGCGGCGCTGGGCGCGGAAATCGATGTGCCCACGCTGGAAAAGCCGGTGAAGCACCGCATTCCCGAAGGCACCCAGACCGGCACTTCCTTCCGGCTGAAGGGTCAGGGCATCGTCAGCCGCAAAACCGGTGTCAAGGGCGACCTGATCCTGACGGTGAAGGTGGAAACGCCCACCCGCCTGAGCGAAAAGCAGAAAGAGCTGCTGCGGGAACTGGATGCCTCCATGACCGGCAAGGAATACGAAAGCCGCAAGAGCTTTGCGGATAAGATCAAGGATCTGTTCAACTAAAGAAAGGCGGATGAAACCATGCAATGGTGTGAAGCAGTCGTCCATACCACTACCGAAGGCAGCGATATCGTCAGCGAACTGCTGATGCGCCTTGGCGCCATGGGCACGGAAATCATCGATCGTGCCGATGTGCCCGACCCGGACAAGCCCGGCGTGTACTGGGAACTGTATGATAAAAAGCTTCTGGAAAACATGCCCGAGGATGTGCTGGTCAAGGGTTGGTTTGCTCAGGATGAACATACCCACGATGTGCTCAATACCGTCCGTCAGGAGCTGTTGCAGCTGGCGCAGGGCGGTTTCGGACTGGATTTCGGCACCCTTTCGCTGGATATGCAGAATGTGGCGGATGAGGACTGGTCCGAAAACTGGAAGAAGTATTACAAGCCCTTCCGCATTGGCAGCCACTTGGTGGTAAAGCCCACTTGGGAAGCCTATACCCCCGTGGAGGGCGATCTGGTGATCGAGCTGGATCCCGGTATGGCCTTTGGCACCGGCACCCACGAGACCACCAATATGTGCATGCAGCTGCTTGAAAAGCACCTCAGCAGCGGCATGCGGGTGATGGATGTGGGTACCGGAAGCGGCATTCTGGCTATTGCAGCAGCCCGCCTGGGCGCCAAGGACATCCTTGCCATCGATATCGATCCCGACGCTGTGAAGGTCGCCAAGGAAAATGTTGCCCTGAACGGCGTGGACAAGCAGGTGCGCGTGGTGGTGGGCGACCTTTGCAAGAGCGAAGCCATGCCCTGTGAACTGGCGGTCGCCAACATTGTGGCAGATGCCATCTGCATGCTGGCTGGCCCTCTGACCCGTCATCTGGTGAAGGATGGTCTGCTGATCTGTTCCGGCATCATCCGGGAGCGCGAAGCCGATGTGCTGGCTGCTGCCAAGGAAGCGGGATACACCGTGTATGACCGCATCGAGAAGGGTGAATGGGTTGCCCTGTGCCTGAGAAACGAGGCTGCCTGATGCATCGCTGTGTTGTGGACGAGCCCCTGCAAGAGGGAGCCGTCATCACATTAAATAAAGAAGAAAGCGTGCACTGCGCCAAGGTGCTGCGCCTGCGCGCGGGCGAAACCGTCCAGTTGCTGGATGGCGAAAATCTGCACATGGGCCAGCTGGAAACCGTCAGTGATACCACTTGCACCGTGCAGGTGGGGGAGAGATGCCCCTCGCCGGAAGCCCCCTGCAAAGCGGTGCTCTGGCAGGGGTTGCCTAAGGCAGACAAGCTGGAGCTGATCGCCCAGAAGGCCACCGAGCTGGGCATGTGGGAGCTGTGGCCCGTGGAGATGACCCGTTCCATCGCCAAGGCGGACAAAGCCGATAAGAGCGAGAAAAAGCGTGAACGCCTCAGCCGGATCGCGCTGGAAGCCGCCAAACAGAGCGGACGGGCCCATGTGCCGGAGATCGCAGCCATCCGCAGCCTGAATAACGCCATGAAGGATGCCGTCAGCGAGGGCTTCGACATGATCCTTGTGGCATGGGAGGAAGAGCACGCTTTGCCCCTGAGCAAGGCGGTACAGGCCTATGTGGCAGAACACGGCACACCGGAAAAGGTGCTCATCGTTATCGGGCCGGAAGGTGGCATCACTCCTGAAGAAAAAGCCCGTCTTGATGAGATCGGCGCGCAGAGCGTTACGCTGGGCAAGCGCATCCTGCGCACAGAAACCGCAGGCTTGTGCTCTCTGGCGGCGCTGTGGACAGCTCTTGGCGAAATGTAATCCTTCGCTTTGGCAGGAAGGAATGACACCATGACCAAAACGGTTTCTTTTACCACGCTGGGCTGCAAGGTGAACCAGTACGATACTCAGGCCATGCTGGAATGCTTTGAGCAAAATGGCTATACCGTGGTGCACGGCAACGCTCCGGCGGATGTGTATGTGGTCAACACCTGCACGGTCACCGGCACGGGTGATAAAAAGAGCATGCAGCTGGTGCGCCGGGTGCGCCGCCGGAATCCTCAGGCTGAGGTGGTGGTGGCAGGCTGTCTGGCCCAGCGGTTGGGCGCGCAACTACGGGAAAGCAGCGCGCGGCTGATCATCGGCAACCAGCACCGGGCTCGGGTGGTGGAGCTGTTGGAGCAGGCGATCCGGGAAGATACTCAAATCGTTGCGGTGGGCACGCTGGAAAGCGTGCCCTACGAACGGCTCAGCATTCGCCGCCATGAGGGGCATACCCGGGCGGTGATGAAGATTCAGGAGGGCTGCGACAATCGCTGCACCTACTGCATCATTCCCAGTGTCCGCGGGCCGATCCGTTCCCGTACGCTGGAGGATATCCGCGTGGAAGCGCAGGCCCTCAGTGATGCGGGCTTTGGCGAATTGGTACTCACCGGCATCCATTTGACCAGTTATGGTCGGGATCTGGCGGACAAGCCCACTTTGGCTGATGCCATCCACGCAGTATGCGCCTGCGAGGGCGTGAACCGGGTGCGCCTTGGCTCGTTGGAACCCATTGTGGCAAACGATGCGTTTGTTGCCTCCGTGGGGCAGCTGAATCAACTTTGTCCCCAGTTCCATCTGGCGCTGCAAAGCGGCTCGGATGCAGTGCTTCGCCGCATGAAGCGCCGCTACAACACCACTCAGTTCATGGCGGCGGTGGAGCGTCTCCGGACTGTCTGGCCCAAAGCGGCTTTCACCACTGATGTGATCGTTGGCTTCCCCGGCGAAACCGAGGAGGAGTTCCAGCAGACGCTGGATTTCTGCGAAAAAGTCGGCTTTGCCAAGATCCATGTGTTTCCCTACAGCAAGAGGGAAGGCACCCCGGCAGCTGAAATGCCCGACCAGATTCCCGAAACGGAGAAGGAAAAGCGGGTGCATCGCCTGATGGCGCTGGAAAGCCGGACGGCAACTGCCTACCGGGAAAGCCTGCTGGGCGAAACCCGTCCTGTGTTGCTGGAAGAACCCCTTGCCGACGGGCGCATGGCTGGGTACACCCCGGAATATGTGCAGGTGGCAGTGGAGGGCGGCCAGAGCGGACAACTGGTGAATGTGCTGCTTACCGGTCTTACCCCGGAAGGGTTGGAAGGCCGTATTGTCGAATAAGGAAATATCCATTTACAGAAAGAAGGTTTTCCTATGCAGGATTGTCTGTTTTGCAAGATCATCGCCGGTGATATTCCCTCCAACAAGGTCTATGAAGACGAAAACACCTATGCCTTCCATGATATCGCTCCTCAGGCTCCGGTGCATGTGCTGGTGGTCAGCAAGAAGCACACCCCCGATGTGGCTCATGCCGCAGAAGACCTGACCGATGCCCAGTTGGCTGCCTGCCTGCGCACCTGCGCCAAGGTTGCCAAGGAGCTTGGTCTCACCGAAGGCGGCTACCGCATTGTCAATAATTGTGGCGAAAATGCTTGCCAAACCGTTAAGCATATTCATTTTCACGTTCTCGGCGGCGAAAAAATGTCTGAAAGAATGGCGTAAGAATGTAAAAATCCGAAATTCATGGTTGACGCGGAACAACTTACGCTGTATAATATCTGTAAGTTCGCTATCTGTCTGCTGATATTGCGGCAGACGCAAGGCGGAATGAGCGAGGGGAGGGATAACAGTGTCCGAGGTACGCATCCGCGAAAACGAATCCCTGGAAAGCGCTCTGAAGCGGTTCAAACGTCAATGTGCTCGCACCGGTGTTTTGGCAGAAGCTCGTAAGCGCGAGCATTATGAGAAGCCCAGCGTGAAACGCAAGAAGAAAGCAGAAGCTGCACGCAAGCGCAAGTACTGATTCAAATGCAAAAAAACATCGCTCTTCATTACGAAGGGCGATGTTTTTTTGAAGAATGTTCTGGAGGTACTACGATCATGAAGGAGACCATCTTCCGTCCCATGCGGCGGTCGGATCGGCAGATGCTGCCGGAAAACTGCATCCCCGTGCTGGAGGCAGCCACCTCCGGCGTGCTGGCCCTCAGCGGTGATGAGGGCTACCCCTATGCACTGCCCATGAGCTTTGCGTTGGCAGGGGATAAGCTGTACTTCCACAGCGCTGCAACCGGGCACAAGATCGACGCGGTGCGCCGCTGTGACAAAGCCAGCTTTTGCGTCATAGCGGAGGACCGGGTGGACGCTGCCCATTACACCACCCACTATCGCAGCGTGATCGCCTTTGGGCGCATCCGTCAGCTGGACAAACCCGAAGAGATCCGGCAGGCACTCCTGTATCTGGCTGAAAAGTACAGCCCACAGCTGCCCATGGAGCAGCATCACCGGATGATCGACGGCGAGTTACCCAATCTGGCGGTGCTGGAAATGTCCATTGAGCACCTGACCGGCAAGCAGCATCCTGCGCTGCTGCAGCAGTAATGCACGGCGCGGGGTTGCGAGGCTCTGCCTCGCGCACCGGCAGGGGGATGCTCCTCTGCACCCCACGCATTTTAACAATATCAGCCGCCGCTGCATCATCGTGCAACGGCGGCTTCAAACGATTTGGTCCCCCATGCTTGCCGATTGTTGCCGCACATCTTGCGCCTTTGGCGCTCGCTGTGCTCGCGGTGCATTGCGCTGCGGCGCGGGGTTGCGAGGCTCTGCCTCGCGCACCGGCAGGGGGATGATCCCCCTGCACCCCACGTATTTTTTGAAATATCAGCCGCCGCTGCATCATCGTGCAACGGCGGCTTCAAACGGTTTGGTCCCCCATGCTTGCCGATTGTTGCCGCACATCTTGCGCCTTTGGCGCTCGCTGTGCTTGCGGGAGGGCGCTGCGGCGCGGGGTTTGCGAGGCTCTGCCTCGCGCACCGGCAGGGGGATGATCCCCCTGCACCCCACGCATTTTTAGCAATATCAGCCGCCGCTGCATCATCGTGCAACGGCGGCTATTTTCGTAATGCTTTTGCAGTATGACAAGCCAGAAACTCTTGTATCAATTGTCAGTATAGATTGCCTCTCAGTGGGCTACGGTAAAGAAGTAACGGCTGATGTAGCCATCCACGCCGTCCACGGTTACCTTGCACCAGGTTTCGCCGATTTCATTGACGGTGATCTCCGTACCCACCGGCAGCGCCTTGATGATGGGCGCGCTGAGACCGGCAGCCTTGCGGAAATTGACGATGCTGTTGCCATTGGGGTTGACCAGCTTGGCAGCGAAGGGCGCAGTGGGGAAGGCGGAGGTGGTGCCGGAGGTGGTCACGCTGATGAACTGCTTCATCATGTAGCCATCCTTGCCAGCTACGGTCACTTTGTAGAAGTCGCCGCTTTCGCCGGTGATGGTCACCTTGGTGCCATTGCGGAAGTTACCCAGAACCCGGGCATCGGTGCTGGGCTTTTCGCGCAGCAGCAGCACCTGATTGGCACCGGGGTTTTTGACCACGCCCTGCTTGGTGTTGGCGGAACCGTTGGAACCGCTGCCATTGTTCAGGGAGCCGGTCAGGAAGCGATTGGACATGTAGCCGATCGCATCGCCCACCTGCACCTTGCTCCATTCGGTGCCGCGGCTGAGCAGCTTCACAGCAGTGCCGGGCTTGAAGCTGGTAATGATGTTGCTGCTCATGGAGGGCTCTTCACGCAGGTTCAGGCCAATGCCGGTGTTGGTGCGCACATACAGGGTGCCGCTGGAAGACCCGGCGGTCAGGAACTTGCTCATCACGAAGCCCTGCTTGTCACCAACGGTCACCTTGCTCCAGGCGCCCATTTCCTCGTGTACGTTCATCCATGTGCCCGTGGGATACTGACCCAGC
Source organism: Clostridiales bacterium (assembly GCA_015056245.1). Taxonomy (GTDB): domain Bacteria; phylum Bacillota; class Clostridia; order Christensenellales; family Aristaeellaceae; genus Limiplasma. Next base: position 11,024 of record SVGQ01000017.1, on the reverse strand, counting down.
ACAGCCGCCTCCAGAGAGGGTTCCTGCCGCAGGTTCAGCTTGCCGCCCTGCACCATCATGTATTCGTCAGCCAGAGAAACCATGGGCAGCGCCAGCGCGGCGGTCACAGTCAATGCCTGGAGGCATCTTTTGTATTGACGGGGCTTTTGCATAAGGGGATACCTCCTTTGTTTTCTGATGGCCTGTGTTGATTGGCCATTCGCTCATCTGACGAATGGAGGAGAGGGGTTCATGCATGGAAGATTGGCAGTTAATGCGAGCTTGGGTGGGTTTTTCCAGCATTTTACCTTTTTCTGCCTGCTGAAAAGGGTCAACCTGTTTCATCATAAGGAAAAACGACCTGATCCATAGCAGAATCTGGCATGGATATTCCTTTTTCGGATTGGTTTCTCTGCCATGCTTTGTTGGGAGGAATCCTCTTCTGTCCGGGCATGCTACCTCTGCCAACGGACAGGAGGGATCTGCGGTGCTGATTACCCTGAATCAATTGACGGGCTTGCCGGTGGTATGGCAGGGCAGCGTTGTGGGGCATGTGGACCATGGCGTAATGGATGCCGGGGCAGAACGCTTGATGGGCTTGCTCATCCGTCGTGGACTGAGTGCGGCGAAGTGGGTACCGTCGCAGGGAATCAGTCTGATGGGACAGCGCTGTGTGGTTGCCAGGTCGCGTCCCCATCGCATGCCATCGGCGCTCCCAGCGATGATCGACCGGGTATATCTGACCAATGGCAGCCTTGCAGGCCGGGTAACCGATGTGCTGCTGTGCCGGGAGACCCAGCAGGCGCAAGCGCTTGAGATCTGCGAAAGCTGGTTGGGCTGCCTGCTGGGTCAAAGGCGTTATGCAGTTGCTTATCAGATCGGGCGGCACGATGGTTCAGCTGGAAATGCAGTGGTGCCGGAACTCCTGTCTTGGGCAGAACTCAGGCAAAGGTTCGAGGAGGTATGTCAATGAACATGATGAAAACCATGATGGTGGGCGCACTGGGATTTGCAATGGGAGCCGGAGCGATGTTGATGCCCGGCAACCAGAAAATGAAGCGTCAGGCACAGCGCAGTATGGATAAGATCGTGCGGATGGCAAAGAGCTGGTAAAGGCGCGGGATGCGGAGGCGGTCTCTGCATCCCGTTTTGATTGGGAAGGAGCTGGCGCATGCAGGGGGCAGGGAACGCAAGAAAACAACAAAGCAGAAAAAAGTGGTTGGTGATCTTTGCGGCAGTTCTTTTGATGATCCTTGCGCGAAGATTGATTTGGCAGACGGTTTTCCTGCTTTTCTCCGGGATGATGGTCGCATTGATTGCATTGCCACTGATGCATTTTTTGGAGAAGAAAATGGCTCCCGGTCTGGCAGCTTCCTTGAGCTTGATCGGTTTGGCCGTGGGGGTGATGCTGCTTACCCTGTTGCTGATACCGCCGCTGATCCGGCAAGGAAGGCAGCTGTTTGTGTTATTGCCTGCACTGTGGGACCGTCTGTCCGGTATGGTGCGGCAAGGCGAAGGATGGCTTCGGCGTGCCGGACTGATGGTTAATGAGAATTTGTGGCAGCAATTGTTGTCCGGAGGCGAGGTACTGCTGGGCAAGACAGCATCGGCAGCATTCCATTGGGTGCGAGAGACTGCGGGCGGCGTAAGCCGCTGGATGCTGGCGCCGGTACTGGGCTTTTACTTTCTGAAGGATCGGAGAAAAATAGGGGAATGGCTTCTGTATCTTATACCGGCAGCAAAGCGCAGTATGTGCGTCCGGGTGCTGCGGGAGATCCGCCGGGAAACAGCGGGTTATCTTCGGGGCCAACTGATGCTTTCTGTGGCTGTTGGCGGACTGACAGCTGCGGGCTTGCTTCTGTGTGGAATTCCTGCGTGGCTGCTGCTGGGTGCATTGATGGGTGTGCTGGAGTTGATTCCCTATATCGGCCCATGGATCGGCGGAGCAGCGGTGCTGCTGTTCGGTCTGCAAGCGGGCACAGGACGGATGCTCTGGTCGCTGGCAGTGGTCTTGGTGGTGCAGCAGCTGGAAAGCAGCTGGTTGTCACCGCGGATGATGAGCGATGCTACTCGCTTGCATCCGGTGGTGGTGCTGCTGTGCGTTGCAGCAGGCGGTACGCTGAATGGTGTAGCGGGGATTTTGTTGGCAGTGCCTGTTGTGTTGTGCCTCAGGGCCGTGATCCGGGTCTGCGTGTTGAGCAGGGCTGGAGATCTGACGCTGGTTTCGGCGTTTGTGAAAGAAAGGTAAAATGTTCTTCATTTCGCTCGAAACGCTTTCCAAAAGTTGTGAAAGCGTGTATAATAGATTTGAAACCCTGCTATAAGGAGGCGTTGTTATGCTCGATGTGGGCGGAACGGCCAAATTTTCCCCTGTGATGGAAGGAGCCAATGATGCTCGTGCCATCCTGAATCATGTATACCGTGCTTTGCAGGCCAAGGGGTATGACCCTGTAACCCAGATCGTGGGCTATCTGATTTCTGGTGACCCCACCTATATCACCAGTCATATGCAGGCCCGCAGTCTGATTTGCCGCATAGAGCGCGATGAGATTATGGAAGAACTGGTACGCGGCTACCTGAAAGGGCTGGACGCATAATGGCGAATCAACGGGTCATTGCGCTGGATGTGGGGGATGTGCGTATTGGTGTGGCTGTCAGTGATGAAAGCCGCATTATTGCCCAGCCGCTGGAAGTTTACAAGCGGGTGGGTTATGGACCGGACAGCCGCTACGTGCAGCAGCTTTGCCAGCGGTATGATACCGATCTGGTTCTTCTTGGTCTGCCGCTGAATATGGACGGTACCCGGGGCGGACAGGCGCAGAAAGCCATGGCTTTCGGGCAAGTGCTTGCGGATGCGGGTCTGCGCGTGTTTTATCAGGACGAACGGATGACCACCGTTACAGCGGAACGGGTTCTCATCGGCGGTAATGTGCGCCGGGAGGATCGGAAAAACTATGTGGACAAGCTGGCAGCTGCAGTCATTTTGGAACAGTGGATCGCTTCCGGCGCAGAAACCGGCTATGCCGAAGAAAAGTGAGGAAACAATCATGGAAGAGAACAACAACCTGGTACAGCTTCAGGACGAAAACGGCAACGATGTAAACTTTGAGCACCTGATGACCGTGGAATACGAAGGCAGCTACTATGTGCTGCTGGAGGCCACTGAGGATATGGACGATTGCCAGCAGGGCGAGGCCATCATTCTCAAGATCATCCGCGACGATGAAAGCGGCGACGATGTGTACGCCACCATCGAGGATGAGGACGAACTGAACGCTGTGTTTGAAAAGTGCATGGCAATCATGGAAGAAGAGGACGAAGCCAACGAGGCCATGCTGCTGGATGGTCTGGAACTGGTGGAGGACGAAGACGAGGAGTAAGCATGCCAAGATTGATCGGTCAGCGAGTGATGCTCCGGGAATACCAGTCCGATGATTTTGCATCCATCCGGCAATGGGTCAACGACGCAAGCGTCACCCATTATTTATCCACGCGCTTCTGGGCACCCCAGACCACCGTGGATACACAGGAATTTCTCAGCCGCATGATGCAGTCCAGCCACAATGCCTACAATTTCGTTATTGCAGATGCAAAGGACGGGCGTTACATCGGTCAGCTGGATATGTTCCGGGTGGATTGGCGGCTCCGTCAGGGCGAGATCGGCATGGTTATCGCCAGCGCTGAGGATCGCGGCAAGGGTCTGGGCACAGAGGCTTTGCAGCTTTTGGCCCGATTTGCCTTTGAGACGCTCGGTCTGGAGCGCATCGAACTGGAAGTGCATATGCAGAATGCTACAGCCATCCGCTGCTACGAAAAAGCAGGGTTTGTGCTGGAAGGCATCAAACGCCACGCATACTATAACGACGGTGCATTCAGCGATCTGGGCATGATGAGCCTCCTGCGTCAGGATTGGCAGCCTGTTGCCTGACACCCTGCTTTCCTTTGGGCATATCCTGTACTATCCCGTGCCGTGCAGGGAGGCCGGGCTGGCTGCTCCGGCATTTGCAGGGCAGGAAAACCAACCGAATCATTACCGCCCTGCGCTGTGCAGGGTGGTTTTTTTCTGATTTTGTCACCCTGTGTCGGCTCAGGGATTGACTTTACGGTAGGATATGGGATAAAATAAGAATTTGTGAGGGGTCAGAAGTCCCCTCGAACCGTCTGGAGGGAATAGACGAATGGGTAAGATCGTTACAAAGTTTGGCGGCAGTTCGCTTTCGGATGCGGGTCAGTTCCGCAAGGTGCGCGCGATCATCGAAAAGGATGATCGGCGCTGCTATGTGATCCCCAGCGCGCCGGGCCGCCGGTTTGACAAGGACGAAAAGGTGACCGACCTGCTCTACCGTACCTACCGTGCCAGCAAGAGCGGCGAGGATTTCCATGCGGTGTTCCAGCTCATCCGTGAGCGTTACATGGAGATCGCTCAGGAACTGAAGCTGGGCATCGATATCGCCAAGCATCTGGATGCTCTGGAGAAGGAAATTGAGCGCGGCGTGACCGAAGATTATGTTGCAAGCCGCGGCGAATACCTCAACGGCCTTCTGCTGGCTGATTATCTGGGCTACACCTTCCTTGATCCCAAGGATCTGGTGTTCTTCTCCGAGGACGGCTCCTTTGACAGTGAGCTGACCCACACGGTGATGGCATCCACTCTCAAGCATGTGGATCGCGCCGTTATCCCCGGTTTCTACGGCAGCATTGCCGGCGGCGAAGTGAAAACCTTCTCCCGCGGTGGCAGCGATATCACCGGCGCCATTGTGGCCCGTGCCGCCTATGCGGAGCTGTATGAAAACTGGACCGATGTAAGCGGCTTTTTGATGACGGATCCCCGCATTGTGCCGGAAGCCCGTCCCATCCGCAACATCACCTACAGCGAGCTGCGCGAGCTGTCCTATATGGGCGCTGGCGTGCTGCATGAGGACAGCGTGTTCCCGGTGCACCGCGCCGGTATCCCCACCAACATCCGCAACACCAACGAGCCCGATGCCCGCGGCACCATGATCACCCATGGCGCGGTGGATGAAGAGAATCCCTACGTTATCACCGGTATTGCCGGTCGTCTGGGCTTCAGCGTGCTGTCTGTGGAAAAGGCCATGATGAACAGCGAAGTGGGCTTCGGTCGCCGCGTGCTGCAGGCCATCGAAGAAAACGGCCTGTCCTTTGAGCACATGCCCACCGGTATCGACACCATGTGCGTGGTGGTCTCTGCTGCCGAGCTGGAGCCCGTCAAGGCCAAGGTGGTCAAGCGCATCATGGAGCTCACTTCTCCTGATTCTCTCACCATTCAGGATGACATGGGCATTATCGCCACCGTTGGTCGCGGCATGGTGCAGAATCCCGGTACTGCCGCCAAGCTGTTCACTGCCCTCAGCCGTGAAGGCGTCAACGTGCGCATGCTCGCTCAAGGCAGCAGCGAGCTGAGCATTCTGGTGGGCGTGGATGAAGCAGACTTCCAGCGCGCCATCCGTGCCATCTACGACGAGTTCGTTCAGGACTGAGCAGCAAAGGAGCGTTAGCAGATCATGAAGCAGAAGAATGAACAAAGCAAAGGCTTCTGGTTTCAATTCTGCGCGGTTTGTCTGGCGTTGTATCTGGCTTATGTTGCCTACCTTTCCAAGAGCAGCCTGTTCGAGAGCACAGCTGATACCATCAGCTCTCTCATCTGGTTTGCTTTGATTGCAGCGGGTCTTTATGGCCTGCTGCTTTTTGTGTGCAAAAAGCTGGAAAACGTCCATCTGCCCGCAGCGATGAAGTCTGTCAGGCCCATCCGTCTGTGGCTGATCTGCCTGACTATTTCAGCGGTGACGCTGGGCAGCGCGTTTTTGAAAGCCTATCCCGGCGGGGTCAGTTATGATGCCGCTAATCAGTGGTGGCAGGCCCACAGCGGTGAATACAACAACTGGCATCCGGTGTTTCACACCCTGCTGATCCGTCTGTGCACGCTGGTGATCGACCGCTATCCCTTTGTGGTGTTGGTGCAATGCGCAGCGTTTGCGCTGTCTTTTACCTATCTGACTGCCACCCTGCACAAAACCGGTGTCCCTGCGTGGCTGGCATTGGCGGTTCATGGACTGGTGCATTTAACCCCATTGGTCCGAAATACGCTCATGTATGTCTGGAAAGACAACGCTATGTGCATCGGCACGGTGATCCTCTGCGCCCAGACCATCCGTATGCTGGCGACCCGCGGACAATGGCTCCGCAAGTGGCCCAATGCGGTCTGCTTCGGGCTGGTGCTGGCGTTTACCACGCTGGTGCGTCACAACGCCATACTGTTCACCCTGCCGCTGGCGGTGATTGTGCTGTGCAGCTTTACCGGTACGCGCAGGATGGCGGCGCTGTCGCTGGCAGTGATGATCGCGGGCATGCTGCTGATACGCGGGCCGCTGTATGGCGCGCTGGATGTGGTGTACCCCAACAATACCGCCGAGGAAGCGGTGGGACTGCCCATGATCGTGCTGGGCAATGCCATGCAGCAACAGCCGGATGCGCTGGATGAGGAAAGCAAGGATTTCCTCTTGTCGCTGGCAAGTGAGGAAAGCTGGCAAACAGTATACCGCCAGAACGACTATAATGCCATCAAGTTTACTTATCCCCGGGAACTGATCGCCGACCGCAAACCTATGGAGATATTGGGCATGGCTGCCAGTACCGCGTTTCGTGCGCCAAGACTGGCATTTGAAGCCATCAACGGCACCACTGGTTTGGTATGGGATGTGTCCGGAGAGAATAAGGGTGTGGTGGCGGTCTCCAATTCGGGTACCCTGCCTGAGGAAAGTGTAGGCCAGCCGCTGCTCAACGGCGCAGGCACGTGGCTGTGCGCTTTGCAGGATGCGCCCATGCAGCTGCTGCCCCTGCGCTGGCTCAGCCAGAATATCGGCGCGCAGCAATTGCTTTTGCTGCTGGCAACGCTGTTGGTGCTGTATCGCAAAGGCCCGGCGGTTTTGTCGCTGGCGTTTCCCGCTCTGATCTACAATCTGGCGACCATGCTGCTGCTCTGCGGCAATGATGCCCGCTTTTTCCAGTTTGCCATGGCGATTTCGCTGCCCTCGATTCTGGCGCTGCTTTGGCTGCCGGATGATCAAATGTTACCAAATTCAACAAAAGAATAAAAAGCAAATTCAACATTTACAGGAAAGATCCATCAAATACTTGCCAATTTGATTACAGATGTGTTACAATTATACTCCCCTATACTGGGGAGATCCGGAGGCTGAGGAAATGACGAAGCATGAGCTGCATCTGGTAATCCCGGCGACCCACGAAGATGTGCTGATGGCGCGTATGGCCATGAGCGGTCTTGGCATGCTCTGCGGGCTGGAAGTGGATTTGATCGGCGACCTGAGAACCGTTGCCAACGAATGCTGTGACTGTTTGCTGAACCGCACCAGCGTTCCGAAGTCGCTTCAGCTGGAAGCCAGTCTCAAGGATGGTCGTTTGGCGATGACCTTTACCGCCGTTGGAACAACAGAGCAAACGGGTCAGCCGGTGGACCGGGATATCGCTTATGGCGTGCTGTCCACGCTGATGCCGGAGGTATCCCTGCAAGACGATGAAATGGGCATTGCGCAGATCACCTGCTCCATGCCTGCAGGCGGAGATGGTGACCATGAGTGAAGACCGTATCATGCGGCTGCACGAAAGCTATTTCGCCACAAAGGATTCCCTGATCCGCGATGAATTGCTGGAACGCTACCTGCCCCTGTGCCGGGCTGTTGCTTCCAAGTTTGTGGGCCGCGGTGTGGAGCGGGAGGATCTGGAGCAGGTGGCAGCCATGGCGCTGCTGAGCGCGCTGGAACGTTTCGATCCCACGAAGGGTTTTCGTTTTACCACCTTTGCCGTGCCCACCCTCACCGGTGCCCTGCGCAACCACCTGCGGGATCGGGGCGACGGCATGCGGATGCCCCGGGATACCCGTCAGCAGCTGTATCAGATGACCAAAGCGCAGGAACGCTTCGAGCAGCAGTATCATCACACGCCGTCTGCTTATGAATTGGCATCCTATATGGGCATCAGCCCCGACGAATTGCTTACCCTGCTGGATGCTGCCCAGCGGCAGAACGCTGTTTCACTGGACAGCGCGGTGGGGGAGGATGGCGAAAGCACGCTGGAGGCTTTTTTGGGCCGTCCGGATGCCCGTTTTGAGCAAATGGAACGCTCTGAGATGCTCAAGTGGCTCTTGTCAAAACTAAACCCGCAGGAGCGGGAGTTGATTACTCTCCGGTACGCGGATCAGATGGGTCAGCGGGAAACCGCCAAACATCTGGGCATTTCCCAGATGCATGTGAGCCGGCTGGAGCGGCGCATCCTGTCCCGCCTGCAGGCTTTGGCCTCATCGGAAACGATGCAGCCGGTGTAACCACCAATCAACCAAGATAACAGAAAGGAGGCAGTGCCTGTGCAGCAGAATCCCTTTCAGGGGATGACCCCGGAACAACAGATGTGGCAGCAGCAGAATCAACTGCCTCCGATGGGCGGCAATATGCCGCCGATGGGGATGCCCCAGCAGCCTGTGCAACAGCCTCCCTTTGGGATGCAGCCGCCGCAGGATCCCCTGTTTACCCAGCAACCGGTCATGGGGCAGCCGATGATGCCCAATCCCATGCAGCCGGTAATGTCCCAGCAGCCCATGATGCCGCAGGCCAATCCCTTTGCCATGCAGCAGCCGATGCCCCAGCCGCCTATGATGCAAGCGCCGGTGGCGCCGCAGCAATGGCCGCCGCCCGGCGCACAGCAGGCCATGACGCCTGAAATGATGCAGCAGCAGATGCAGTTCGAAGCCATGCAGTGGCAAATGGCGCAGCAACAGGCTTTTCCAACACAGCCAGTGGTGCGCAAGCCCAAAAAGCAGAAGCAGCCGAAACCTCCGAAGCAGAAGGGGGAAAAGCGCGGCGGCGGGAAGGCGATTCTGGCGGTTCTGCTGGTGTTGGCGCTGGCAGGCGCGGGCGCTTACTTTTTCTTCCTGCGGGATCCGGGCGACAAAGTATCCACTGCTCAGATCGAGATGGGCATGATGGGCAATACCTTCCGGGGCGATGCGCTGATCGTGCGAAACGAAACCGCCTTTGATGAAGAGGGCGTACAGAATATTGAATATGAGGCGGAGGAAGGCAGTCTGGTATACCGCACCAATCCGCTGTGCTATGTATATTCTACCGGTTACTCCACCAATGAAATGAACACCCTTCAGGATTACCGCGATCAGATCAACGACTACCAGCAGACCCTGCTGGCTGCCGAAACCGCCTACGACCAGCGCATGGAAATGCTGGAAACAGAGGTGATCGAGCGGGGCCTGGAGGTACGCAGTCTGGTGCAGGGTTCCCGGGGCGACCTGATCAATCAGGAAAACATTCTGGCGACAGCCATCACGCAGCGACAGAATTATTTCCGCAGCAAATACGCCAGCGATATGCGTCTCAGCCGTCTGTATGATGATGAGAACACCCAGCTGCAGCGCATTGAAAGCTGGATCAAGCCCAAACTGGCAACCCAGGAAAGCAGTATCGTCAGCTTCTATACGGATGGTTTCGAGCATGCTCTGTCGCCGGAACTGTTCGAGACCTATACGCCTTCGCAGGTTCGTTCCATGATCAATGGCATCAAGCCGGAAACCAGCGCCGCAGAGCGCGGCAGGATCGACCTGTACCGTCTGGTCAAGAAGGATAACTATGCTGTGCTGATGCTCATCAACGACCGCAACTGGAACCCCACGAATGATGAGGTATACCAGCTGACTTTGGAGCAGTTCACCAGTACCAAGGTGCAGGCGAAAGTGCTGTCCTATGCCCGTTCTGGCGGCGAATTGCTGATCCGTCTGGCGGTGGTTGGCGATGTATCCGATGTGCTGTATATGCGCACTTGCGAGGCTACCATCAGCGAGGCTGTTCAGTGCATGACGGTGCCCGTGGCTGCTCTTTATACGCAGAACGGTTCCAAGGGTGTTGTCATCAATCAGAACGGCGTGCCCAGCTTTGTCCCGGTGAATGTGCTCAATGAAGCCGAGGGCAAGGCCTATATCCAGCCCATTCAGTCCGGCGTACTGACTGAGGGCATGGATGTACAACTGTTCAACTAACGCAGGAAGGGAGGGGGAGAACCATGAATCCGGCAACAACGCTGCTCTCAGGGCAGCAGGTATCCGCTGAAACGCTACAGGCGAATGTACAGCGCATCTTGGAGAATTTGAACAAAAATCGGTTTGAAAATTCTCCGCCAGCCCGCTTGATCGCGGTTACCAAGACGGTGACCCCCGATGTGATCAATCTGCTGAAACCCTTGAATATCCTTGATATCGGGGAAAACCGGGCACAGGTGGCTATGCCCAAAATACCGGAGATCTCCCCGGATTTCCGTCTTCACTGGATTGGAAGGTTGCAAACAAACAAAGTCAAGTATATAATAGATTCTGTATGTATGTTGCATACGCTGGACAGGCTTGCCCTTGCGCAGGAGGTGCAGCGGCGCGCAGCGGACTGCGGTCGGGTGATTCCTGCGTTGGTGCAGGTGAATATTTCCGGCGAGGAGCAGAAAGGCGGTATGCCTCCGCAGGAGGTTCTGCCGTTCCTCCGGCAGATGCGCGATTTCTCCAACATTCATATTGAGGGCTTGATGAGCATCATGCCAGCCATGGCAACCGAGCAGGAGCTTACGCAGCTGTTCCGGGGAATGCGCCGTTTGTTTGAGCAGCTTCGTCAGGAAGCAGTGGATGGCGTGGAAATGCGGGAATTGTCCATGGGAATGTCCGGCGATTACGCCATCGCAGCCCGGGAGGGCGCAACAATGGTACGAATCGGCACCGCGCTGTATCAGCCTTTGATGCGGTGATTGATTTTGGGAGGTTCGAGGATTGAGTATGTTTCGTAAGGTCAGCCAGTGGCTGACTGATAAGGGCGACCAGTTTGTCCGGGGCGGCGGTTCGCAGGAACAGCCGATGGATCCTGCTTCTTCGCAGGATGCGCAAGCAGACGACCGTCCAGTGATCGATCCCTTTAATGACGGGGATCAGAAGTACGGCGGACGTCAGCTCTATCGCAGCCGCGCAG
>SVGQ01000144.1 GCA_015056245.1 Clostridiales bacterium | reverse complement strand
AGAGCAAATGAATCGCCCCGTTGAGAGCATCCGCGCTCGCATGTTCTACATGGGACTGACCAAGGAAGCCCCTATTTCACTTCATACGTAAGGAGACGCCATCATGCTTCAATCTGGCTTGTATGAACAGCTGATCACCAACGCCCTCCGGCGCGAGCTCGCCGCTATTCCGGATGAGCGGCAGTCTGTTGCGCCCATTGATAAGGCGGAGGCAGCAGAGGTGCTGTCCCGGTATGTGGCGGAGGTCACGCGGGCTGCACTGGAGCGGATGCAGGAGAGCAAGCTGGATGTGCAGACGCAGATCGCGCTTGTGAACCGCATGGTACAGCTGTTAGCGGAGGACGCAGAGCCGTCGCTGGCGGTGGACGACCGGGCGGAGCAGTTGCTGGCGCTGCTGAAGGAGAAGGACCCCATGCTGGCGCTGGGCAAACGCGCGTCCGATATGGTGCGCCCGGAGACCTCGCTGGCGACAAGCAGTCTGTTCACTGGCGCGGTACATGAGCCGCAAATGTTCTCAGAACTGAAGAAGGAGATCGCTTCCGCCGACCGCATTGACATGCTGGTATCCTTCATCAAGTGGAGCGGTTTGCGGCTGATCATGGACGAGCTTACGGATTTCACCGGCCGCGGCGGTCAACTGCGGATCATCACCACGTCTTACATGGGTGCAACGGACATCAAGGCCATAGAGGAGCTGTCAGCTCTGCCCAACACGGAGATCAAGGTGTCCTACGACACCAAACGCACCCGTCTGCACGCAAAAACCTATGTGTTCTACCGGGAAACTGGCTTCACCACGGCGTATGTGGGATCTTCCAACCTGTCCAACGCCGCCATTTCCAGCGGCCTGGAGTGGAACGTGAAGGCCACCGCCCGCGACCTGCCGCAGACGATCCGCAAAATCGCGGCCACCTTCGACGCCTACTGGCATTCAGAGGAATTCGAATTTTATAACGAGGCGGAGCGCGATCGGTTGCAGCAGGCACTGAAGGTGGAAAAGTATACCGGCGACCGCCCGCAGTTCCTGTTTGATATCCGACCCTATCCCTATCAGCAGGAGATTCTGGACAAGCTGCTGGCGGAGCGCGAGGTTCGCGGGCAATACCGCAATCTGGTGGTCGCCGCCACCGGCACGGGCAAAACGGTGATCGCTGCGTTGGATTATCGGCGCTTCCGCAAGATGCATCAGGGGCCTTGCCGGCTACTGTTCATCGCCCATCGCGAGGAGATCCTGAAGCAAAGCCGCGATACCTTCGCTGGCGTGCTGAAGGATACGAATTTCAGCGAGCTGTACGTGGGCAACTACAAGCCTGAATCGCTGGATCACCTGTTCATTTCCGTGCAGACGCTGAATTCTCAGGCGCTGCACGAGAAGCTGCCTGCGGACTATTACGACTACATCGTCATCGACGAAACCCACCATGCCGCCGCCCACAGCTACGGCATGGCGCTGGAGCATTTCCAGCCAAAGGTGCTGCTGGGTCTGACGGCTACCCCGGAGCGTCTTGATGGCAAGAGCATTCTGGACTATTTCGATCACCGCATCGCAGCGGAGATTCGTTTGCCGGAAGCTATCGATCGCAAGCTGCTCTGCCCTTTCCAGTACTTCGGGGTGTCCGATACTGTCGATCTGACCGACTTGCGCTGGGTGCGAGGCGGCTATGACCGACAAGAACTGAGCAACATCTACACGCTGAAGGGCATCGTGGCCGACAAGCGTGCCGACCACATCCTGCGCAGCCTAAACCGCTATGTCACCGACATGGACGATGTGAAGGCACTGGGCTTCTGCGTGTCGGTGGAGCATGCCAGGTTCATGGCGGCGTACTTCAATCGCTGTGGCGTACCGGCCATGGCGCTGGTGGGCCAGTCCTCCGACGAGGATCGCGCCACCGCCCGGGAAAAACTGGTGAAGGGCGATGTCCGCGTCATCTTCGTGGTGGACATCTACAACGAGGGCGTGGATATTCCCGAGGTGAATACAGTGCTGTTCCTTCGTCCTACGGAATCGCTGACCATCTTCCTGCAGCAGCTTGGCCGCGGCCTGCGCCTGTCCGAGGGCAAGGAATGCCTGACCGTGCTGGACTTCATCGGCGCGGCAAACCGCAAGTACAACTTTGAGCAGAAGTTTGGCGCGCTGCTGGATACCACCACCCACAGCGTGGAGCATGAGGTAAAGCACGGCTTCGTGTCCCTGCCCAAGGGCTGTTATGTGCATCTGGAAAAGAAGGCCGCGAAGGTCATCCTGGACAACATCCGGCAAAGCTATGGCTTCCGCGCAGGGCTGGTGAGCCGCATCGCTTCCTTCGAAGAGGACAGCGGACTGCCCCTGACGCTGGCCAATTTCCTACGCTATCATCACATGGATCCTCGTACGCTCTACAACAAGGGTAGTTTCTCCCGCATATGCGTGGAGGCGCATGTGCGAGAGGACTTCTCTGAGCCTATCGAAGATACGCTGACGAAGGCTTTCTCTCGCCTGACTACCATTGACTCCCGCCGCTGGCTGGACTTCCTGCTGGATATCCTGCCTCGGCTGGACAACGTGGATTTTGATGCACTGCCCCATATCCAGCAGCAGATGCTGAACATGTTCTACGTGACCGTGTGGAACGAGGCGATCACCGACTTCTCCGATGAAAAGGTGTGGGAGAACCTATACGCGCTGGTGGACAGTCCGACGATGCTGAAGGAGCTTTGCGAGCTGCTGACCTGGTGCCGGGATCGAATTGACTTCATCGACACTCGACACGATTTGCCCTACGATTGCCCGCTGGATGTGCATTACACTTACTCTCAGCGTCAGCTGTTGGTGGGTCTCGACTACACTAACTTCAGCGCGATGCGCCAGGGTGTACTGTATCTGCCGGAGAAAAAGACGGACTTGTTCCTCATTACGCTGAACAAGTCCGACAAGGAGTATTCGCCCACCACCATGTATAACGACTACGCCGTGAACGATCAGCTCTTCCACTGGCAGAGTCAGAGCACCACGTCGGAGAATTCTGCCACTGGTAAACGCTATCAGATCCACGCAAAGGGAGGGGGCAAGGTGCTGCTTTTCGTGCGTGAAACCAAGACCAACCATGCCACTGGCGATACGGAAGCCTACACTTTCCTGGGCAGCGCAGAATATGTGAGTCACCAGGGATCCCGACCGATGAATATTCTGTGGAAGCTGAAGGAGAAGATCCCGGCGAAGTATCTGCGGAAGGTGCAGCAGGTGATGGGATAAGTGAAACATATCAAAAATACGTTTTCAGATGAGGAGAAATATTGATGAGCGTTAGGTTAAGAAAGTATTCATACAGATTTGCGGAACAGGTTTTCAATGGAAAGCTCATGCTGAAGAATGAATTGGAAGAAATCATTTATGCAGCAACGAAAGATCTATCAGTTTTATCTCGCCCAGAGTTTAATCGTTTACTAAACGATGAATTCAGTAAACGTGGATGGCAGTGCCAGCCTCCGGTCTTTTCTCAGGAGGATGATGCTTATGCCAAATTTGATTTTCTGAAGGATCGAATCGGTATTGAAGTACAGTTTGGACATGCTTCCTTCGTTGGCATTGACTTGCTGAAATTTCAAGTAGCATCCTACTCAAATCTTGATACTATCGATTTTGGCGTATATATCACAACAACATTGGCCTTCCAAAAGCATATGAAAAAACAGTATGGGCAAAAATGGGAAGGATCTCTTTCGTTTGAAAAAGTAGTTAAGTATCTGCCTTACATTAGGAGTGCTATTCAGGTTCCGGTATATGTGATAGGCATTGACATTTGATTACTTGGAAGTTTATCAATGCGAATATCCCGTTCCTAGTCCATGACCACCAACATTGCTAGCTCCCCCAATATGCACAAAACAGATATAAAATGCATAGAAATGAATCAAAAGATGCAAATTTACTCAAAAATCATGTATATATCCGTGGGCAATCGTTGAGGGAACCCGGTAGCGCGCTACATTCGCATTGTAGAGGCCACGGGTTCGAATCCCGTTAGCTCCACCAGTTGAACGGACTTTCTGATGGAATATCGGAAAGTCCGTTTCTTTTGTGGCGGAAAGCGGTTGACCTATGGTATAATGTGGATGGTCTGGCCGGGAAATATCGCAGGGAGAAGGGGATTGGTCATGGAAGCGATCATTATGTTGCTGCAGAAGGTACTGCCGGTGTTTCTGGTATTGGTGCTGGGTGTGCTCTGCCGGGAAAAGGCGCTGCTGACCAGGGATGGCATCAATGCCCTGAAGCGGGTGGCGGTGGATATTGCGCTGCCGGCGGTGATGTTCAACGCTTTTGCCACGGCGGAGTATTCCCTGAAGAGCGTCTGCGTGCCGCTGACCATGTTCGTGGTGTGCTGCGGGGCGCTGTTTTTGGGCTTTGTGCTGTGTAAGCGCCTGAAGATTGACGGCCGGCTTTCGCCTTATATCGCGGCGGGTTTTGAGGCCGGCATGCTGGGCTATGCTTTGTTTGCTATCCTGTTCCCGGGGGAGAAGATTTCCGCCTTTGCCATGGTGGATCTGGGCCAGGTGTTGTTTGTGTTTACAGTGTACAAGATCATGCTGGCGGGCAAGAGCAACGCCGGCGAGGCCCTGAAGGAAGCGCTTTCCGCGCCCACCGTGTGGGCGATTGCACTGGGCCTTCTGTTTGGCGCCACGGGGCTGTATCATGCGCTGAAGCCCAGCGGCATCAGCAATGTGCTGGATGCGCTGACGGACTTTGTGTCTGCGCCCACCAGCGTGCTGATCCTGCTGGCCATTGGGTATGACCTGGATCCTTCCGGGATTGAGTGGCGGAAGATCGGCAAGCTGATAGGCCTGCGCCTGGGCGTTAGCGCGGCGCTTTTGTGCGTGGTGCTGCTGGTGGACCGGCTGCTGCTGGGGCAGATGATGCACACCGGCGCGCTGCTGCTGATGTTCGTGCTGCCGCCGCCCTATGTGCTGCCGGTGTTTGCGGATGTGGAGGCGGAGCGCGCGGACGTATCCTCGGCCCTTTCGGCGCTGACCTTTGTGAGCATTGTGCTGTTTGCTGTGCTGGCTGTTGTGATGTGATTTGGGGGATGGACCGATGGAAATGTTGAAGGCGCTTTTCCCGGTACTGGGCATGATGCTCATCGGCATGTTCTGCCGGAAAAGCGGATTGGTCAGCAAGAAAGGTATCCAGGACCTGAAAACCCTGATGACCCGGATTATCCTGCCGGTGGCGGTGTTCAACGCCCTGGCCACGGCGGAATACTCCATGCAGCTCTTTGGCCTGGTGGGGCTGATGCTGGTGTTCATGATTCTGCCGTTCCTGCTGGGTTATCCCCTCAAAAGGGTGATTCCCCAGCCTTACAGCCGCTACACGCCCTTTATGGTGGCGGTGTATGAGGGCGGCATGATGGCTTATCCCCTTTATGCCAGCCTGTGCGGCAGCGAGAATCTTTCACAGATTGCCCTGCTGGACATCGCTGGCGTGCTGTTTGGCTTTGGCGTGTATATGAGCCTGCTGGCCTTGATGGAGAATGGCAAGGCCCCGACCTTGAAGGAAATTGTCAGCGGCGCACTGCACATGCCTGCCTTTGTGGCGGCTATGCTGGGCATCCTGGCAGGGGTTAGTGGGCTGGGACAATGGCTGCTGGGTACCAAGGTAGGTGTGTTGTACACCGAAACCATTGGCATGGTGACCTCGCCTCTTTCTGCCATGATCCTGGTGGTGGTGGGCTACAGCATTGTGCCGAAAAAGGAAATGCTCCTGCCCTGCCTGAAGACCATCGCCCTGCGCGCGGTGCTGCAGGCGGTGATGATCCTGGGTATGATCCTTTCGGTGCACCATTTTATCGGCGTGAACCGGGTGCTGGATTTGGCCATCATCACCTACATGTCCGCGCCGGCCACCTTCAGCATGCAGGCCTTTGTGAAGGATCCCGAGGCCAGCGCCTATGTTTCCACCACCAACGCGCTGTATTGCTTTGTGTCCGTGGCGGTATACGCGGTGGCGGCGGTGCTGTAAGGGAT
>SVGQ01000143.1 GCA_015056245.1 Clostridiales bacterium | reverse complement strand
AGGCGGCCTTAGCGGCGCCTTCATCCCCGTCAGTGAGGATATCGGCATGATTGAAGCGGCACAAGCCCACTGCCTGACCATCGAAAAGATGGAAGCCATGACCTGTGTGTGTTCCGTAGGCCTGGACATGATCGCCATCCCCGGCGATACCAGCGCCAACACCATCGCGGGCATCATTGCGGATGAAGCTGCCATCGGCATGGTCAACAACAAGACCACTGCGGTACGCGTGATCCCCGCCCCCGGCAAGAAGGCGGGCGATGTGGTGAACTTTGGCGGCCTGTTTGGCTTCGCCCCCATTATGCAGGTGAACACTGCCAAGAACGACGAGTTTGTGGAGCGCGGCGGACATATTCCCGCGCCGCTGCACAGCCTGCGCAACTAACGAACGGGAAGCCTGTTTTCCCATCGCGGAATAGCTTACTGCATCAACTGAATAAACACAGCCTCCTCTTCGTATGCTTCCCATTCATACGGAGAAGGGGCTGTGTTTGAAAACCGTATCAGACGGTCCATCGAATAGAGCTGCTTCCCGGAATAACAGGAAACAGCTCGTTTTTTCAAGGATTGTTATCAGGCTCAAGCCATTCGTTACGCTCCGTCGCCGGTTTCAGGCGAAAATGATAAACAGGCCCACCAGCATGCCGATGATCGCCGAGAAAGCCGGGAGTTTGCTGTGATACATCAGAATAGCCTGAGGCAGGATCTCACCGAACACCACGTACAGCATAGCGCCGCTGGCAAAGCCCAGACTCAGCGCCAGACCCATGGCGCCGATATCGCCCAGCAGATAACCCAGCAGGGCACCCACCATGGTAGGCACGCCGGAAAGGGCAGTCATCAGCACTGCCTTCCACTTGGTCATGCCGCCGCTGATCAGCGGCACAGATACTGCCATGCCCTCCGGGATATTATGCAGACCGATCAGGATCGCCAGTACGATCGCTGCGCTGCCCATAGCCCCGCCATTGCTGGCATAGGACGCGCCGATGGTCATGCCTTCGGGCACATTGTGCAGGGCGATGGCACAGGCCATCACCACACCCGCGATAAACATGGCAAACTTGTTATCCTTATTGGCATAGTGATGCTCGAAATGATCGCTGTGGATCAGTTCGTTCAGATCATCCGCTGTTTTGGGATGATTCTCATCAATATGGGGTACTTCCGGGTTGGTCTTGCGGTCGATCCAGTAGTTGAGCAGGTAGATCACAGCAACGCCCAGCGCAATGGAACCGATCACAACGCCCAAGCCCACATCGGTCTCGATGGCCTCCGTGATCAGGTCAAAGCAGACAACGCTGAGCATAACGCCGCCAGCAAAGCTGAGCAGCAAACTGACCATCCGGTTGGAATCCTTTTGAAGCAGTGCACCAACCAAACCACCGATTCCGGTACCGACAACGCCTGCAATAGCGGTTGCCGCCAGCAAAGTTCCGATAACGTCCGTAAAAAGCCCTCCGCTTCCTTTGTGCAATAATGGAAAAGCTCCGCTTCGGGCTTCTTCCAGACAGAAATCATAGCATACACGAGGCAGAAATACAAGACAGGACAAAATTCATCACAAAAAGACGAAACAAAAAAGCAGGAGCTGCTTCGTGTTGCAGCTCCCGCTTTCACTGCGGTTATTGATTCCGGCAAACCCAGCAATAGCCGAATCCCAGACAGGATGGGCATACGATATACCGGTTTTCGATAGCGCCGTATACCAGGCCCATTCCGTCGCAGGTACGGCACAGGCCGTTTCCGCCGCACATATCGCAGATGTCATCAGCAGGCGGCGGCGTTGCCGTTGGCGGCATCGTGGGTACAGCAGTAGGGACTGCGGTGGGGGCAGGCGTGGGCGTAGCAGTGACAGGCAGATCGCCGATCACCTCGATAGCGGTGCGGTTGGATGCCACATAGCCCTCCAGGCCATTGTTCAGACGAATACAATACCAACCGTCTTCCGGCCCGATGTAGGGATATGTTTCATCGGGATAGGCGGTACCTACCACATCATAGATCTTTGCGGGGCCGCTGCGGATATTCAGCGAATGCGGATTGGTGATGCGCACCACCGCATTCACGAAGGGACCGTTGCCGATGCTGTCCTGCACAAGCCCCGGTTCCAGCGCGCACTTGCTGGCTGCCACATAACCATCCAGATTCCCCACATAGCGGATATGGTACCAGCCATCCTCCGTACCCAGATAAGGGTAGATATTCTGCGGATATGCATTGCCGATGGAACTGTGATTGGTGCCGGGGCCGGAGCGCACCTTAATGGAGCCGCTGTTAACCACGCGCACCACCTGACCATAGCGCACTGCCAGACCTTCCAGCGGCAACATGCAGAACAGAGTAAGCAACAAGAGTATCGCGATCCACTGTTTTTTCATGGTATTCCAACCTCTTCTCCTTGTTGTTTCGGGGAAAGGAATGCTTGACAGAGCAGCCGCGGCTGCTCCGGAAGAATCCGCTGATTTCTCTATCCAACAGTATACCATGTTTTCGTTTGGGAGAAAAGAGGCGGGCACCCCATCGGTGTTAACCCTCCGGAGATGAACACACGCTCAACAGACCGCAGCCTGTATCCCCAGCAAACAGGTCACATTCGCATCTCTCCGCCGGTTCAGCGATCCAGTACCATAGCAAAACCGCCGTTGACGCTCATGGGAATGGTCAGCACATCGCCCTTCTTAACCTGTAGGGTGGTGATGGACAGGGCGTGCATATTATGCTGGTGATGGGCAGGACGCTGGCTCATGGCTTCCAGCGAGGCCACCAGTGCGGCATCCACAGGGGGCAGCGCGCCCTCCGCCACATCAAAGGGACGTTCGTCGGACAGATCATCCGCATAAAGGGTGGCGGTGTAGGTCACACCCTCATCCAGGAAATCGAAGCATACCTTGGCGTTGCGGGGACGGCGGGCGCAGATGCCGCCCACATACCAGCTGTCCCCCTTGCGTCGGGCCATGGTGACAAAGGATGCGGGGTAGGCTTCCAGCACCCGGGTCTCGTCCCAGGCGGCGGGCACACGGCTCAGGAAGGGCCGGGCAGGATGATTCAGCACCACTTCCGCGCCCTCGCCGATATGCAGGATATAGCTGGTGAAGACCACCGGCAAAGCGGTCTGATGGGCGTCGGTGGTACCCGTCAGATAGGTATTGTAGCACACAGGAGTGTAGTCCATGGGGCCCATGGCATTGCGGGTGAAGGGCAGGGTGCAGTTGTGGGCTGCATCCGGGCCGCCGGGCAGGAAGGTGGAGAAATTCTGCAGATATTCCCCGCCCATGACCGCCTCCCGGGTCATCACATGGGGCCATGTACGGCTTTCGCCAGCAGGTTTCATGCAGCCGTGGAAGTTGACCATCAGTTTGTATTTGGCAGCGATCTGTGCCAGATAATCATACTGTTTCACCCGATGCGCGCCGTCGCTTTCAAAAAAGTCGATTTTCACGCCTACCACGCCCCAAGAGGCCCACAGTCTCAGCTTTTCCTCTGCGATCTCCGGGGATCGGATGGCTGCACTGTGCTCCCAGATCCAGATCTTTACGCCCTTTTCAGCAGCATACCGCACCAGCTCGGGAATATCCACCGTGCCGGGCCAGCCGCCATCTGCCAGATAGTAGTCAAAGCCCATCTGGGCGGCATAATCCACATATTCCTTGCAACGTTTGGGATCCTTGGTGGAATCATTCTCGGTCATCCAGCTCCAGGCCGCAGTACCGGGACGGATAAAGGATTCATCCTCCACGATCGAAGGCGGGTTCAGATTTTCCAGCGTATTGGAGGTAACGATGGCGTTCAGATCGCCGCAAAGCACCACCCGCCACGGGGTAGCCAGAGGCAGACAGGTTTCCGTGGAGCCGATCTGATCCGGCGCCTGACGGAGCCGCAGGGTCATGGGCGCATCCTCCGTGGAGCACAGGGTGCTGCTGCCATAGTCGCCAAACACCGCCGCCTCCGCGTACAGCGCCCACACGCCTTTGCCGCAGTCCACCAGCACCGGGAAGGCCAGATTGTTCTGAGGCAGATCGCAACGGGGAATGGGATGATAGTGATCCTCATAGGAGAACACATACTTCATGCCGTACACCTGCCCGGCAGTTTCCGGGATGGCAAAGCCGGTGGTCTCCCCCGCCACCTGACAACCGCCCTCGCCTGCTACCAGCATCCGCAAGGCCACACCGTCGTCATAGGCGCGGGTTTCCAGCGTCAGCTGACCCTGAGGATTGGACAGTTTCAAGGACAGGGTATTGGCATGATCGCGGCATAATTCCTTCTTGAATGCAGCGATCCGATAGGTTTCGTCAATGATATCACGCTTCTCGCTGACCAGCGAAAAGCCTTCCGTCAGGTTCAGTCCGACCAGCTCAATGCCCACCGGGGATTCATCCACCAGCTTAATGCCATCCTTTTCAGCCTGCCACAGCAGTTTTCCGTCGTTCAGCGTCACCTGAAGCAGAACCTGTCCATTGGGGGATTGCAAAGAAAAACAAGACATCCTTATGCCTCCTTATGATTTTTCATTCTGATGAC
The DNA here is from genome assembly GCA_015056245.1 of Clostridiales bacterium. Lineage (GTDB taxonomy): Bacteria > Bacillota > Clostridia > Christensenellales > Aristaeellaceae > Limiplasma. Next base: position 1,490 of record SVGQ01000143.1, on the reverse strand, counting down.
AGCTTAACACATGCAAACCGTAAATTCAATCGTTACTTTACAAGTCGAATTTGTTATTCCCATTCTTTTTTGCTGCCGTTCTTGCGCCCGGATAACAGATGCGGTATCATAAAAGCAGGAGGGTGATGACCATGACGGAACGTTTATACTACAACAATGCTTATCTGACGGAGTTTGATGCGCAGGTGCTGGCCTGCAAGCCCGACGGAGAACATTTTCAGGTGCTGCTGGACCGCAGCGCCTTCTACCCCACCTCCGGCGGTCAGCCCTTTGATACAGGTTTTTTAGACGACGCGCAGGTAGTGGACGTGAATGTGGAGGAGGATCTGGTGTGGCATACCGTCACCCGCCCCCTGACTGAAGGAAGCATCGTTCACGGAACCATCGACTGGGCGCGGCGGTTTGATCACATGCAGCAACATGCCGGCGACCACATGATCGCAGGCGCGCTGCACCGGCTCATGGGCGGCATGACCATTGGCCTGCACATCAGCGGGGATATTTCCACCATCGATGTAGCCATGCCCGAAGGCGTCACCCGGATCTCTCCCGATGAGATCCGCAAAATCGAGCTGGACGTGAACGACCACATCCAGCGCAACGTACCCATCCGCTGCTGGTTTCCCGATGCGGAGGAACTGGAAAGCCTTCCCCTGCGCAAAAAGCCCACCGTCAGCGAACATGTGCGCATCGTCGCCATTGGCGATGACGAAATGGTTGCCTGCGGCGGCACCCATCCTGCCCACGCCGGGGAGATCGGCCTCGTGAAGATCGTCTCCGTCACCCCAGCCCGGGGCAAGATGCGTGTAGCGTTCTTGGCGGGTCAGCGGGCTTTGACCGACTATTTCCGCTGCCATGAGGCCGTACAGGCTTCTTCGGAACTGCTCTCTGCCAACGGGGACAATCTGGTGGACACCGTTGCTGCCACCCTGAAAAAGCTGCGTACCACCGAATCAGAGCTACGCAAATGCAGGCGCGAAATCCTCTTCACCGGCGCGCAGGACTATCTGGATCAAGCGGAAACGCTCTCCAACGGCTGCCAACTAGTGGTGCAGTTTGTGGAAGCTGATGCCAACCTGCTGCGGGATCTGGCAGTAAAGCTGATCGAAGAACCCCACAGGATCGTTCTGCTGGGGGCCATGAACGGCAAGCAGGCCATCTATGCCTTCGGGCGTTCCGCAGATGTGAAGGCCAACATGGGCGAATTGATGCGTGCCACAGCCGTGCCCATGGGCGGCAAGGGCGGCGGCAGGCCGGACTTTGCGCAGGGCGGCGGTTGCCCGGAGATTCTGGAGGCTGCACGCTTGATGATCCGGGGAAACCCAGAGTTTTGAGGATTGCAGCAAGAAAGAGGTGCAGCCCATATAGATGGGGTGCACCTCTTTTCATTGGAGTGGCAGTGAGGTGAGGCTTTACGGTCAAAACTGCGGTCAACGCCGTTTTCTCAGGCATCAAAAAAGCCCTGTATCTGTCATGATACAGAGCTTTCT
>SVGQ01000142.1 GCA_015056245.1 Clostridiales bacterium | reverse complement strand
CACACGAAATTTGTGATTCAGATTACTTCCAAAGCCATTTCTAAACTTAATATAACCATTCTTTCTGATACAGGGGAAAGTCTCTCTTATAACACCCATTCTACACAGAATACTTCCGTTTTCTCGGCCGCAACAAGCAGAAAGTTCGCAGCGTCATGCTCATGGGCGGAGGCCGGATTTCCTATTACCTTTCCCGCTTCATCGTTCCTCTGGGCATTCATGTGACTCTGTTTGAACTGGATCAGCAAAAAGCCCGGCAGCTGAGCGAAATGCTGCCGAAGGTGGATGTGATCTGGGGAGACGGCACGAATCAGGATCTGCTGGAGGAACAGGGGCTTTCCCAGATGGACGCCTTTGTGGCCCTGAGCAACCGGGATGAGGAAAATCTGATGACAGGCATGTACGCCTCCCGCTGCGGCGTTCCGAAGGTCATTGTCAAAAACAGCCATACAACCTATTCGGAGATTCTCAGCGACCTGGGCCTGGATTCCGTGATTTCTCCTCAGTTCATCACCGGTTCGACGATTCTGCGCTACGTGCGGGCCCGGGCCAACAGAAACGGGACCTCCATTGAGCGTCTCTATCGTCTGCTGGACGGCAAGGCGGAGGCCATGGAATTCATTGCCCGCAGGGAAGACCCCTACATCGGCATCCCGCTGAAGGATCTGACCATTCGCCGCGGCACGCTGGTGGCGGTCATCGTGCGCAAGGGCAAGGTCATCGTTCCCTTTGGTAACGACCACATCGAAGCTGGTGACAGCGTCATCATCATCGCCTGCGAAAGCGGCATCAGCGATTTGAATGAGGTAATTCGCAAATGAACGCACGATTAGTCATCCGGTTGCAGGGCTCCATTCTGTTGATTGAAGCTGCGGCGATGTTGCCTTCCCTGCTCATCGCCCTGATTTACGGTGATGGGGATGCCATGGCCTTTGTGTATACCATTGCCTTGATTCTTGCAGTAGCGTTACCCATGCATTTTTTTGCCCGGCCCAAGGAACGCAACCTTCGCGCAAGAGAAGGCTTTGTGGCGGTTGCACTGGTATGGGTCTTGCTAAGCGTTTTCGGTGCCTTGCCGTTTTTGTTCAGTGGTTTGTTTACACGCTTTGAAGATGCATTTTTTGAGGCGGTTTCTGGTTTTACCACCACAGGCGCATCCGTATTGAACAACTTTGAGGGTGCGCCCCGCGGCATCATGTTCTGGCGCAGCTTTACCCACTGGATCGGTGGCATGGGCGTGCTGGTGCTGACCCTTGCGCTTCTGCCCCAGATGACGGGGAGAACCACGCATCTGGCCCGTGCGGAATCGCCGGGGCCCAGTTTCAGCAAGGTGCTTCCCAAAATGGGCGATACAGCCAAGATGATGTATATCATCTATGGGATTCTGACTGCGCTGGAGTTTATTCTGCTGGTACTGGTGGGCAGGATGTCCCTTTACGATGCGGCGATACACGCCATGGGCACCGCAGGAACCGGCGGTTTCAGCAATTATGGCTCCAGCGTGGCTGCTTTTGACAGCGTTGCTGTTGATACCATTGTGACCATTTTCATGGTGGTTTTTGGCGTCAACTTTGCCCTGTATTACCGTTTGCTCATTGGCGATTTCAAATCTTTCTTCCGTAGTGAAGAACTGCATTGGTATCTGGGGATCATTCTGACAAGCATCGTGCTTGTTTCTGTCCTGATTATGCCGCAGTATGGCAATGCTTTTACCGCGCTTCGCTATGGCAGCTTTCAGGTGTCCAGTATCATATCCACCACGGGTTTCGTAACCGCGGACTTCGATCTTTGGCCTACTGCTGCCAGAATGATTCTTCTGTTGCTGATGTTCATTGGCTCCTGCGCGGGGTCTACCGCAGGCGGCATGAAAGTGGTTCGCGTTGCATTGATGGTGAAGAACACCAAAAGGGAAATCAGCCGTACCTTTCAGCCCCGTAAAGTACAGGTGGTGCGCTTCGAGGGCAAAGGCGTGGAAGAAAACATGCTGTCGCAGGTGGCGGTGTTTATCTTTGGCTATATCGCGCTGGCCTTTCTTGGTGGCATGGTCGTGGCGCTGGAAGGGCATTACGATATGATCACCAACCTGACGGCATCGATTACCTGCGTCAGCAATGTGGGCCCAGGCTTTGGTGCGGTGGGTCCGGTCTGTAACTTCTCTGAATACGGCCCCTTTGCCAAGTATGTGCTCAGTCTGTTAATGCTCTGCGGACGTTTGGAATTGTTCCCAATTCTGGTGCTGTTCCATCCAGGCGTATGGCGAAAAGGATAAACCAAATGAATAGTAAAACCGGGATGTTCATTTGAACATCCCGGTTCTTCATATTGAAGAATTAAGCGTTTTCTTGGGTTTCGGCAGCCTTCTTGCTCTTGAACAGATCTGACAGCTTGGGCAGTTGGATCAGGTTGTTCTTGCTGATAACGTCGAAGGCGACGGCAGCCAGCAGAACCAGACCCTTAACCACCTGCTGCAGGTTGGAACTCAGGCCCAGCAAGGACATACCATTGTTCAGCACGCCCATGATCAGAGCGCCGATCAAAGCGCCGCTGATGGTACCAGTGCCGCCGTAAGCAGAAGCGCCACCAATGAAGCAGCTGGCAATGGCGTCCATTTCGAAGCTCTGACCAGCAGTAGGCGCTGCGCTGTTCAAGCGGGCAGCGAATACCAGACCGGCGATAGCAGCGATGAAGGACATGTTGGTGTAGGCGAAGAACATCATCTGCTTGGTTTTTACACCAGACAGACGGGCAGCCTTCATGTTGCCGCCGATGGCATACAGGTGACGGCCGCGGACGGTCTTCTGGGTGAAGAAGCTGTAAACCACCAGCAGGAGGCCGAGGATAATCAGCACGGTGGGGATACCGCGATAGCGGGCCAGCAGGTAGAATACCCAGATTACAGCAGCAGAGATGACGATCATCTTGATGATCATCACCAGGATGGGCTGATTCTCGTAACCCTTCTTCTGCTTGCTGACGTAACTGATGACCTGAGAGACACAGAAACCAACAGCGATCAACACGCCCGCCAGCAAGCACAACAGGTTGACTTTGTTGCCAAACAGTGTGAACTCAGCAACGATATCCGGAATATAGCCGGTAGACAGCTGCTGATAAGCAGTGGGGAAGGGAGCCAAGGTCATGCCCTTGAGGATCAGCAGGGTGATGCCGCGGAACACCAACATGCCGCTCAGCGTACAAATGAATGGGGGAATGCCTACGTAGGCAATCCAGAAACCCTGCCACATACCAACGGCGAGACCGATCAGCAGGCACAGCACGATGGACAGGTACACATTCCAGCCATTTTCGATGATGAAGGTACCTGCGCAGGCACCCACCAGACCGACCACAGAGCCACAGGCAAGGTCGATGTTGCCGCCGGTGAGAATACACAGCAGCATACCAATCGCCAGAATGATGACGTAGGAGTTCTGGAAGATCAGGTTACTGATGTTCATGGGTTTGATCAGCTTACCGCTGGTCAGGATGGTAAACAGTACGATGATTGCGACCAGCGCCATCAGCATACCGTATTGCTTGAGATCAAGCTTTGCGCGCTTCTTGGTGTTCATGCGCCGATCCCTCCTTTGCTGTCTTGCATAATGTAGCTCATAATGATTTCCTGAGAAGCATCTTCTGCCTTGAGTTCGGCAATCAGGCGGCCTTCGTTCATAACATAGATGCGGTCGCACATACCCAGAAGCTCGGGCAGCTCGGAGGAGATCATCATAACAGCCTTTCCTTGGCTGACCAGATCGTTGATGATCTGGTAAATTTCGTACTTGGCACCAACGTCAACGCCGCGGGTGGGTTCATCCATCATCAGCACATCTGGCTCGGCAAAAATCCATTTGCCAACCAGAACCTTCTGTTGGTTGCCACCGGACAGATTGCCCACATCCTGCTCCACAGTAGGCGTTTTCACACCCAGCTTGGTGCGGATCTCTTCTGCCTTGGCTTTTTCCAGATCCTTATCGATGATGCCACGATTGCTGATGAAAGCGGGACGGGCCATGGTGGTGTTGTGCTTGATGCTGTTGGTCAGAATCAGGCCATCACCCTTGCGGTCCTCGGTCACATACGCCAAACCGGCTTCAATGGCCTGGGGAATGGAAGTGAGGCGAACAGGCTTGCCGTTCAGTTCCAGCTGGCCAGAAATCTTGGTGCCGTAGGCGTGACCGAACACAGACATGGCAAGCTCGGTACGTCCAGCGCCAATCAGACCGGCAAAACCGACAACCTCGCCATGCCGCACATTGATGGAAACATTATCAACAACCTTACGGTTTGCATAGAAGGGATGGTATACATTCCAGTTGCGCACTTCCATCGCCACATCGCCCACGTTGTGTTCGCGGCTGGGGTAGCGGTTGGTCATTTCGCGGCCTACCATGCCCTTGATGATCCGTTCTTCAGAGAGCTCATCCACGCCCTTCACAAGGGTCTCAATGCTCTGACCGTCACGGATAACGGTAATCTTATCGGCGCAATAGCTGATTTCATTGAGCTTGTGGGAAATGATGATGCTCGTGATGCCCTTTGTTTCCTTGAACTCAATCAGCAGATCCAGCAGCTTGCGGGCATCGCTTTCGTTCAAAGAGGAGGTGGGTTCGTCCAGAATGAGCAGCTTTACATTCTTGGCAAGCGCTTTGGCGATTTCGACGAGCTGCTGTTTACCCATACCGATATCTTTGATCAGTGTGGAGGGGGAGTCGTTCAAACCAACCATAGCCATGTACTCGGCAGCTTTCTGGTTGGTCACGTCCCAGTTGATTACGCCATTTTTGGCCTGCTCATTACCCAAAAACATGTTTTCGGCAATGCTCAGGTAAGGAACCAGCGCCAGTTCCTGATGGATGATAACGATACCGACATGCTCGCTATCTTTGATGTTCTTAAACCGGCATTCGTTGTCCTGATAGATAACATCGCCAGTATAGGTGCCATAGGGATAGATACCGCTGAGAACATTCATCAGCGTGGACTTGCCAGCGCCGTTTTCGCCACAGAGGGCATGGATCTCGCCTTCCGTCACCTCGATGTTCACGTTGTCCAGTGCCTTAACACCGGGGAACTCCTTGGTGATATTCTGCATTTTGAGGATTGTATTGCCCAAAAGACATTCCTCCCGGAAATCCGAAACGGGAGACGGACGAAGGAACGTCCGTCTCCCGTCGTCAGACGAAGTTATGGTTCGTATGAACGAAATTACTCGGTCACAGCCAGGTCTTCAGCAGTGTAGTAGCCGCTGTCGATCAGCAGTTCAACATAGTTGGAAGCATCGGCGAACACGGGGGTGCAGTTGAAGGAAGCAACGTCCTTCACGCCATTGGCGTAAGTAGCGTTCACTTCGACTTCGGCGCCGGACAGGATTTCGCCAACCATCTTAACGGTGGCTTCAGCCAGAGCGCGGGTATCCTTGAACACGGACATAGCCTGCAGGCCCTGCACCATGTTCTTGGTGTTGGCGATGTCGCAGTCCTGACCAGTGATCACGGGGATGTTCTCAGCGGTGAAGCCGAAAGCAACCAGAGAGTTGGTCACGCCCAGAGCGGTGGAGTCGTTGGAGCACAGGCAGATGTCGAGCTTCTGACCGCCGGTGAGGGCATCAGCATAGAAGCCGGACAGGATGTTGTCCATACGAGCCTGAGCGGTTTCAGACTTCCAAGCGGGAGTAGCAACGGTTTCGAAATCGGTCTGACCGGAAACGCAAACCAGCTTGCCAGCATCCAGATAGGGCTTCACGGTGTCGTAAGCGCCAGCGAAGAACAGACCAGCGTTGTTATCGTCGGGGGAACCGGCGGTGAACTCGATGGTGTAGGTCTCGGTGGTGTTTTCGAGATCGAACTTGTCCACGATGTACTGGCCCTGAATCTGACCGACCTTGTAGTTGTCGAAGGTGGTGTAGTAGTCCACATACTCGGTGCCGGTGAGCAGACGGTCGTAAGCGATTACGATAACGCCAGCTTCCTTAGCCTGCTGCAGAACAGTGCCCAGAGCGCCGCCGTCGATGGAGGCAACAACCAGAACTTCCACTTCGTTGAGCAGCATGTTCTCGATCTGGGAAACCTGGGTAGCAACGTCGTTGTTGGCGTACTGCAGGTCAACTTCGTAGCCAGCAGCTT
>SVGQ01000141.1 GCA_015056245.1 Clostridiales bacterium | reverse complement strand
GGATGGAAAGGAAAGAGTTATCCTTCCTCATTACACCCAAAAATGCCGAAACCGCAAGCCCGCCAAGGCTTGCTCAGACTGTCGAAAAACCCCTGGAGGTATCGGAGGGCCGCAGCCCTCTGATTGCCAAACCGAAACCGGCGACATGTGCGGCGGTTTCGGAACCCTTGCGCAGCAAGGGATTCCTATCGCCGTTTGCCGCCCGGGGAGCCGTAGGCTCCTAGGCAAACGGTGCAAAACTCGTCAAAAAAGCCGCCGCAGGCGTGTTTTTTGACGACCTGACCGGAGGAGCCTTTGCTCCCCCGGCATCACTCTTTCAATCCAATTCCACAACGCCCGGATATTGGGCGATCACTTCCTGCTCATCATTGATAAATGTAGCTTCCGCATCAGGCTGCAACTCCGGCTTTTGACCGTCGATCAGCACTTCCACCTTCTTCACGCCCGGAAATTGAGCGCAGGTGAACAGAATAGCCCGGATGGCCTGCTGTCCGCCATCGCTGCTTTCCATGGTCTGGGCAAACTCCTTGGTAAAATCAACGCTGACAACGCCGTTTTTCATGGTTACATTCTTGATCCCGCAGTTTTCCGGCAGAGCGCGTTCCAAACCGCTGTCATCCCGGGGACCTTTGGCAAGCTCCAACATGGCGGTGGTGGGATCCGCATCGCTGAACACTGTCCGGGTGATGGGTACCAGCAATCTGCCCGTCTGGGATGGGAAATACAGCTCCACCAGATTGGCATCCTCCGAGAAGGTTTCCACGCTTTCCAAATTGGGAGCGCTGGTAGCGAACACGCCGCTCACATCCGTGCCGAAGGTCAGCTTGCTGCGTTTCTGACCATCGAATTCCAGTGTTACTTCATTCACGGTGCTAAAGCACATCATGGTATTGGTGACTGCCTCCACCATGACCGTTTCTTCAGCCGCGGAGGCGCAGGACAGAGCCTCTTTACTCATGTTTACATTGGCTTTGCCATCATGAATGTCGATTTCAAAGGTGGTTCCCTCCGGCACCACAGTGCGCAGACCCAGTCTTGCCGCCTGCATATCGTTTTCCGGACTCTTCACCATCAGATTAAGCGCCGCCTTGGCAATACCGTCTGTCTTGGGAATTTGCCGGGTCACCGGCACAAGGTAATTGTCTCCATCCTGATAATAAACCACCGTGGCAATGGTTTCACCCTTGTCCTCGGCAAGGGTCTGCTGCACCGGTATCTCCGTCTGATCCACCAACACCTGCGAAGTGGTCTGCTGACCGCCCTGCAACGCCAGTACAACCACCAGTACCGCCGCGCATAAAATCAATATCCGTTCAATATCTGCCCGCTTGATCTTCATCCGTTTCACTCCTCCCGGTCAATTGCACTCAAAGCCTATGAAAACATCAGCCCATCCATGACCTTTTGGAAAAGATTTGCGAATTTTCTTTGGGTATGCTATGATTTCTGGGACTTTGATTCCTGTTTTTTGGAATGACGATAAAGGAGGCAACCGCCATGCCCATGGACGGCTTCACCCTATCTTTTATGCAGCGCGAGTTGCGGGAAACCCTGCTGGGCGGTCGTGTGGATAAAGTCAATCAACCCGAACGGGACGCGCTGGTTTTGAGCATCCGCAGCGGTGGCGGCAACCACAAATTGCTGCTCAGTGCCAACGCCAATCAAGCCCGGGCTCAGTTGACGGTGCAAACCTACGAAAACCCCGCCGAACCACCTATGTTCTGCATGTTGATGCGCAAGCACCTGCAAGGCGCGCGCATTCTGGATGTGCAGCAGGTGGGCGGCGACCGTATCCTGATGCTGGTGTTTGACTGCATGGACGAAATGAGCGACCACGTGCAGAAGCGGCTGTATCTGGAGATCATGGGCCGCCACAGCAATCTGACGCTGGTCAATCCCGAAGGGATCATCATTGACGCCATCCGACACGTGAACAGCGAAATGAGCCGTGTGCGCACGGTTCTGCCCGGCGGAGAATACCACCTGCCGCCGCAGCCGGATAAGCTGACCCCTGAAACCATGAGCGCTTCCGCGCTGGAAGAGCGGCTTACTCCCCTGAGCATGCCCCTTTCCAAAGCTCTGATGGAATGTGTAGCCGGTATGGCTTCTGTCTGTTCCAAGGAAGTATGCGCACAGGTGGGGCTGGATGCCCAGACAGCTTGCAGCGAGATGAACCTGCCGTTGGCTGCTGGTCAACTGGCGGCTTTCTTTACCGATTGCGCCGCAAAGTTTGATCCCGTAACCCTATACGACGACGCAGGTCTGGCGATCGATTTCTTCCCTTTCCCATACCGTACGCGGGATCTGGAAAACCAGAAAACCAAACCCACCCTCAGCGCAGCCATGGATGCGTTCTATCTCGGACGCGATCTGCGCATGCGCATGCAGCAGAAGAGCCTCGGTCTGCAAAAGCATCTGAAAAGTGCGCTGGAACGCACCGAAAAGAAAAAAGCCATCATGCTGGAAACGCTGGCAAGCGCCGACCAGACCGAACAGAACCGAATCTATGGCGATCTGCTCACCGCCAATCTACACATGATCGGTAAGGGACAGGAGACCATCACCCTGCAAAACTACTACGATGAAGCTTTGCCCATGGTGTCCATTCCCCTCTCCACCCGCCTGACACCTGCCCAGAATGCCCAAAACTACTACAAAAAGTATCGCAAAGCCAAAGTGACAGAGCAATACGCCACCCAGCAGCTGGTGCAGATTGAAAAGGATCTGACGCTGTTGGAAGGCGCGCTGGATGATCTTGAAAAATGCGAAAACTCCACCGATCTGGCGGAAATCCGCTACGCTTTGACCGAAAGCGGCTTCCTGCGCCCGGATGCATCCCAGAGAAAAAAGAAAAAGCTACCTGAAGGCAAGCCTTATCGCTTTACCGCTCCAGATGGCACCCTGATTGAAGTGGGCAAGAATTCCATTCAGAACGACCGCCTCACCCTGCATGCCCGCGGCAATGAGACATGGCTGCACGCCCAGAACATTCCCGGTTCCCATGTGATCATCCGCACAGAAAGCGAGCCCTCCGACGAGACGCTCCTCTATGCCGCCAAACTGGCTGCCTACTACAGCAAAGGACGTAACCATCCTCAGCTGCCGGTAGACTATACCAAGCGCAAGTACGTGAAAAAATCCGCCAATGCCGCTGCCGGTATGGTCACCTATACCCATTTCCAGACCGCCATCATCGGTTTGACAGCAGAGGATCAGGCGCAGATCATGAAAGCAGCTGCAAAAGCTGAGTAACGGGAGGTTTATCCCATGAATGTGACCCTTCGCAAAGCCGTTGCGGAAGACGCCGTGCATCTGTTGGACATCTATACCCACTATATCCAGAACACAGTTGCCACCTTCCATGAATTTACCAAAACACTGGAAGCATACAGGCAGCAAATCATCGAATTATCGGCGGTATATCCCTTCTGGGTGGCGGAGGCAGAGGGACGTTTCCTTGGCTTTGCCAATGCCGAACCCTTCCGGCCTCAGTCCGGTTACCGGTACACGGTGGAGCTGACCATCTACCTGCATCCGGATGCCCCCAAGCATGCCGGGATCGGGCGCATGCTGTACAAGCAGGTATTGGATGATCTGAAGGCACAGGGATTCGTGACCGCACTGGGGTGCATCAGCGGCGAGAACGAAGCCAGCATTGCTTTCCATCGTTCTTTTGGCTTTAAGGAAATGGCGGTATTTCCCCGGGTGGCCTTCAAACACGGCCGCTGGCTGAACGCCATCTGGATGCGCAAGGAACTATTGCCCACAGACACCCCACCTGCAGAACCAGTACGTGCCGATCAACGATAACGCAAAACACCCCGCACCGAAATCCATCAAATTTCGGTGCGGGGTGTTCTTTGGTTATGGCAGGATCCTCAGCTGCCGGAGACAGACAGTTCGCCCACATCGGCGCTGGGGCTGCCCATGGCGCTGCCAGGGAAAGTCAGGTCATCTGCAAAGGCGCGAATATTCTTCAGCAACTCGTAGAAGTTGCCCGCCACAGTGATCTGCTCCACGCTCTTCTCCCGCTTACCGTTCTTGATGGTATATCCCTTGGAAAGCAAAGAGAAATCGCCGCTGACAGCATTGGCGCCCGCGTGCAGGCCACTGACGCTGGTAATGACCAGGCCATCGCCAACAGAAGCCAGCAGTTCGTCAAAGGTCTTCTCGCCCTTGGCAAAGAAGAAGTTGGAGGGCTTCACATGCACAGCGGAGGCATAGCCCGCCTTACCGGCGTTGCCGGTGGTTTCCACGCCGTCCTTGTGGGCTGTCTTCAGGTTGTGCAGGAAGGTGCGGAACACGCCGTTTTCCACCACTACGTGGGCCTTGGAAGCTACGCCCTCCGCATCGAAGGGGCGGCTGTTGGGGCCGTCGGGCAGCAAGGGATCATCCGTAATGGTGACGCAGGGCGCTGCAATGGTCTCGCCCAGCTTGCCTTTGAGCAGGCTCATGCCCTTCTGGGCTGTTTCCGCCAAAAAGATGCTGCTGAAAACGCCCAGCAGGCTGACCAGCGCATCATGATGCAGCACCACACGGTACTTGCCGGAAGGCACAGACGACGCATGAAGGCCATTCAGGGCACGGGTGACCGCTTCTTTGGCTACAGCGTTAAGATCGATGGCTTTGGCATCCTTGTTATAGGCAAGATGACCAGAAGAAGATACAAAGCCATTCTCCTCCGCATTCACTTCAGCCTGCACCACACAGATGTTTTCCGTAAAGGAACGATCCATGCCGTAGGTGTTCACGATCCGCACATTGGCTTTGCTGGTTTCCACCACATTATAGCCATTTTTGACGCGGGGATCCTCTGCCCGGCAGGCTTCATCCAGCTGGTGAACCATCGCCAGCTTGTCGGACGCGGATACCTGATCCAGCTCGGGATTGTACAGATTCAGCTCAGGCACCTGATCGTCGCCTTTGTAAAGGAACTCGGTATCTGTATCCTCGCACAACTGGGCGCTTTCCAAAACGCCTTTGATCAGTTGCGCAATGGACTCCGCATCGAACGCTTCCGTGGAAGCATACCCCATGCGTCCATTGTACAGACCGCGGAAACCCAGACCACGGGTCATATTGGACTGATAATCAATCAGTTCGCCGCAGTTGGTGATCACCGAAAAGCTGTCCTTTTCCACCACATAGGCTTCGGCAGCTTCGATTCCTGCCTCTTTGGCGGCATTCATCAATTGTTCCAAAAACGCTTGCATATTCTAACCTCCTCAGGCGCGTCCGCCCACGATGATGGACTTAACGCGAATAAAGGGCTGACCCACATTGGTGGGCACACTGCCGCTCATGCTGCCGCACATACCCTGTGCCATGGACATGGTACGGCCCACCCGGTCGATCTGCATCAGGATCTCGTTGCCCTTGCCAATCAGGCTGGCACCGCGCACCGGCGTAGTGATCTTGCCGTCCTTGACCAGATAGCCTTCGTTAACAGCGAAGTTAAACTCGCCCGTAGCAGGATTGACGGAACCGCCGCCCATCTTGGCTGCATACAGACCGTCACCCATGGTGGAGATCATCTCGGCAGCATCATCGGAACCACCGGCGATATAGGTGTTGCGCATACGGGAAGTGGGCGCGTACTGATAGCTTTCGCGACGGGCGCTGCCAGTGGGCGCCATGCCCATGCGGCGACCGTTCAACCGGTCCACCATATAATTCTTGAGGATGCCATTTTCGATCAGCACCAAACGGGTCGTGGGGGTGCCTTCGTCGTCCACATTCTCGCTGCCCCATTCGCCGGTCATGGTGCCATCATCAATGGCGGTGACACAGGGAGCAGCCACCTGCTGGCCTAACTTGCCGCAGAATTCGCTCATGCCCAGCGCAACACTGGTCGCTTCCAGACTGTGACCGCAGGCTTCGTGGAAGATAACGCCGCCAAAGCCGTCGCCGATCACCACAGGCATAGTGCCAGCCGGGCAAACAGGCGCATGGAGCATCTTGACAGCCGTGATGGCAGCCTGACGGCCCGTCACTTCGGGATTGACAGTATTCAGGAAATGCTCAAACCCTTTCAGCGCGCCCGGGCCCTCAAAGCCGATCTGGTTCTCGGAGCCGCTGGCGGCAATGGCCTGACAAGCCATGCGGGAATAGACGCGGGTATCGGTAAC
>SVGQ01000016.1 GCA_015056245.1 Clostridiales bacterium | reverse complement strand
TGGTTTCGGAACCCTTGCGCAGCAAGGGATTCCTATCGCCGTTTGCCGCCCGGGGGGCCGTAGGTTCCTAGGCAAACGGTGCAAAACTCGTCAAAAAAGTTGCCGAAGGCAATTTTTTGACGACCTACGACTGCCGGAACTTTCCGGCAGTCTTTTCTGTAGCTGCTTTCCCTTGCACAATGCAGTTGATTCTTCCTCTTGCCTAACTATCACATACCTGCTATAATACTCCTGCGCACAAATGTTCGCGTTTGCATTTTGGAACGAAGGGCAGCGATACTATGAATCTGGATCAACTGATCACCACACTGAAACAGGACAAATCCTTTATGGATTGCGTCACTGAATGGCGCACCCTGCCCGCCACCGAAGGCCAGTATGTGGATTTCCCTGCCCGGATGGACGAGCGCATCAAAACAGTGCTTCGCAAGCGGGGCATCCACAGGCTATACACCCATCAGGCGGAATGCTACGAACTGGCAGCTCAGGGCAAAGACTATGTGGTGGTCACCCCTACTGCCAGCGGCAAAACCATGTGCTACAACCTGCCAGTGGTGTCTTCCATTCTGGAAAACCCCGATTCCCGGGCGCTGTATCTGTTCCCTACCAAGGCGCTTTCAGCGGATCAGGTCAGCGGCCTGTACAGCATGATCGAAGAATTGGGCGTGGATATCAAAGCATACACCTATGACGGCGATACCCAAGGGGCTGCCCGCAAGGCGATCCGTCAGGCGGGACACATCGTGGTTACCAATCCGGATATGCTGCATGCCAATATCCTGCCCCACCATACCAAGTGGGTCAAGCTGTTTGAAAACCTGAAATACATCGTCATTGATGAAATTCATACCTATCGAGGCATTTTCGGCAGCCATCTGGCGAATGTGCTGCGCCGCTTGATGCGTCTGTGCGCTTTCTACGGCAGCCATCCTCAGTTTATTCTGTGCAGCGCCACCATCGCCAACCCGGCAGAACTGGCTTCTGCTCTGACGGGTCGCACCGTTTGCGCAGTGACCAACAACGGCGCGCCCATGGGCGAACGGCATTTCGTGTTCTACAATCCCCCGGTGGTCAATAAGCCGCTGGGTATCCGCCGGGGCGTGGTACCGGAAGTGCGCCGTGTATCCGAAAAGTTGCTGAGCAATGGTATCCCCACCATTGTGTTTTGCAAAAGCCGCATTCAGGTAGAGATCATGACCCGGTACATGAAGGACTGCGTGAAGGATGCGTACGGTTTTTCCGGGCGTGTGCGCGGCTACCGGGGCGGCTACTTGCCGGGCGAGCGTCATGAGATCGAGCGCGGTCTCCGGGCAGGCGAAGTGGATATGGTCATCTCCACCAACGCGCTGGAATTGGGCATTGATATTGGTTCGCTGTCTGCCTGCGTACTGTGCGGCTACCCCGGTACCATTGCCAGCACATGGCAGCAGGCAGGCCGTGCAGGCCGCCGCAAGGATACGGCGCTGACCATCATGGTGGCTTCCTCGGCGGCTCTTGATCAATACATCATCGAGAATCCGGATTATTTTTTCAATGCTTCGCCGGAGCACGCCCTTGTGCAGCCGGACAACCTGTATATTCTTACTTCTCATCTGAAATGCTCCGCTTACGAGTTGCCCTTTGAGGAAGGCGAAACCTTCGGAAACGTGCGGGATACGGATCAGTTCCTGGATTATTTGACGGAGAACAACATTCTGCGCCATCTGGACGGCAAGTACTACTGGATGGAAGAGGAACTGCCTTCCGGCGAGATCAGCCTGCGCAGCGCCACCTCTGAAAACTATATTATTATCGATATCACCAACCCTGCCCATCACCGGGTCATCGGCGAGATGGACCGCTTTACGGTTCCCATGCTCTTGCACGAAAATGCTATTTACATGCACGAGGCTCGGCAGTATCAGGTGGAAAAGCTGGACTACGATGCCTGCAAAGCCTACATCCGCGCCGTAGATGTGGACTACTATACCGATGCCGACCTGAATGTGAGCCTGCATATCTTGGACGATCTGGAGCAAAAGCAGCTTTCAAACGGCGGTACGCTGACCCTTGGCGAGCTGCGGGTCAGCACCATTGTGAAGATCTTCAAAAAAATGAAGCTGGATACCCACGAAACGCTGGGCTTTGGTATCGTTCGCCTGCCCCAGACCGATATGCACACCACTGGTATGTGGTGGACCATTCCCGATTCGCTGGCAGCCAAGTATTCCAACGATGATCTGCAGGGCGCGCTGGTTGCCATCAGCCATCTGCTGGGCATTGTAGCCCCTCTGTACCTGATGTGCGCTCCCCGGGATGTGCGGGTGGTATATCAGGTAAAAGCGCCCATTACGGACAAACCCACCATTTTCCTTTATGATTCCTATCCCGGCGGCGTTGGTTTGAGCGAAAAAGCCTATCAGATGCAGGAAATGCTGCTGGAAGAAGCGCTGAAAGTGGCGCAGGGCTGCGGCTGCGAGGATGGCTGCCCCGCCTGTGCCGGTCCCCTCGCAGAAATTGGTGAAGGCGGGAAAAAGAACGCCATCACTGTATTGAAGGAGTTGCTTGCCTGATGGCTGGTTTACTCAACAAACTTCGCATGATGGATGCTGCCGGAAAAAAGCCTGCCGGTAAAACGGAAGCGGCTGATTCCCCCACATCTGCGCTGTATCACAAAGAGCATCTCTATCCTCTGACCACCTTCTGCGACCGCCGCCATGCCACACCCGGTATTCTTGAGAAAGTATTTGAGTGTGCATTCCCAAATAAGGTATGCCCGGAGGATGTGCTGTTTCTGGATACGGAAACCACCGGCCTGTCGGGCGGCGTAGGTACAGTGGCTTTTCAGATCGGTCTGGGATACTTTACCCGGGTAGGCTTTGTGGTGGAACAGTTTCTGATGCATGACTATCCGCAGGAATCGGAAATGCTGCGGCAACTGTCCAGCCGGATGAAGCGTTTTTCCATCATCTGTACCTTTAATGGCAAAAGTTTCGATGTGCCGCTTCTGCGCAGCCGTCTGGTAATGAACCGCATGAGGGACGATTGCATCCCGTCGGTGCATGCTGATGTACTCTACCCCGCCCGCAGATTATGGAAGCTGCGGCTGCGCCAGTGTACATTGGGCAGGCTGGAAAACCAGTTGCTTGGGGTAGAACGCGAGGATGACCTGCCCGGCGCCATGGTGCCTCAGGCCTATTTTCAATACCTGAAGGACCGCCAGTTCGGCCCCATGGAAAAGGTACTGGAGCATAACCGGCAGGATATTGTCAGTCTGGCGCAATTGTATTTTGAGCTCTGCCGTCTGATGGCGAAACCGGAAGAAGTCAACGAAGGCGAAGACCTGCTCTCTCTTGCCCGCATGTGCGAACGCAATGGTGATACCCAGCGGGCCAACAAATGCTACCGCATGTGCGCCAAGGGTGAAACCCGTGCAGAGGCATTCCGGGCGCTGTCCATCAACGCCAAGCGGCAGGGACAAACGGATACCGCCGTCAAACTATGCAAAGCCATGCTAACCCGTGGCGATGACCCTATCTATGCCTACGAAGCGCTGGCAAAGCTGTACGAACATCAGCTCAGGCAGCCGGAGCAGGCCCTGCATTATACTCGGCAAGCCCTGCTGATGCTGGCAGAACCTACCCTTGTGCGTACTGAGCAGACCCAGCAAAAGCAGCTGGAACTGAAACACCGCTACGCCCGTCTGCGGCGCAAGATGCTGAACCAGAACAGCGCTCCAGAAAAACAGGGGGCAACCCCTTGATTTTGGTAGATACACCTTTTCTGGAAGGACTTCCCGTCTTGCCGTCGAATTGATATTTCGTTATGTAATTCTACGGCAGCATCCTTATTCTTTTGCCGCTTGCCACACCATGAATAACCCGGAAGGAGATTGATAACCATGGGTCTGATGACGATATTCAAAGCGCAGAAAGCAAGAAAAGCACATCAGGAAGGCCGCACCGAAGAGGCCATGAAGCTGTACAAAGAAGTAATGGACGAAGGAAGCAAAGATCCGGCGATCTTCCTGCCCTACAGCGTGTTGATGATCCGCAACGGTCAGTACGCCGAAGCCCGCGAAATGCTGGTCAAGCACCAGAAGCTGCCCATGAGCGCCGAGCAGAAAAATCAGCTATTTGTCAACTATGCTGCCTGTGTCTATAAGATGGGCGAATTGCAGAAGGGCATCGATCTGCTGGAGCGTCAGCACCAGAAGCAGCCCAGCGGCATGATCTACGAAACCCTCGGCTACCTGTATATCGAAGCAGGCGATGTTGAAAAAGCCATGGCCTACAACATGGAAGCATACGATTACGATGATGAGGATGCCATCACACTGGATAATCTGGGCCAGATCCACTACCGTATGCTGGGTGATAAGGAAAAGGCCAAAGAGTATTTCGAAAAGGCCATTGAAATCAAACCCGGTCAGATCGATACGCTCTACTTCCTTGCTCAGTACGATCTGGAAGCAGGTGACAAGGAAGCTGCCAGAGAAAAACTGGAAAAAGCCATGGAGGGCCGTTTCTCGCCCCTGAACCATGCCACCAAGGAAATGGTGCAGTCTCTTCTTGACCAGCTGAACGTCTGATCACGACAACCCGGAGGGCAAATCGCCATCCGGGTTCTTCTTTGGGAGGATCTATGCATTTTGTCAATGCCAAGGGGATATTGTCAGCCAGCAACGGGATGAATCTGTACCGGGGCTGTACACACGGCTGTATCTATTGTGACAGCCGTAGTCTGTGCTATCAAATCAAACATGATTTCGAGGATATCGAAGTAAAGCAGAATGCACCCGCTTTGCTGGAGGACGCTTTACGCCGTAAACGGAAACGTTGCATGATTGGCACCGGCTCCATGTGTGATCCCTATATGCATTGCGAGGAAGAGGTACAGTTAACCCGCCGATGCCTGGAGATCATCCATCGGTACGGATTTGGCGTGGCGATTCAGACCAAATCCAACCGTATTTTACGGGATCTGGACTTGCTCAGTGCCATCCATCAGAAAGCCCGCTGCGTAGTGCAGATGACGCTGACCACCCACGATGAACGACTGTGCCGCATGCTGGAACCCAATGTAAGTACCACCCACGAGCGCTATCAGGCTCTGAAACAATTTCAGGCGGCGGGTATTCCAACTGTGGTATGGCTTTCCCCTATTCTCCCGTTCATCAATGATACACGGGAGAATGTACAAGGGATACTGGATTACTGCGTTGATGCGGACGTGAAAGGGATCATCTGTTTCCAGTTTGGGGTGACCTTGCGGGAAGGCGACCGGGAATACTTCTATCAGGCACTGGATCGTTATTTCCCGGGAGTTAAGCAGAAGTATATTCAACGCTACGGTCTCTCCTATGAGTGCACCAGCGACCGACAGGCAGAATTGATGGATCTGTTCATCCACACCTGCCAGCAGCACGGGATATTGTATCATCCGGATGATGTGTTTGCTTATTTACATGAGTTTCCTGATAAAAGCGAAGGCGAGCAGCTCAGCATGTTCTGAGCTGCCCGCCTTTTTCTTGCGTCGATCAGTCACGCTGGATCTGATAAATCACATACTGACCAGGCATGGTGTAAATTTCAAACACCGTTTCATCCGCAGTGGTATACAGAGGCTCAATATAAACCGGTTCGCCGCGGAAATCCTTGCGGGTGGGGGCCACAAGACCATTCGCCTCGCCCTTTACATGGATCCGGGCCACAGCAGGCTGCGCGCCCCACTCCACATAAGGATAGACGATAAAGCTATCATTATCGTACATGAACAGGCTGGTCTGCGCACCGGCTTCCAGATACACACCGCCTACCGGGAATTCCGCATGCAGACGGGTGAGCACCCCCATGGGCATCTTGTACACATCCGGGAAGGAATCCGGCACAGTGAGGGTGTACATCTGGCCCTTGCCGTAGGTATCCTTCAGGAGAATGCCGTAGCTTTCCTGACCGCTTCCTACCTTGACCAGCGCCCATGTGGCATTGTTGCGGAATTCAACCACAGGCACCGTGATCTCCTCCCGTCCCTGCGGGAAGGTTAGCAGGTTGCGTCCATTGCGCTCGATATTTTCGATACGGTAGTCCCGTCCGCTGATGCGGCGGCCCCGCATGCGGATAGAGGTGATACGATAGATGCCGCGGTCGCTGGTGGCCTCCACAAAGCCGTTGGTGACGATTGCCTTGCCTCCCTCGGCCACGTATTTTTCCAATTTGTCAACGATCTGCGGATCATAGGCAGAAGCGCGGGTCAACAGGATGACATCTGCCTTTTCCGGGAAGTACGGCGTGCACACAATGGGGAAACCCACCATGCCAAGGAAGTCCTGAATGTTATCTTCGCCCTGGCTGTTATCCGGCAGATAGCACTGAATACCGATGGGATTGCCTGCATAGTCCAGCGTCTCATCCAGCTTATCCAGCTGGTAGCCCAGCGCAGGAACCCGCATGGTATCCACCAAAGCCTGGAAGCAGAACATCATCAGTTCCTTGGGCTTGGAGAAAGCGGTCAGATAAGCCTGTTCCAGATACTGCTCCATCACATGCAGATCGAAGGGATCAAACCAGCCGCCGCCATTGTGACCGGGCCACATGTTCTCAAAGTAGGTCATCAGACTGTAGCTGAGATAACGGGGCAAGTGCTGATCAGTGGTCACATAATCACGGGTCTCGGTACCAGTGTAGATATTATTGAAGATGGTGCGCTGCTGGGCGGGATTGTAGCCGGTTTCCTGATAGCTTTCTGCCCAGTTGGGATATTTGATCGTGATCTGGATATCCGGGTTGGCTGCCCGTGCAGGGCCGATAACGCATTCCTGACTCACCTTCTGCATCAGGGCAAGACGGTACTCCTGCCAGCTGCCATCGGTAATGCCATGCTCGGCATTGAAGGCGTCCCGACCTGCGCGGCAGGCATCGCAGGTGCAGTTGGTAAAGAAGAAATCGTCAATGATGAACTCGTTGAAATGCCCGCCAAGGAAAGCGCAAACCTCCTTGAGTTTCTCAGTCATCTTGGGATCGTTGTAGCAGAAGGTATCAAACAGACGCTGCTTGGGTTCGTCGCCTTCGGGGGTGCGGATGGTGGTGGTGATACCGCCTGCCACTTCCACGCCGTTTTCTTCAAAGACAGCACGGCACAGTTCCACCTGCTCATGGGAGGCGAACTCACCGGAACGGAAGGGTTCCAGATACACTTTATCAAGGCGCATGTGGCGTTTGAAAAAAGCCAATTCCTGTTCCAGTTTTTCCCGTGTTTCCGTGATGGTTCCATGGGCAACAAAATAGACAACCAACTTAAAATTCCGATAATTTCCCATAACCAGATTCCTCCTGTTTTGCAAACCTGAATATGCGGTTTTAATGGATGTTGGCTGCATTATATCACATCTGTTCCGAATGGCAAGCCCATTCCAACAAAAAACGTCCACTATTCTAACAGAAATGTCAGAATACTGGACGCGGATTTCCTTTTTTCTTTAGCGACAGACATTCATCCGCGCCAGAGCAAAGGCAGCGTAAACAGCCGCCCCGTAGGACAAAGCCTCTTCATTGAAAATGATTTTGGGATGGTGCAACGGAACATTCGATATGCCACCGGCTGCCATAGCCAGCATTAAGGATGGTATCTGCTGACTGATATAGGAAAAGTCCTCTGAACCGACGGACCGGGCATCCCCACCGCCGAGCTTTGCTGCTGACAGAACCCGTTCGCTGCCGATCGCAATGGGGAATGCTTCGCAAGCCAACTTTGTCAATTCCGGATGATTTACCAGCGTCGGGCAGCCGCCGAGCCACCGTAAGCGCGCTTCAGCCCGGAAGGTCTGCGCAGTCAATTGAGTGATTTCCTCTATCCGTTTTTTCAAGAATTGCTGAATATCCAAATCAAAGCTTCGCACACTGCCTCTCAAAACAGCCTGATCCGGCATAACATTGGCTGCATCCCCGGCTTGAAAAGCTGAAACCGTCAACGCATGAGCATCGTTCATGCCAAGCTCCCTTGTGCTGATGGCTTGCAGCGCCAACACCAAATGAGCGCCGACATTAATGGGATCGATACCATTTTGGGGCATCGCTCCGTGACATCCCTTCCCCTGAAGACCAATCTCAAAAAAATCTGCTGCAGGTGCGCTGACACCCGCTGGCGGTACGATCACCGTCCCCGGTTTCAGCCCTTCGGTGTTCATCACATGGATCATCATAGCCGCGCTTGGGCAGGATGGTTCCAGCAATCCGGCGTTGATCATATCCGAAGCGCCTGCAAGCGATTCTTCTGCAGGCTGAAACATCAATCTGACAGAGCCTTTCAAAGTGGATTCATGCCGTTTGAGCAAGGCTGCAGCTCCCAACAACATGGCTGTATGCATATCATGCCCACAAACATGGGCATTTCCCGTGCGGCAAGCAAATGGCAGGTCGGATTCTTCACGAACCGGCAGCGCGTCCATATCCGCGCGGAGCATCGCGACGGTATCTCCCTCACCGATGGATGCCACAATGCCGCAGCGACCCACTTTCTGCGGGGTAATCCCTGTTCTCTGCAGCGTGTCCATCACGTAAGCAAAGGTATCTGGCAGTTCGAAACCCACCTCCGCATGTTCATGCAGATATCTCCGATGTGTCTTGATCGTCTCCTGCATTGCCATGGCTTCTTTAAGGATCTCCTGAGCCATTGAAATTCCCCCTTGAGAAACAGCATTGATCACAGGTTCAAGTACCGGACTCCCCTATTGTATCCAGACATTTTCAATTCATCCTCAACAGGATTCAAAAAAGCCGCAGCCGTCTCTTTCAGACAACTGCGGCTTATGCTTTACCAAAGTGTTTCTTCCGGAACAACCACCGTTCCATCAGCATTCCGTATTTCCAGTGTTCCGTCCTGAAGAACAAATGCGTAATGGTTAGCCCCTGCGGCAATGCCGATAACAGGCTGACCAAAATCAAAAGTGCATTTCAAGTGCCGGTCAAACAGGTGGCTGTACACAATTCCCTCTTCCGAAAGGGCGATGGCAGCATTTTCACCCGCACTGATCCGCACGATCTGATCCCACTCAGGGATCACTGCCAGATTACTCAAAACCTTTCCATCGGCATCGATGCCCATGGCGTAGCCGCGGGAGACTGAAAACGTTTCGCAACGGTTATCAAGGCTCAAACCGGGATGGGATGCAACATTGATACCCTGACTTCGGATCATCAGGCCATAGCTGCCGCCGGCAATCTTCTCTGCGGGATACTGTTCAACAGCGAATTCATAGGGAAGATAGCCAATCGTTATGACCTGACCGCTTTCCAGCAGCAAACAGGTATTCCATGCGCTGGCTGTGATCTGCTTTACATTGGTAAACATGGACACATCGCTCTGTCCATGGGTATTATCGCCTGCTGCTACCACACGGCCATCTGCTGTCAGGCCAACGGTGTGATAGGCACCAGCTGCGACCGCAACGATATTTTTCCATTCCCCTACATTGGTCTGACCATAGGAATCATCGCCATATGCCAGAACTGTACCATCATCCCTGACAAAAACAGTGTGATGATATCCAACTGCAATACGTCCTTCCGGCAGCGGTCCGCGGGCTGGTTCAGGTGTTGGTGTTGGCGCGGAAGTAGGCGTTGGGCTGGGCTCGCTTGCAGCGCTTGTGTGCTCCACAACTGCTGTCGGGGTTGCGGTAGGTTCAGGCGTGGGTGTAGGTGTCGGAGAAGGCGTAGGCGTGGGCTGCGGAGTAGGCTGACTTGCCAGCAACGCCTGATAAGAAAGCTGGTACAGCATTTTGGCTGGTTCGTAATCCGCAATAGCAGCCGCCGCCGAGGAGGCTTTGGCGTAGGAACCCTGATTGTACAGTTCCAGCGCCTGATGATAGGCAAATTGCTTCTTTAGTTCCTCTGCACGCTCGGTATACTCAAGCGACTCATCGGTTTCTCCAGCGTCAAGACGGGCATCCAGCACTTGCTGGGCAGCCTCCCAGTCACCATGAAAATCTGCAATCTCTGCCACAGACAAGGCAGCTTCATACCCTGCCGTCTGATCCAGTTCGGCAAGGTTCTCTATGGCGGTCATGGCCTGATCGTAATTACCAGCAAAAGCCTCTTTTTGTATCTGCATCTTCAAAAACGCAGGTCTTGCCTGGGAAAACATCCATACCCCCGCAATCAGGAGGATGGCAGCCATTAAAGACAACCATACAGAAAGCTGATAGAAGCGTTTCTGATTCGGTTGTTTGGTTTCGCTCATATCGCCACCTCCTTGTGGTTATTCCGTAATGGTTTTCCAGAAAGTAGAGAGACTATTGGAGGAATTGATACCATTGCTGGTTGACAGAATGACATAAATATCATCGATCTGGTGATACTGCACCAGCTGTGAAAACGTGCCGCCTGCTTCCTCCGGATCAAAATAGTCCATCCGCAGATCAGTCATGTGAACTTCATCATAATAGGGCAGCAAATACGGCACAAAAGCGTTGCCGAAAGAATCACAAATGACCAGCGCCTTTCGGTCGGTTCCGTATCCCGTGTCAAATCTGCGCCATGGTGTATCCGTTCCGTTCAGGAAAGCCATATAGTTTCTTGCCTGATAATTGATCAGCATGCTTTCCTTCTCCTGGTCCAGATGCCGGATCAGCACACCGTGTACAGGGGTGAGAGGATACATGGCTTCAATCCAGTCTTCACGACCGGAGTCGTTCTCGCCCATCTTTTTGCGTTGGTATGGATATTCATCATAGCCAACCACCGGCAGACCACGGGATTCCATAATGGCTTCCAGCGCATACCAAGCGCCTTTGGCAGACCAATGGTGGTCAGTAAAATAGTACAGATCCATCTCCCCGCCGGTCAGGTGATCGTTGAGGATCGCTGGTGCATTGTGAATATATACCCCATTGACTACCTGAGATTGCAATGCGTCCTCCATGGTGCTTTCCCAGCCGCTGAAGCGCTGCTTCTGCACACACAGGCGCACGCCAACGGCTGCCACCGGCACTTGCATATAGTGAATTTCGCCATGTTCAGGCAGCATATTCCGCAAATAATTCAGGCTGTTGGCGAATGTCATGATGTTTTCAGCAGGATAATCGTAGTATTCCAGTCTGGTGCCTTCGCGTTCATTCAGATACAGATAGTACTCACTGCCTGCCTCCAGCGGAATGATTGCCTTGGGCGTGGCGGTGGGGGCCGGGGTCATGGTCGCAAAGGGCTCAGGGGTAGCTGTAGGCGCAGGGGTCAATGAAGCTGTGGCTTCTGCCAGAGGTGTTGCCGTCGGTGTGGAAGTGGGTGTCGGGGTTAACGTTGGAGTGGGAGAAGGCGTAGGAGTAACCGTGGGGGTAGGTACGGCTGTCGGTGAGGGGGTTGGCGCAGCCGTGATAAAAGGGGTTGGGGTTATGGTGGGTTCCTCAGTGGGAACAGCTGTCAAATCGTTGCTTTCCACCGTTTCAAGCTGCATCATCTCTGCGCCTGCGTCCGCCAGCAGCTTGCGGTCTGTATCCGCTGCCTCCTGAATCAGCCGCTGTTCTTCCGTGCGCGTATCAAAGAAACCCAGCAAACGGTCTGCTGTGTCGATCACATCATCCCGGTAGAAAAAACCATCGCTGAGAAAATCCTCAACGCCAGTAAAGTAAGTGCCATCCATCAGGGACTCCTTGCTGAGTACCGGGGCGCCTGCCAGCATACGGTTTTCTGTCAAGGACGGTCTTTGCGTACGAGGAGCCAGCAATATCAGCAGAACGCCAAGGCACAGGCTGCCGATCAACAGCCACAGCATAAGCAAATAGGATCCTTTTCCTTGCTTCATGCCAACACCTCCTTAAAAGCGGAAATAAATAAACGGATTGTAGCTCTGTCCGACCACCATGAGCAAAGAAAGCAAGAATACCAGACACAACCAGAGAGTAGCCAATGGTTGCAACTTTTCCTGCAAGTTCTGGCTGAACAGATTTTTGATCGGGAATGCAGAGAGCATTGCGATAACCGGCAAGAACGAATACTGGCGAACCACCATCCACAGTTCTGACGTATACAAGGGAACCGCGCCGCCCGCGCCAAAAAGAGCGGCAAGATACTGGCCTAACTGTGCGGAATCGGTAAAGTAGAATATTACCCATCCAACCAGAACAAACGCATAGGTCAGAATTCCTTTCAACACCCCAGGAATGACTTTCAGCAAGCGGGCAAACACAAAACGTTCCAACACGATCAGTACGAAGTAATACAGTCCCCACAGAACAAAATTGATATTGGCACCATGCCAGAGCCCTGTCAGTGACCATACCACCAGCAAATTAAAGATCTGCCGCAATTTTCCTTTCCGATTGCCGCCCAACGGAATATACACATATTCCCGGAAAAAAGTACCGAGAGAAATATGCCATCTGCGCCAAAATTCGCTGATTCCGGTACTCACATATGGGTAGTTGAAATTCTCTGCATAATGGAAACCGAAAATACGTCCGAGACCGATCGCCATATCAGAATAACCAGAAAAATCAAAGTAGATCTGCAAGGAATACAGAACAGCCATGTACCAGCTGCCGGCAACACTGAGGCCATACAGCGATTGGTTGGCAATGACCGCTTCCACCACCTGTCCGCATACATTTGCCAGCAGAACCTTTTTTCCAAGGCCGCAAATGAAACGCTTCATACCGGCAACAAAATCATCCGGGGTCGTGCGTCTGTTGTCGATTTCTTCGCTGATGTCCTTATAGCATACAATGGGGCCTGCCACCAGCTGCGGAAAGCAGCTGACATACAAAAGCAACTTGAGGGGACTGGGCTGATAGAGCTTATCATCCCGATATACATCCACCGCGTAGGTGATAATCTGGAATGTAAAGAAGGAAATACCAAGCGGCATGCGCACCTGCGGAAGCGAGACACCAAATACATTCAGCACAGGAGCAAGCAGGAAGCCGGCATACTTCACATATAGAAGCACCGCCATGGGTACAAGCACCGCCAGAGACAGCCAGAATACCCTAAACCCTTTCTTTGCCGAACGATGCATGAGCGTAGCGCACAACCATACCAAAAAAGTAAGGCCAATCAGGGCATATACCCACAAGGGCTCGCCCCAGGCGTAAAACACGATGGAAGCCAGCAATAAAATCGTATTCTTCCATGATAACCGTTTGGATACAAAAGTAAGACCCACCACGATCGGCATAAACAACAGCAAATATATCAGCGATGAGAAGACCACAGCACATACTCCTTATCCATAGAACTACGGCTGATTATGCAATGATTAGCGCATTTTGTCAAGCAATCACGCCTATCGCAAAACAAGCTTTCCAGCACAGAATGCCAGAAAGCTTGTTTTGATTCTTTTTGAAAA
Organism: Clostridiales bacterium; assembly: GCA_015056245.1. Lineage (GTDB taxonomy): Bacteria > Bacillota > Clostridia > Christensenellales > Aristaeellaceae > Limiplasma. The sequence continues at coordinate 24,010 of SVGQ01000016.1, read as the reverse complement.
TGCGACTTATTCAGCCGTTTCAGTTATGAAGCACTACGGTATAGGGCTTGGCTGCATCGGTTTCCACCACAGCCTGACCGTCCTTGATGGTCACGGTGTAGGTAGCAGCGATGGTACCATCCAGCGCAGGCACTTTGCAAACCACGGTTTCGCCCTCGCTGAGCTGATACACATGCAGTTCCAAACCATCGGTATAGTCGTACTCAGTGGTGTTGTCCTTGGCACCAATGGGCAGCACCGTGCCAGGACGAACCATCAACGGCAGGGAAAGGAAATCGTGGGTCTCGCTCTGCCAATGACCGCCAGTGACCACGTTTTCGTTGAGCAGACTGGTCCACTGACCGTCGGGCAGATAGTACTGCACCTTACCTTCTTTATTGAAGATGGGTGCCACCAGTAAACTTTCGCCCAGCATGTACTGGCGATCCAGCATTTCGCAAGCAGGATCGTCCGGGAACTCCAGCATCATGGGCCGCAGCATGGGCGTGCCCTTTTCATGGGCTTCCACAGCAGCGCCGTAAAGGTACGGCATCAGTCGGCACTTGAGCTTGGTGAACTTGCGCACCACATCGCAGCTCTCCTCGTCGAACAGCCACGGCACGCGATAGCTGGTGGAACCGTGGAGACGGCTGTGGCTGGACAAAAGGCCGAACTGGCACCAGCGCTTGTATACATCCGCAGGAGCGGTCGATTCGAAGCCGGAAATATCGTGGCTCCAGTAGCCAAAACCGCTGTGGCTCATGCCCAGACCGGCGCGCAGCGTCTCTGCCATGGAAACATAAGAAGCGCTGTTGTCGCCGCCCCAGTGCACGGGGAACTGCTGACCGCCGACGGTTGCGCTGCGGGCAAACAGAATGGCTTCGCCCTCGCCGCGGGCTTCCTTGAGCACTTCAAACACCATCTTGTTGTACAGGAAGGTGTAATAGTTGTGCATGTGCAGGGAATCGGAACCGTCGAAGTAAGCGATATCACGCACAGGGATACGCTCGCCGAAGTCAGTCTTGAAGCAGTCGATACCCATAGCCAGCAGCTTGCGCAGGTAGGAAGAATACCATTCACGGGCGTCGGGATTGGTCACATCCAGAATGCCCATACCAGCCTGCCACATGTCGGTCTGCCACACATCGCCGTTGGTCTTCTTGAGCAGATAGCCTTTCTCCATGCCTTCGTCAAACAGGGGGCTGGCCTGACCGATATAGGGATTGATCCAGCAGCAGAGCTTCAGACCCTTTTCATGATAGCGTTTGAGCATGCCTTCCGGATCCGGGAACACATCGGGATCCCACTCGAAATCGCACCAGTTGAAAGCCTTCATCCAGTAGCAGTCAAAATGGAACACGCTCAGGGGGATATCACGCTCCGCCATGCCATTGATGAAGGAGGAGGTGGTAGCCTCATCATAGTTGGTGGTGAAGGAGGTAGACAGCCACAGGCCGAAGCTCCAGGCGGGCAGCAAAGCGGGGCGGCCGGTCAAAGCGGTGTACACATCCAGAACGCCCTTGGGGGTACCGCCATAGATGATATCATACACAATGGTTTCGCCCTCGGCGGAAAACTGAACACGCTCTACCTTTTCGCTGGCTACTTCAAAGCTCACATCGGAGGTATCCTCCACCAGCACGCCATAGCCGCGGTTGGTCATATAGAAGGGGATATTCTTGTAGGCGTATTCGCTGGCAGTACCACCGTCGGCATTCCACATATCCACCGTCTGACCATTCTTCACATAAGCGCCGAAACGCTCACCCAGACCATAGACATTTTCGCCCACATCCAGCATCAGGGATTCCACCATGTAGCTCTTGCCATGGGGCAGCAAAGAGCAGGGACCCACTTCCTTGCGCAGGGCGCGGCCCATGGCGCGGAAACCACTGGTAGTCAGGATCTGATCGCCCACCATGTAGTCCACCTGCCACTGACCATCTGCCTTCAGCACACGGGCAGTCAGTTCACCGCTGGTGAAGGTGGCATACTGCTCGGTTTCATCCATCACAGGGGTCACATCTTCTTCATAGGTTTCAAAGCGGGGTTCCTTCACCTTGGCACCGGCAAAGTGGGTCACCTTGACGCGGATCACATTCTTGCGGGGCGCAGAGAACGTAACAGTCAGGGAACCGCCATCCAGCACATCGCCGCGATGACGAACCGGGCGGCAGGCTGAAATGACCTGCATTTCTTTTTCCTTTTTGGTGACGCGAACGCACTGGGTGGCGTAGCTCATCACATACTCGGGTTTGGTAAGCCAATAACCATTGGAAAATCTCATATGTATTCCCTCCAAAAAACGATCAATCGACCGTAATTTTGACCACAACAGGCATATCGCTGCGATAATTGCCAAAGTGTACCGTCAGGGCTTCAGCATCCCGCTTCCACTGAACAGGCTCATCACAGCCAAGTATCTGAGCATCCAACACAGCGCCATCAAACAGGGGCAGGCTGCTGGCATCTGCTTCCCGCATGCTCTTGATGCGCAGGATGCCGTCCTGCGGGCACACCAGCGCGATGGCATACACCGCGTCCCCCTTGCAGGTGAAACGGATATCCTCACTGGTGAAATCCCGGGACTTACTATCGGCGAACTGACCTTCCTGAATCTCCGTGGGGCCTTCCTGCGCATAACGCCACAAGCCGGTACCATGAATGGCTTCGTCGTTGACTTTCATCCATGCGCCGATGGCTTTGAGGATCTCCACATCCTTATCCGCCAAGGTTCCATCAGGCTTGGGGCCGATATTCAGCAGCAGACGACCGTTCTTGGAGACCACATCTGCCAAATCCCAGATCGCTTCCTTCGGCTCCTTATAGGTGGCGCGCTCTGGAATTTCAGAATAGCACCAGCTGCCGCGCATAACGGACGTATCGGACTGCCACAGGAATGGCTTGGCCTGCGCAAACTGACCTCGCTCGATATCCGGTACTGCACAGCCAAAGGGGAAAGCGTCGTGCTTGTAATTGATGATACCGCCGCCCCACTCCTCAGCACGGTTATAGAAATAAGCTGCAAACTTTTTCAGGTAAGGCTTGACCGCCTGATGCTGAATCCACCAGTCAAAGTAGAAAATACGGGGATGATAGCGGTCTACGATCTCGCAACTGCGCAAAAGCCAATCCGTCATGAACTCATCATCCGGCTCCGGCTGACCGTACAGGTCATGCTGATTCTCGGGTTCTTTGTTGGCAGGCCAATAGAGATGATCCCGGGGAACTTCCTGGGGGATATCACTTTCAAATTCCTTGCCGTTGCCAAAGAACCACCAGTGCTCCACCCGATGGGAGGACGCACCAAGCGTCATGCCGCTGCGTTCCGCTTCGTGGAGCAAATCGCCCATCACATCGCGATGCGGGCCCATTTCTTTCGCATTCCAGCGAGAAAGCTGGCTTTCATACATCTGGAAACCGTCGTGATGCTCTGCCACAGGAACGATGTAATCAGCGCCAGCTTCCCGGAACAGCTTGATCCATTCTTGAGGCTGATAGTCCTTAAAGGTGAGCATAGGAATGAAATCCTTATAGCCAAATTCTTTATGGCTGCCCCAATGCTGGAGATGATGTTCGTATTCCTCTGAGCCCTTGATATACATATTGCGGGCGTACCAATCGTGATAAGCCGGCACAGAAAAAGGCCCCCAGTGCAGAAAGATACCCAGACGCTTTTGCTGGTACCATTCCGGAATGGGATGAGAAGCAAGAGAAGCCCAGTCCGCCTTGTACTTGCCTTCTTCGATCACGCGATCAATTTGTTTGAGAACCCACTGTCGATCCATAAGGCTGCTCCTTTCGCCTGTTGTGATTCGGCAACGAAAAAGACAGCTGTTTACTTGGCTGTCTTTTTTCAAACTGCAAGGAAGAAGTTACACAAAAAGCACAATTTTCACCATAACAATGAAACCATTATACGGTAAACCTTTGGTCATTTTGATCCGCTTCCGGTGAAAAATCCTTTCAAAATCAGCCTTGCATTTATGTTCATTATAGCATAAAATAGAAGGGACTACAACACCTTTTTGAGAGGTAACAATCGTTATGGACCAAGACAAAGCCACGCCTAAACAGGTGATAAAGGATTACGCCCTTTTGACGCTGGCAACGTTGATTATGTCCGTCGGTATCTATTTTTTCAAGTTTCCCAACCATTTTTCTACCGGTGGTGTCAGCGGTATTTCCATTATTCTGGGTGAGTTGGCTCCCAACCTCTCTGCAGGTGCATTTGTCTTTATCATCAATCAGGCGCTTTTGCTGCTTGGGTTTCTGTTTCTTGGCAAGTCCTTCGGTGTTCGCACAGCGTACGTAAGCCTCTTGATGAGTACAGTGATCTGGGGGCTTGAGATCATCGTTCCCATGACGGAGCCTATGACCAGCGAACCCTTGTTGGAGCTTGTATTTTCTGTTGCATTGCCTGCTATTGGCAGCGCTATGCTCTTCAATATGCAGGCTTCCAGCGGCGGTACGGATATCATTGCCATGTTGCTGAAGAGAAAAACCAGCATCAATATTGGCAATTGCCTCTTAATGGTAGATTTTCTTGTTACGGTTGCAGCCTGTGCAGTATTCGGTATGGAAACCGGTCTTTTCAGTGTACTTGGCTTGGCGCTGAAATCTGTTATCGTCGATATGGTGCTGGAAAACATCAAGGTTCACAAATGTTTCCAGGTGATCACATCCAAGCCGGACGATATTATCGGTTTTATTGTGGATGAGCTTCATCGCGGTGCGACCCGTATCAAGGGCGAAGGCGCATTCACCCACGAGGACAAAACGGTGATCCTTACGGTGGTCAATCGTCCGCAGGCCGTTCTTCTGCGCAAGCATGCCAAAGCCATCGACCCATCCTGCTTTATTCTTATTACCAACACGACCGAGATCATCGGTAAAGGTTTTCGCGGATTGATGTAATTATTTACCACAAGCGACAGGAGGAGTGTTCATGAATATGCGAAAGAATGAAAACTGTTCTTTGACCGCCAGAGGATTGTTATGGCTTATTGTTCTTACCATTGTACTGAGCACATCTGCTGGCTGGGCTGAGAGCTTTTCATACGAGGGTGGAACGCTGACACTGGAAGCGCCCAAGGATCAGCTGAGTATCCGTCTGACACCGCAGTTGCTGGGGCTCTGGGATGAGTACTACTTCACGCCTGATGCAGCCACTCAAAAGGAACTGCGCACCATGCTGGATGAATTAAAACTGCTCAATTACACCATTGATGCGAAGTTCTGGCAGGAGCATCCGGAAGCAGGCTACACCATTGTTGATCCCGCCAATAACACTGAATGGATGATGCTGACTGGCAATATTGTGCTATACACCATGTATGAGCTGAACGAAAATTCCGCCTATATGCACCGCCGCTATGCAGAATGTGAAGCCTTGACGGCTTACCTTTCCCCCATTCTGGAAAACACGTTGCAATATGCATTCTTTGATGTAACGACCCTTACCGGCATCACTTCTGCCACCCTGACCATGATGGATGGTCAAACAGAAACACTGACTGATCCGGAACAGCTGTATCAGCTGGAATACTGGTTCTCCAACGCTCAGTATGTGCGCGCACCCTCCTGCCCCACCGGCAACGGCATGCTGACCCTGACCACCGGTACCGGCGAAGTGGTGGAACTCCTGTTGACGGTTGACCGCTGCCCTTATTTCAGCATCAATGGCATTTACTATGACTATACACCTGCTGAACTACGCGGTGCTATGGGCGAAGGCGAGATCTACCCCAACGATTACCTGTTCACGTTTTTCCCCACCATCCAGTTTGAGCCGGTGGATCTGCATCCCCTGCACCAACAGACACAACCGTTGATTTAACAGCCAACTGAAACCGAATAACAAAGCGGAGCACTCTTCTGCAAGCAGCAGACAGTGTTCCGCTTTGTTGATCTTCATACGGATATCATTATATCAAATGCCCCTGCATCGTGACCGATGCAGGGGCAACTTGATTACTTGGCGTTCTTCACGTCCATCCAGAGGATGTTGTACAGGGTGAGGAAATCGCCCTGAATATCGTTGAAGTACTCGCAGCCAGCCAGAGCTTCCTCGGAGGGATTCATGGTGGTGTTGCTGGTGTAGGCTTCGCCCATCAGCTCGATAGCGCCGCTGTTGGGAGAGGAGTACCAGATAGCTTCGCAATTGAGCTTGGCAATGTCGGGGCGGCAGAGGAAATCGATGAACTTCTCAGCGTTTTCCTTGTTCTTGGCGCTCTTGGGAATGACCATGCAGTCAACCCACACGTTGCTGCCTTCCTTGGGAATGGCATAGGCCAGATCGGGGTTCAGATCAATGGCATACTGGGCATCGCCGGACCAGACCACAGCCAGAGCCGCTTCGCCAGCTACCATCTTGTCCTTGGTTTCGTCCACCTGATAGGCCTTGACAACGCCGGACTGCTTCTGCTCAATCAGCTTGGCCTTGGCTTCTTCCAGCGCGATGATGTCGTGGGTGTTCATGGAGTAGCCCAGATACTTGAGGGTCACGCCCATGGAATCGCGGATGCTGTCCAGCATGAACACGTTGTCAGCATACTTGGTGTTCCACAGGATACCCCAGGAATCAACGGGATCATCCACCATCTTGGTGTTGTAGAGGATACCAACAGTGCCCCACATGTAGGGAATGGAGTGGGCGTTATTGGGGTCATAGCTGGGGTTGAGCAGATTGGGCAGGGTGTACTGAGCATTGGGAATGTTGTCGTAGTTGATCTCAGCCAGCAGGTCCTTTGCCAGCATGCGCTCCACCATGTACTCAGAGGGGAAGATCAGGTCGAAAGCTCCGGGGCTGGTTTCCACTTTGACCATCATATCTTCGTTGGTGGTGAAGTTCATATAGTTGACGTGAATGCCGGTTTCCGCTTCAAACATTTCCAGCACGCTTTCGTCGATATAGTCTTCCCAGTTGTACACATTGACCACTTCCTGAGCGCTGGCGCACACAGGCAGGGCCATCAGGAGAACCAAGAGAACCGCAAGGAATTTCTTCATAGTCGTACCCTCCAAAAATATTGATTTGTGGGGATATGGTTTACGCAGCGTTATCTGCGGTACGCCGATTGACGATCACCAGCAGAATCAGCAGCGAAACAAACATCAGCGTGCTCAGCGCGTTGAGCGTGGGGTCGATGCCGATACGGGCTTTGGAGTAGATCAAGGTGGACAGATTCTGCACCAAGGGGCTGGTGGTGAAGTAGCTGATGGTGAAATCGTCCAGCGACAGGGTGAACGCCAGCATGGCGCCTGTTACGATACCCTGACGGATCTCGGGGATGATCACGTGGGTGAGGGCATAAGTGGGCGTTGCGCCCAAGTCCAGTGCTGCTTCATAGCTGTGCTTGTTCATCTGTTTCAGCTTTGGCATCACCGACAAGATGACATAGGGCGTGTTGAACGTAATGTGAGCCATGACCATGGTCACAAAACCACGCTCCACCTTGGTAAACAGGAACAAAAGCATCAGGGAAATACCGGTGACAATATCCGGCATGGTGTTGGGAATGTTGGTCAGGGTCATCATCAGGCGCTGAGGCCGCTTCTTCATGGCATGGATGCCAATGGCCGCCAGCGTGCCCAGAATGGTGGAGATCACAGCAGCGATCACAGCCACAGCGATGGTTACCTGCAAGGCGTTCATGATGGAACGATCCTGAAACAGCTCCGCATACCAGCGGAAGGAGAAACCTTCCCACTTGGCGCGGCTCTTACCAGCGTTGAAGGACTGGAAGATCATCACCACAATGGGGATATACAGGAAAAACAGAATGATCCCCAGATAGAACTTTTTGAAGAACAAGCCGGTCTTTTTCATGCGATGCCGCCTCCTTCTCCTTCAGGGTCAAATTTTCGCAGAATACCAAGGCTGATGAGGATCAGCACCATCATGATCATGCTCAGGGCGCTGCCCACGTTCCAGTTGCCTTCGGTAAGGAACTTGCTTTCGATCAGGTCGCCGAACATCATGGTATTACCGCCGCCCAGAATGCGCGGGATAAAGAATGTGGTGACCGAGGGCATGAACACCATCGTGATGCCGCTGATCACACCGGGAATGCTCAGAGGGGCGGTCACCTTGGTGAAGGTGCGCCATTCGTTGCAGCCCAGATCCTGTGCAGCCTCGCCCAGTTTGGGATCCAGCTTGCTCAGGCTTGTGTACACCGGGAATACCATGAAGGGCAGGAAGTTGTACACCATACCCAACAGCACTGCACCGGAGTTGTACATCAGCCGTACACCGTCGAATCCCAGCCAGCGGAGCATCCGGTTGATCAAACCCTGATCCTCCAGCAAACTCATCCAGGCGATGGTACGGAGCAGGAAGTTCATCCACATGGGGATGATGAACAGAATAACAATGGTGGGGCCGATTTTCATGTGACGGTCCGCCATGAACAGCGCCGCCGGATACCCCAACAGCAGGCAGATCACCGTGCACAGGAAGGCCATCCACAAGGAATACACCAGCGTATCCACATTGACGGTGCCGCGGGTGATATAGGAAGCAGCCGCCTCGCCCATGCTGGCATACAGCTGATTCTTGGCATAGTTGCTGTCCCAGAAATTCAGGAAGTTTTCCAGCGTGAATGAGCCGTTTGCATCGGTGAAGGCATAGTAGCCAACCAGAATGCAGGGCACAATGGTGAAAACGATCATCCACAGCGTATACGGCGTTGCAAACAGGCTGCGCTTCACACCATGATGACGGCGTACCGACAGACCGATCATGGCAATAAAAATCACCAGACCCGCGCCCATCAGAGCGTACGCCCACCACGGGAGACTCATATTATACATCGGAAGGCGCCTCCTCCTGCATGGGCTTCATGATGTGGATGTTGAAGGGCACGATGTTGATACCCACAGTAGAACCCTGCGGCTGCATGGTGGTGGAATGTACCTTGAAGGTGGTTTCGCCGGTGGAAACCATCATCTCGTAATGCACACCCTTGAACAGCACACTCTGGACAACACCGGTCAGCTGACCGATATCCTCGCCCACGATCATGATGTCCTCGGGGCGGATAACCACATCCACGGGGGCGTTTTCGCCAAATCCGCTGTCCACGCAGACGAAGTCATGACCGGCGAAGTGCACCAATTCATCCTTGATCATGGTGCCGGGCAGAATGTTGCTCTCACCGATGAAGTCCGCAACGAAGGCATTGGCAGGCTCATCATAGATGCGCTTGGGATCGCCGATCTGCAGGATCTTGCCGTCCCGCATGACCACGATGGTATCGCTCATGGTGAGGGCTTCTTCCTGATCGTGGGTCACGTAGATGAAGGTGATGCCCAGTTGCTGCTGCATGTTCTTCAGCTCCAGCTGCATCTCCTTGCGCAGTTTCAGGTCCAGTGCACCCAGAGGCTCGTCTAAAAGCAGCACTTCCGGTTCGTTGACCAGCGCGCGGGCAATGGCGATACGCTGCTGCTGACCGCCGGAGAGCTGATCCACATGGCGCTTGCCGTAACCCTTCAGGTTGACCAGCTCCAGCATGCGATCCACTTTCTTGTCGATCTCTTTCTTGGGAACTTTCTTGAGTTTGAGGCCGAAAGCAATATTATCATGCACATTCAGGTGAGGGAACAGGGCATACTTCTGGAACACCGTGTTCACGCGGCGTTTGTAGGGCGGCAGGGCAGAAATCTCCTTGCCCTCGAAGTACACCTCGCCGGTGGTGGGATATTCAAAGCCGCCGATAATGCGCAGCGTAGTGGTCTTGCCGCATCCGCTGGGGCCCAGCAGCGTGACAAACTCCTTTTTGCGCACATAGAGGTTAATGTCTTTCAGTACCTGGGTTCCATCGTACTCCTTGCAGATCCCTTTCAGGTCGATCAGGTGCTCCTGCTCCATCATAGTCGGGCACTCCTTTTATGATAATGAATGAATCCAATTGAATTGCTCAGAAACTGGGCGGTGTGGAGATCCACAGCACCGTAGCCATGGTTTTGGAGGTATTCTCCAGATGGTGGGTAGCGCTTGGATGTAAGCAGAAGCTGCCGCCTTTTTTGACCGGATACCGCCGCTTGCCGGATACCAGCACCACCTGACCTGTAAGCACATAGCCGAACTCTTCTCCCTCGTAGGGCGGAAGCACCGCGCTCTTGCCACCGGGCTGCAGTTCCAGCAGGATGGGCTCCATGCTGTTTTTCTGTGCATCCGGAACCAGCCAGGTGATCTTCTTCTCTTCGTCCTCTTTTTCAAACATATCCTGCGGGGTAAAAACCACCTTTTCCTTGCTGTCATCAGTAAAAAAGGCTTGCAGGGAAACGCCGAGGCACTCCAGCATGTCCTTCAGGGTGGCGATGGATGGAGATGCCAGATCTCTTTCCACCTGTGAGATGAAACCCTTGCTCAGTTCGCAGCGGTCTGCCATCTCCTCTTGGGTAAGGCCCCGCTGCAAGCGCAGTTCGCGCAGCTTTTCTCCAATCTCCATTGGGTTTCCCCCTTTCCTGCCGACCCGACGGTCTTGACTGGAAGTTTAGAAATAGTAAACTTCAAAGCGAGGTATAGTAAACCATAAAGTAATGCAGTTGTCAATAGGTTTTGCTAAGAATATCGCATAGAATTGTATTTTATCTGCTTTTGTCGGAGAGGTTGATTTTTCGGAATTGTTGCAATTGTAAAACCTTGGGTGAAATGGTTGACAACAGATGGTAGACAAGTGTACCCTTTTGGTAGACAGCTGTCACCTATGCATGCAGGAGGAAACCAACCATGAGTATTCAATGCACCGATGCGGAATGGAAGATCCTTGAGGTTCTCTGGGAAAACCATCCCCGCACCATGCCGGAGATTACCAAACAACTGCAGCCCGAAACCGGTTGGACACGCCACACGGTGATTACCCTGCTTAAACGTATGGCAGAGAAAGGCACCATCACAGTGGACGAGACCGGCTCCATCAAACGCTATTCCCCCATCGTCACCCGTCAGGAAGCCTCTGCACAGCAAACCAATAAGCTGCTTGGCCGGGTTTTTGGCGGCAAAGCCTCGCTTTTGGTTCATCATCTGGTGGATACCGGCGAACTAAGCACGGAAGACGTGGAAGAATTACTCAAGGAGTTGCAAAAGAAATAAGCGCTAGGAGGGATTCTCATGCGCAAAGCCATCATCTATAATTTTCTGCTGGAAGCCACCATCATCGCCAGCATCGCCATTGTATTGATGCTGATCGTACGCATGGTATTTCGCAAGCAACTGGGCAGCCGCGTCATTGCCTTTGCATGGCTGCTGGTTGCGATCAGACTGCTGTGCCCCTTAACCCTGCCCAATCCCCTCATCAACGAAATCCGTTCTCCCTTTGCTTCGGATAAGGGCATTCGCCCCATTGCAGGGCAGGTACAGGTTCGTTTTGGTGACTTCGTCAGCGATCTGGACCGGTTGAAATACCGTTACGATTGGGATCGGGAGCATCCCATTGCAAAAACAACCGATGCGTTGGATGAAGCGGTATATACCGGGCGTTTTGCCAAGCTGACAATGTGGGTGTATGTGGCAGGTGCTGCCGGTGTAGCTGGCTGGTTCACACTTCGGAATCTCCGCTTCCGTTACCTGATGAAAGCTGGACGGGTGGAACCCATCTCTGGTAAGGTAGAAATGGAGTATCACCAGCTGTGCGTGAAGCGCAAATGCAAGCCTCTGCCAGTCTACTATACCGATCCCTTGCCCAGCGCCTGCCTGGTTGGTGTCTTTCAGCCATACATCTCGCTGCCGCTTACCTCCAAACCCAGCGAAACCATTCATGTACTGGATCACGAGATATGCCACTACAAAGGCCTGGATCATATCTGGGGGCTGCTGCGGCTGCTATGCTGCATCGTGCATTGGTTCAATCCCTTGGTATGGCTGGCTGCAAGCCTGAGCATGACCGACTGCGAACTGGCTTGTGACGAACGGGTGACCAAAGGCCTGACCGATGAAGAACGCAAGGACTACGCCAATGTGCTGGTGCTGGCAGCAGCCCGCAGAAACGCTCCCGGTCTGCCGGTACTGGCGACCGGCATGACCATGACCGGAAAAAAGTTGAGGGAACGAGTTCGGAACATCATCCAGAACAAGAGCATCATCCGCTGGCTGGCTGCAGGCTTTGCCGGGCTTGCGTGCATCCTGTTGGTGCTGGCATTCTGTACTGCTGAATATAAGCCTGTTTTCCGTTTATCGACAAGCATGTACAGCGATGCCAAAGTCATTGCTGCCAACGCCATCCAATCGGAAGAAGAGGCCATTGTCCGGGCCAAGCAGCTATGGGAAAGTCCATACCTGAACCTTGACGAAAGCAACCTGCAATGGGCAGCACAGAAGGAGCTGGGCGGTTTCCGGGTACAGGCCATGAAGAACGACACTGTGCTGGAGACCATTCTCCTGACCGACGGTACGCCGATAATGCTGGATAACCTCTGGGCTACGGTCGGCGGCGAATATGAGCCAGTCGAAGAAGGAACGTACCGCTGGGACGAAGCCGGAGCGTTCATCCTGAACTTTATGGATACCGTTCTGCCCGGTCATTCCCAGCGGGTGGAAGCCATCCGGGAAAGTGATTACTACCTCCTTGACGGCATCCCCCACGCCCGGTTGTATGGCATGGTTGCCTCCAAGCTGGGGGTGGAGGTAGGCTATTCCTTTGTTGTTCGGATGGACGAATCTCCCCGGGTAGTCACTTGCATTCTTCATCAGCCGGTGCATGCTCAACTCTGGAAAGACGGGATTGCATACGAAGTTTCGCCGCTGGCCCATCGGATGAATGGTCTTCTGGCCCGTGCCTATACGGAAGCGGATCACATGTCCAACATTGCGCAGCCGCCTGCCGATGCGATCACCGCCGAAGATGCGATGCAGATTGCCATGGACTACATTTCAGAGAAATACGGTGAAACACCCGAATCCATGCAGCGTTTTGAAGTCCTTTTCGTGTACCACGACAACAGGGATTCCTTCACCGCACCCTACTGGCAATTTGACTTTTCCTGCATTCATCCATTGGATATGTATTCTGTGATGGTGCACTCCCCTGATGGTGAAATCGTTTATGCCTGCGGACGGGACGAAGGAAACGGCTGAACCATTCATTCACAATCGATACGAAAGAAGGGAAAACTGTGTTGGTATACAGATTATTGCAAAGAAAACGAATCCTGTGCTGTCTGCTGGCATTCAGCTTGCTCCTTGCTGCATTTCCCTGTGCCATCGCCAATGGGTATACCTATTACCAAAAGGAAGAGCAGCTCAGCTATGCCAAAAGCTGCCTGACGGAGGTATTCGGTTATTCCTCTGAAGATGCAGAAGCCTTTTGCTTTGAACAAACGGAGCATGACGGCATTGCCACCGTGCGCTACTGGCACCCTGATTTTCCCGATTGGGTGTACACCAGCCAGTTTTCTCTGACGGACGGTCAGGTGCTCAGCAGTGTCACGCCCTTTGGAAGCAGCTATTCAGGTTATCCCGGCGAAAACAGTGTGCGGTATATTCTTACGCTGGTGCAAAAGGAAAACCTGCTCACCAACTGGAACAAAGCTGCCCGGCAACGCTTTGGCGAGATAATGGAACAGGATGGTTTCGCCCCCAATGCAGATTTGGAAAAGGGACTTCTGAGTGCCACCTATACAGCGCAGGAAGCGCTGGAAGATTTCTTTGTTTCCTGCTATGGCAATGCTGAGCAATGGCCTGAAGCGGTGACAGAATGGTATCAATGGTTTCTGGATACCTATCAGCTGACCAGTATCCAGCCTGCCGAGACTGCGGAAGGGGTAACCCGTTATCGGGTCGAAGACGAGCATCCTCGCGTATTGACGGAGTTTTATCACGCCACGCCGCCTGAATTAGTGGATGTATTGAAGCACCCCATGCTGGAAGGATGGACGGTGATCAGCGGCACCATGATGGAGTTTGATCTACAGGAAGATACTGACTCTGTTCTTGCAGGGGAAGGATTGATCGCTCTGGGGAGAGAAGAAAAACGTATCCTGTGCGCTGTTGACCAACAGGAGGATGAATGGCGCGTCACCCCCATCAGTCAAACGGCGCTTCCTGACGGCTGTGATCCCATCATCACCCGGAAAGACCCCATGTCCGTTCTGCATGCAAACAGATTTCTCATCGCATGGGAAAATGATCTGTATCAGGATGTCGTTATGGAAGTCTGGCCTGTGATCAGGAACAACGAGATGACAGCGTTTCTTCACAGTTGCCGATTTACGGACGCTTCGACGAAGATTCAATATCAGATGTGGGAATCCACCGACATCATTGTTCTGACCACCATCGACCCCAAAACCCAAACGGAGAAAGCTCAAAACCTGAACAACTACACCCTCCCCATTCTCCTGCCCTATCTGGACATCACCACCATGCTGGAGGCTGCCAAAGATCCTGTCAGCGTCGAAGTGATGGTTTTTTCCGAAGAAATCATTGTGTGCAGCGGGGTGCATTTGCGCAAGGAAGCCACCACCCACTCCAAAGATCAGGGAACCCTGATGGCTGGCACGCTGGCAACCAAGCTGGGTACTCAGAAGGGAAAGGACGCGCCTTGGTATCATGTGAAAATCGGTTTGCTGGAAGGGTATGTCTCCGGCGTGTATGTGGATGAAATCCCCTGCTATGGCAGAACATCGTCCCTACCGGTAGCGATCACCACTGAGGATGCCACCCTTGTGGAGAATACCGGCCTGTTTGCCCCCAAGGTTGCGGAGGTATCCTCAGGAACCAGCATGCACATCATCATGGAGCAGGGCAACTGGTACTATGTGTGCATTCCCCAAAACCAGCACGCAGGCATGTGGATGGATCCCGATGGCACTTATGGCTACATCAAGGCTGATCAGGTGCAGGTAGGCAACAGCCTGTTGCAGCTGGAATGGAAGCTGGCAGAAGAAAAGTAACGTTTCATATTCCCGACGGAGAACAAACGCCCGGTATCCGAAACCAAATCGGATACCGGGCGTTTGCGTATGAACCGACACAATCAGATCTCACCATTGCTGAGCGCTGCCAGAATGATGTTGCGCACCTTGCGGGTAATGGTGGTGGTGCCGGCATCGGTGGTGTTCTGCATCAGCAGGATGGTAAGGTTTTCGTTGGGCAGATTGGCAAAGTAGGTACCCAACCAGCCATCCCAGCCATATTCATCCTTGCAGGCAAATCCGGGATAACGGCCCGGCTCCGTGCATACACGCATCAGTTTGCCGTAGCTGAAACCTTCCAGACTGTCCCACACGTCAAACTGCTGGTTCCAGCCCAGTTGTGGGGTGGTCAGGAACTTAACACCTGCGGGGCTCAGGATGCGGTGTCCATTGTATTGACCACCATTGAGCAGCATCTGGGTAAAAGCTGCGTAATCATCCAAGGTGGAAACGAGACCTGCGCCGCCGGACTGGAACGCGGGCATGTGGTCATATACACCCACGCACAGATTGCGGCCCAGCCAAGGTTGCACACCGTTTTCGCTGCGGTAGTACGCTGTCACGAAACGCTCCATCTTCTCGGCAGGAACGTAGAAATCCGTATCCTTCATACCCAGCGGTTCAAAGATTTCTTCTTTGAGGAAGTCGCCGAACTTCTTGCCGGAGGCCACCTCCACCACCGCGCCCAGAATATCGGCACAGGTGCTGTAACGGAAATGGCTGCCGGGTTGGAATGCCACCGGCTGCTCGCCCAGACGGTTGCAGAATGTCACGGTGTCCATCCCGCCACCTGCGGCGATCAGCTTGTCGTTTTCTTCAAATACACGGGCAGCATACTGGCCTGCCGCATCCTCTCCGGGATAGGAAAGACCGGCGGTCATGCCCAGCATATCCAATACAGTAGCGCTGCGCATGGCAGGAACAAGGCCACTTTCCGTGACGACCTGCTGTTTGCGGAAGCCCGGCAGGAACTTCTCGATGGGATCCATTAGGTCAATGATACCACGCTCAGCCAGCAGAACAACAGCCGCAGCAGTGATGGGCTTGGACTGGCTGTACAGGCGGAAAATACTGTCCCGCCGGATGGGCTTGCTGCTTTCCTTGTTGGCATAGCCGCTTTCGGCATAGAACACTTCCTGACCATTCCTGCGCACCAGCACCGTCAGGCCAGCGGCTTCGTTATTGTTGATGGCAGCTTCCAGACATTGGGTCACACGCTGCTGTACATTCATCTGTACTTCCTCCTTGAAGAATTAGTGATTCTTCTTTTCAAACAAAGCCTTGAGGCTTTCTGTATAGGGCGGTTTCGCGATGCCGTGCTCGGTGATGATGCCGGTGATCAGCTCATGGTCGGTCACATCGAAGGCGGGATTGTACACCTTAACGCCTTGCGGTGCCATGGGCTTTTCGTACCACATATCGGTCACTTCATGGGCAGGCCGCTGCTCGATGACGATATCATCACCGGTGGGCGTGTCCAGATCGATGGTGGAGGTGGGTCCCAGCACATAGAAAGGAATGCCGTAGTGCTTGGCAAGAATCGCAACACCGGAAGTGCCGATCTTATTGCAGGCATCGCCATTGGCAGCCACCCGGTCGCAGCCCACAAACACAGCGTTCACCCAGCCGTTCTTCATGACCTGCGAAGCCATGTTGTCACAGATGACGGTGGTATCCACGCCGTCTGCCATCAGCTCGAAGGCAGACAGGCGCGCGCCCTGCAACAACGGACGGGTTTCGTCGGTGTACACACGGAACTGCATGCCGCGTTCCCGACCCAGATGAATGGGCGCAAGAGCGGTACCATACTTGGAAGTAGCCAGCTGACCTGCGTTGCAATGGGTCAGCACGCCGTCTCCATCCTTGAGGACGCTGAGGCCATGCTCGCCAATACGGCGGCACATGTCCGTATCCTCATCCTTGATGGCATTGCATTCCTTCAGCAGCAAGGCCTTGATCTCCGCAACGGGCATGTCTGCATGATCCAGCACCACCTGCTCCATACGGCGCAGAGCCCATGCCAGATTGACCGCCGTGGGACGGGCCTCTTCCAGATACTTGCTGCACTGCCGGTATTCATTCAGAAAAGCGGTATAATCGTCAGTCTGGATGCCCTTGGCAGCCAGATAAATACCGAAAGCTGCCGCTACGCCGATGGCAGGCGCACCGCGCACCTTCAGCAGATAAATGGCCTCCCGGATCTCTTCCTGTGTGCTCAGATGGAGGATCTCCACCCGGTTCGGCAGCTGAGTCTGATCAATCAATACCAGCTGGCTGTTCTGATCATCCAGCGCAACGGTTTCGATTGCCATGATATTGGACATGGTTCGCACCTTCCTTATTGCATCAGAAATTGCGGGTCATATCGTAGCGGGAATAGAATTCCTTCTGGAAATCCAGCAGGCGGTCGTTCTGAATGGCTTCACGAACCTTTTCCATCAAGCGGATCAGGAAGCGAAGGTTATGAATGCTGGCAAGCCGCGCACCGGTGATCTCGCCTGCCTTGAACAGGTGGCGGATATAGGCGCGGGAGAAGTTGCGGCAGGCATAGCAGTCGCATTCCTCGTCGATGGGACGGAAATCGCGGGCGTACTGGGCGTTCTTGATCACCAGACGACCATCGGTGGTAAAGCAGGTACCATTGCGGGCAATACGGGTCGCCAGCACGCAGTCGAACATGTCCACGCCGCGGAGCACGCCTTCAACAAGGCAGTCCGGAGAGCCAACGCCCATCAGATAGCGGGGTTTATCCCCTGCCATGTGGGGCATGATAGCCTCCAGCATATCATACATGATGGGTTTGGGCTCGCCCACGCTCAGGCCGCCGATGCCATAGCCAAAGAAGTCCATATCCCGCAGGGTCTTTGCGCTTTCAATGCGCAGATCCTTGAAGAAAGCGCCCTGCACGATGCCGAACAGCACCTGATCATCATCGGTATGGTGCTTTTGGCAGCGGGCTGCCCAGCGATGGGTGCGGTGCATGGCATCCTCAGCGGTGGCATGGTCGCAGGGATAGGCGGTGCACACGTCAAAAGCCATCATAATATCAGACCCCAGCGCATGCTGGATATCCATGCTCACTTCCGGAGAGATGAAACGCTTGCTGCCATCCAAATGGCTCTGGAAATGCACGCCCTCTTCCTTGATCTTGCGGATACCGGAGAGGGAGAACACCTGAAATCCGCCGCTGTCGGTGAGCACAGGCTTGTCCCAGGACATGAACTTATGCAGGCCGCCCGCTTCGCGGATCAAATCCTCGCCGGGGCGCAGATGCAGGTGATAGGTGTTGGAGAGCATGATCTCCGTGCCGATCTCCGTCATTTCCCGGGGGGTCATGGCCTTGACGGTGGCTACGGTACCAACCGGCATATACACCGGGGTATGGATGTCGCCGTGAGGCGTATGCAAGAGGCCCAGACGTGCGCCGGACTGCTTGCAGGTTTTGAGTACTTCAAATGAAAACTTGGAGGTTGCCACGGTATCGCTCCTTACTGATGAGAAGAAGTCTCTTGTTGTTCAAGAAAAGCTTTGATTTCGGGCGCATAAGCCTGAAAAGCAGAGGCCTTGGGCTGGGACAGAAAGCACATGGGCATTTTCTGGGTGGGATGATCAAAGCGGAGCACCGCGCCCCACAGGGCGATGCTCTCCCCTCTGACCCCTTTGCCATACCGCATATCATGCACGATGGGATGCCCGCTGTTTGCCAGCTGTACCCGAATCTGATGCTTGCGGCCTGTTTGCAGGCGCACGTGCACCAAGGCGGTGTCGTCCTCAGGGTGACAGGCCAGCACGCGATAGCGGAGTTTTGCTTCCTGCGCGCCCGCCTTGCCAGATTTGACCACCCGAACATTGCCGGTGGCTTCATCCTTTTCCAGCCAGTCATGCAGGGATGCTTCCTTGGGAAGCTCACTCCCCTGTACCACCGCCAGATATTCCCGCTCCATATGATGGCTGCGCAGCTGTTCGCTGAGCCGGGAAGCGGCTTTGCTGGTTCGGGCAAAGGCCACCAGACCGCCCACTGGTCTGTCCAGCCGGTGCACAAGGCCCAGATAGACTTCGCCGGGTTTCTTGTACTTCTCCTTGATGTAAGCCTTGCACATTTCGTGGAGGCTTTCATCGCCGGTGTTATCGCTCTGGGTCAGGGTATTGGGGGCCTTGATGGTCACCAACAGGTGATTGTCCTCATATACGATCTCAGGCATCGGGTGTCCACCTTGCCGTGGTGCCGCAGGGCAGCACGCCGCCGCTGGTGACAGCCAGCGCCAGCTCTTCCGCTTCAGCCTTGCCGCCAAAACGGTCGCACAGACAGCGGCGGGCGATGTTGCCCAGCACGCTGGCAGAGAAGCCGGTGGTATAGCCATTGATCAGGAAGAACAAAGGCGTATCGCTCATGGCTTGGGCAGCCAGATCCACCAGATCATACAGCTCATCTTCCAGCTTCCACACCTCGCCGCCGGGGCCACGCCCATAGCTGGGGGGATCCATCAGAATGCCATCATAGCTGTTGCCACGGCGCAGTTCGCGGCGCACAAAGGCCTTGGCATCCTCAACGATGAAGCGGGTGTA
This sequence comes from Clostridiales bacterium, assembly GCA_015056245.1. Taxonomy (GTDB): domain Bacteria; phylum Bacillota; class Clostridia; order Christensenellales; family Aristaeellaceae; genus Limiplasma. Next base: position 4,549 of record SVGQ01000016.1, on the reverse strand, counting down.
AGATTCATGAATACCGGTCAGGTCACGGTTTTCTTTAGCCCACTGCACCATGCCCTTGGCGGCATCCACATGAGTCACATGCGCGCCGGCAGCAGCGCAGGCAATGGTAGCGCCGCCAGTGTAGGCAAACAGGTTCAGGATCTTGGGCTGGTGACCGAAGCTGGCGGTATTGCGGATGCGTTCCTGCATCCACAGCCAGTTGGCAGCCTGCTCAGGGAACAGACCGGTATGTTTGAAGCCAGTGGGCTTCACATAGAATTTCAGATTGTTCAGGTTGATGGTCCAGCGTTCGGGCAACTTTTCCTTGAAATCCCAGTGACCGCCGCCGGTTTCGGCACGGCTGTAGGTGGCCTGCGCCCGGTTCCACAGTTCGGGCTTGGCCTTAGGCCAGATCACCTGCGGGTCGGGACGGCGAAGGATGATCTTCCCCCACCGTTCCAGCTTTTCGCCATCGCCGGTATCCAGCACTTCGTAGTCTTGCCATTGGTCGCAAAGATACATGCGTTTTCTCCTTTAATACTTGAAAGCGGGCGGAGCCGAGACTCCGCCCTTGTTGATTGTGTTTTATGCCTTGCAGATCGCCAGCGTGGCTTTCTTGCCGTTGATGTTCCATTCCTTGGCGATGGCGCCATCGGCAGCGGCAGCGCTTTCCATGCTTTCAGCCAGCACGCTCTGCATGATGAAGCTCTTGCCAGCCTCGATGGCAGCGGTCAGTTCTTCGTCTGCCTGATAGGTGACGGTGATGCGGTCGCTGACTTCGAAATCAGCTTCCTTACGCATGGTCTGCAGCTTGGAGACCACCTCGCGCTGATAGCCTTCGGCGATCAGTTCGGGGGTCAGGTTGCAGTCGAATACCACCGTCACATCGCCATCGGACTGAGCGGCGAAGCCGGGCTTCTGAGTGGCCTCAGCCAGCACATCGTCCTTGGAGAGCACCACTTCGGTATCCTCCACGGTGAAGGTGAAGTTCTCGCCGCGGGCGAAGGTATCCATCACATCGTTGCCGTCCGCTTCCTTCAGCGCAGCGCCGATCTTGCCCAAGAGCTTGCCGTACTTGGGTCCAAGGGTACGCATCTGGGGCTTCAGGTTGTAGGTGGTGAAGGCACGGGCATCATCGGTGAAGATCACGCTCTTCACGTTCAGCTCGTCCTCGGCCAGCTCGCCGAACTGCTCGTCAAAGCTGGTACCCTTCACGTACAGGGTCTGCAGAGGCTGACGAACCTTCAGGTTGGCAGAAGCGCGCAGGGCGCGGCCCAGACTGACAACCTCCAACAGAGCGCTCATCTGGGTGTTCAGGTTTTCGTCAATCAGGCTCTCGTCAGCTTCGGGGAAGCGGCACAGGTGCACGCTCTCGGGAGCGTTCTTGTCCACGGTGCACACCAAATTCTGATAGATATCTTCAGCCATGAAGGGAACGAAGGGAGCGATCACCTTGGACAGGGTCACAAGCACATGGTACAGGGTGGCGAAAGCGGCTTCCTTGGTGTCATCCATGCCCTTGCCCCAGAAGCGTTCGCGACCGCGACGCACGTACCAGTTGCTCAGGTCATCCACAAACTTGGTGATGGCGTTGGCGGGCTCGGGGATGCGGAAAGCGGTCAGATCCTCGTCCACCTGCTTGATCAACTGGTTGAGACGGCTCAGGATCCACTTATCCATTAGGGTCAGGTTCACCTTATCCAGCGGATGTTTGGCGGGATCGAAATTGTCGATGTTGGCATAGAGCACAAAGAACGCATAGGTGTTCTGCAGAGTGCCCATGAACTTGCGCTGACCTTCGTTGACGGCCTCATCGCTGAAACGGCTGGGCAGCCACGGAGCGCCGGCGGTATAGAAGTACCAGCGGACAGCGTCTGCGCCCTGCTTGTTGAGCACAGACCACGGATCCACCACGTTGCCGATGTGCTTGGACATCTTGCGGCCTTCCGCATCCTGTACGTGACCCATGACGATGCAATTTTGGAAGGGAGCCTTGTCAAACAGCAGGGTGCTGATGGCTTCCAGCGTGTAGAACCAACCGCGGGTCTGGTCGATGGCTTCGGAGATGAAATCAGCGGGGAAGCGTTTCTCGAACACTTCTTTGTTTTCAAAGGGATAGTGCCACTGAGCGAAGGGCATGGAGCCGGAATCGTACCAGCAGTCGATAACATCGCTGACGCGGGTCATAGGCTTGCCGCACTCGGGGCAGGTGATCTGGATCTCATCCACATAGGGACGGTGCAGTTCAATCTCGTCCACTTCAGTGGTGGCCATTTCGCGCAGTTCCTGCTTGGAGCCGATCACATGGATGTGGCCTTCTTCGCAGCGCCAGATGGGCAGTGGAGTACCCCAGTAACGCTCGCGGCTGAGACCCCAGTCATGCACATTCTCCAGCCAGGTGCCCATACGGCCTTCCTTGATGTTGTCGGGCATCCAGTTGATGGTGCGATTGTTGGCAACCAGCTGATCGCGCACAGCGGTCATCTTGATGTACCAGGTGGGACGGGGGTAGTACAGCAGGGGCGTATTGCAGCGCCAGCAGAAGGGATAGTCGTGGGCAAAGGGAACAGCTGCAAACAAGAGGCCGCGTTCTTTCAGATCGTCAAGGATCAGTTGGTCGGCATCCTTGACGAACACGCCAGGCCACTTGGTGTCGGCGGTCATGCAGCCCTGGGTATCCACAAAATTCACAAAAGGAATGTCGTTGGCCTGACATACGCGGTTGTCATCCTCACCGAAAGCGGGAGCGATGTGAACGATACCGGAACCATCGGTCATGGTAACGTAATCATCGCAGACCACACGCCAGGCGGGCTTATCCAGCTTGCCGACAGCGAAGTCGAACAGCGGCTCGTATTCCTTGCCAGCCAGCTCAGCGCCGGGCATTTCCTCATGGATGACAGCATCCTTGGCCTTCTCGCCAAAGACGGTATCCATCAGAGCCTTAGCCATCACATAATTCTTGCCTTCGATGGTAAAGCGGGCGTACAGATCCTGGGGATTGACGCACAGCGCCAGGTTGCTGGGCAGCGTCCAGGGCGTGGTGGTCCAGGCCAGGAAGTAGGTATCTTCCCAAGCCTTGGCCTTGAACAGCACAAAAGCGGAAGTTTCCTTTACATTCTTATAGCCCTGCGCCACTTCATGGCTGGAAAGGGCGGTGCCGCAGCGGGGGCAGTAGGGAGCGATCTTATGGCCCAGATAGAGCAAGCCCTTGTCATGGATGGTCTTCAGGCTCCACCACTCGGACTCGATGTAATCATCCTTATAGGTGATGTAGGGATTTTCCATGTCAGCCCAGAAGGCAACACGGTCGCTCATCTCTTCCCACTCGGACTGATACTTCCAGACGCTCTTCTTACATTCTTTGATGAAGGGCTCGATGCCATAGGCTTCGATCTGGGGCTTGCCGTCCAAACCGAGGATCTTTTCCACTTCCAGCTCAACAGGCAGGCCGTGGGTATCCCAGCCAGCCTTGCGGAGCACATCCTTGCCCTTCATGGCCTGGAAGCGCGGGATCAAATCCTTGATGGCGCGGGTTTCGATATGACCGATGTGGGGACGGCCGTTCGCCGTGGGCGGGCCATCGAAGAAAGTGAAGCGCTCATTGCCCTCGTTGGCGTGGAAGCTCTTGCGGATGATATCCTTTTCCTTCCACATGGCAAGGGTTTCTTTTTCGCGCTCGACGAAGTTCATGTCCGTTGGAACCTTGCGATACATTGTGTTTCCTTCCTCCTTGCAGCCATTTGCTGCTGAATTGTTCTTGCCCCAGCGGTCGGTTTTGGGTATGAAAAAACCGTCCCGAGGCTATCGGGACGGATGATGATTGCATCAATCCGCGGTACCACCCGCTTTGGCAGCCAAGCTGCCCACTCTGCGCCGACCCATGATCGGCATGCTCTGTCACGGGAGCTCCCGGAAAGCCCTAACAGACCTGCTCAGGCTTCCAGCTCAGGGGTGATAGGACATACGCGCTTCGGTATCCGGCTCGCACCAACCCGGATTCGCTTAACCGAAGGGAGTGGCGAATGCCGTCCCCGTCGTTGCTATTCTCATGGATTATACTAAAAGAAGCGCAAAAAGTAAAGGCAAAAATTTAGATTTCGCCTAAATAATCCATTGTGATTCGGATTTTCATCCCATGGGCAATAGTTTGAATAAAATGGACAAAAAAATACCGTTGACAACATCTGTGATTTGATGTATGCTTATTGCACATTGATTAAGCAACTATGTTACCAAACCCCTGAGAAAACCTTTTGGTTTTCTTGTAAAGTTTTGTTTCCTATGGCTCAGCTCGATGAGCCAAATTTATAAAAGGAGTGACTGACTTATGAAAAAGTTGGTATCCATCCTCTTGGTTCTGGTTCTCTCCCTCTCTCTGCTGACTGTTGCTTCCGCTGAAGCCCCCAAGAAGGTCGGCGTGGCTATGCCCACCATGGACCTCCAGCGCTGGATTCAGGACGGCGACAACATGAAGAAGCAGCTGGAAGCTGCTGGCTACGAAGTTGACCTGCAGTACGCCAACAACGACGTTGCTACCCAGGTTTCCCAGATCGAGAACATGCTGCTC
>SVGQ01000140.1 GCA_015056245.1 Clostridiales bacterium | reverse complement strand
CGCTCTGGCCCTTGGCATGGAGCCCGGCGAAGAGGACAGCATGAAGCGCAAGCCCCGCTCCTCCAAGGCCGGTGTGTTCGCTGGCGGCGTGGGCGGCGATATCGCCTATCAGGGCTTCTTCGTTGCTTTGATCACCCTGGTTGCCTACTTTGTGGGCCACTTCATCGAAAGCGGCGTGCTGGAAGTACCCGCCGCCTTCAGCCCCGACGGCGTGACCATGGCCTTCCTGACCATGAGCATGGCGGAGATCTTCCAGTCCTTCAACATGCGCAGCCGCCGCGGCAGCATCTTCACCATGAAGACCACCAACTGGTGGCTGTGGGGCGCTGGCATCGTGGCCTTCCTGCTGACCACTGCCGTCATCTATGTGCCCTTCCTGCGCAATCTGTTCGGCTTCACCACCATCTCTCTGGCTGAGTACGGCATTGCCATCGGTCTGGCCTTCCTGATCATCCCGCTGGTGGAGCTGGTCAAGCTGATCCAGCGCAAGACCGGTCACGGCGAGAAGGACGAGGACGAGAAGGAGAACGACAAGTGAGCCGTTCCGCAAGAGCCGCGCTCCTGCTGCTGCTCACCGCCATGATCTGGGGCGCTGCCTTCGTGGCGCAGGATGTGGCAGCGGACGCGCTGGAACCCTTCACCTTTAACGGCCTGCGCATGGTGCTGGCTGCCCTGACGCTGGTACCGGTGATCGCTTTCCGGCACGCAGCCGCCTGTAAGGCAGCTGCCGCGGCAGGTGATACTGCCAAGGCCGTTAAACCCACCCTTTTGCCCCAAGACCCTGCCCAGCGGCGCTTCCTGCTGCTGGGCGGCCTCGCCTGCGGCGTGATGCTGGCGCTGGGCTCCGGCTTTCAGCAGCTGGGCATCAACGCCGGTGTGCAGGCAGGCAAAGCGGGCTTCATCACAGCCCTGTACATCGTGCTGGTGCCCCTGACGGGCCTGTTCTTCGGCAAGCGGCCCACCCTGCTGGTATGGGTAGCGGTGGTGCTCAGCGCCATCGGCCTGTATCTTCTGTGCATGCAGGGGGGCTTTGTGCTGGAGAGCGGCGATGTTCTGCTGCTGCTCTGCGCCCTCAGCTTTACCGGTCACATCCTTGTGGTGGACCATGTGGGCGCCAAGGTGGACGGCGTGAAGCTCAGCTGCATCCAGTTCGCCGTCACCGCCATCATCTGCCTGACCATTGCGGCCTTCACCGAGCATCCCACCTGGGAGGCCGTGAAAACCGCTGCCATTCCCATCCTCTATGCGGGTATCCTGTCCGGCGGCGTGGGCTACACCCTGCAAATCGTCGCCCAGAAGGATATCGACCCCACCATCGCTTCCCTCATCATGTGTCTGGAAAGCGTGTTCGCGGTGTTGTTCGGCTGGCTGCTGCTGGGAGACAGCATGTCCCTTCGGGAGTACCTTGGCTGCGCCATCATGATGGGCGGCATCGTACTGGCCCAACTGCCGGGGAAAAAATAATGGATCAGAGCCTGCATCCGCTATGGGTGCAGGCTCTTCGTATGGTTTGCAGTCAACCTGATTCCATGAAAAAAGCCGCCCGAAGGCGGCCTCAGGTTGTCAAATAACCCAGGAGGTGTAGGAGGGCCGCAGCCCTCCTACTTTCAATCCGAAACCAGCGACATGCGCGGTGGCTTCGAAACCCTTGCGCAGCAAGGGATTCCTAGTTTGCCGCCCGGGGAGCCGTAGGCTCCTAGGCAAACGGTGCAAAGCTCGTCAAAAAAGCCGCCGCAGGCGTGTTTTTTGACGACCTGAAGCCGCCCGAAGGCGGCCTTTTGTCTATAACCTGTTACTTCAGCAGGCCCTGAGCAGCGGCGGTCAGCTGACCCAGCAACTCCTTGGCCTTGGCTTCTTCCTTGTCGTTCACATTGACATACAGCTTGATCTTGGGCTCGGTGCCGCTGGGACGGACACAGACGAAGTGACCGCCTTCCATGGCAAAGTAGAGCACATCGCTTTCGGGGTAGTCCAGCTTCTTGACCTCGCCGGTGGAGACGATGGTCTCGGTACCGCGCTGGATATCCAGCACGCGGGCCACCTTCACGCCGCCGATCTCGGTGGGCGGATTGTTGCGGATGCGGGTCATGATCTCGCCCATCACCTTCAGGCCGTCAATGCCGGGCAGGGTGGTGGATTCCACATGCTCCAGATAGTAGCCGTAGGTGGCGAAGATCTCGTCCATCACGTCGGTGAGGGTCTTGCCCTGGGTGGAATAGTAAGCAGCGGCCTCAGCGATGAGCAGGGAGGCGTTGACGCCGTCCTTGTCGCGCACGAAGGTGCTGGAGAGGAAGCCATAGCTCTCTTCAAAGCCGAAGAGGAAGGTGTGGCTGCCGGTATCCTGGAACTGCTGGATCTTCTCACCGATGAACTTGAAGCCGGTGAGGGTATCGAAGATGCTCATGCCGAAGCCGTCGCAGATGGCCTTGGCCAGCTCGGTGGACACGATGGACTTGACAGCAGCGCCGTTGGCGGGCAGGTTGCCCTGAGCCTTCTTGCTGGAGAGGATGTAGTAGAGCATCAGGCAGCCGATCTGGTTGCCGGTGAGCAGCTTGAAGGAACCATCCTTCTGGCGCACAGCCACGCCCAGACGGTCGCAGTCGGGGTCGGTGCCGAAGATAGCGTCAGCGCCCACTTCGTTTGCCAGCTTGATAGCCAGGGTAAAGGCGGCGGGATCCTCGGGGTTGGGCACCTTAACGGTGGAGAAGTTGGGGTCGGGGGCTTCCTGCTCCTTGACCACGCTCACGTTGGTGATGCCGATCTCCTTGAGGATGCGGCGGACGGGCACATTGCCGCTGCCGTGGATGGGGGTGTAGACAATCTTGAGGTTCTTGCCGGCCTCAGCCACCACTTCGGGGTTGATGGACAGGGTCTTGACCCGGGCGATGTATTCATCATCCACTTCCGCATCGCCGATGATGTGAAGCAGACCGGCAGCCTTGGCTTCTTCTTCGGTCATCAGCTTGGCATCGGTAAACTTGAGGGCATAGATCTTGCCGGTAACAGCCTCGGCAGCTTCCGGGCCCAGCTGGGCGCCGTCTTCGCCGTAGACCTTGTAGCCGTTGTACTGGGGCGGGTTGTGGCTGGCAGTGATGACCACGCCGGCTTTGGCGTTGAGATGACGAACGCCGAAGGACAGCAGCGCCACAGGACGCAGGGCATCAAACAGGTAGGTCTTGATGCCGTTGGCGCACAGAACCAGCGCGGTTTCCAGCGCGAACTCGGTGCTCATGCGGCGGCTGTCGTAGCCGATCACCACGCCGCGGGTCTTATTCTCGGCGTTATCCTCAATGAGGTAATCCGCCAGACCCTGAGTGGCACGGCGCACCGTGTAAATGTTCATGCGGTTCATACCTGCGCCCAGCACACCGCGCATGCCTGCGGTACCGAAGCTCAGATCACGGTAGAAGCGATCCTCGATCTCTTTTTCATCACCCGCGATGGACAGAAGTTCCTGCTTGGTGGTTTCATCGGCGGCAAAATCGTTGAGCCATGCCTGATAATTCTCCCGGTAGCTCATGGGAAAGGCCTCCTATACGTTTTTTGTCGTTCGTTGCGCAGGCTGCGTTTTCGCCTGTACGCCTTTTTTATCATATCCATTATAACGGATATGGAGCGTGAATGCAAATGCTTTCTGCCAGTGCATGGAAGAAGTTTTCCTTCCATGCCCGGTCACGCCTTGACCTGCCTCACCCCCATGCGCTATAATACCAGTAAGAAACCAACCTTACCAAACTGAACAATTCATTGCACAAGGAGGAACCTTCCCATGAGCATAACCACCCGTCCCTTTGACAAAGCCCCCACCGGCGAGCAGGTGACTGAGTTCATCCTGACCAACAAGCACGGCGCCAGCATCAGCGTGATCGATTTCGGCGGCTGCCTGCGCAATATCATCGTGCCCGACCGCGACGGCAATCTGGCTGACGTGAATCTGGGCTTTGATCAGGTGGATACTTACGACGGCAAGAGCAACTCCATGGGTGCGCTGATCGGTCGTGTGGGCAACCGCATCGGCGGCGCTTCCTTTGAGCTGGACGGCGTTACCTACAATCTGTTCAAGAACGACGGCGAAAACAACCTGCACTCCGGCCCCAAGGGCGTTGACCGCTATGTATGGGCTTCCGAAACTGTGGAGGGCAACGGCTGGGATAAGCTGATCCTGACCCATACCACCCCCGACGGCGACTGCGGCTTCCCCGGCGCAGTGACCATGGAAGTGACCTACAGCTGGAACGATGAGGGCGAGCTGGGCATCCACTATTTCGCCACCACCGACAAGACCACACTGGTGAACATGACCAACCACGCCTACTTCAACCTGGATGGTCACGATGCCCCCGATGTGCGCGACCTGACCCTCTGGATCAACGCTCCCGCCGTCAACGAAGTGGACGATGCTCTGATCCCCACCGGCAATCTTTTGAAGAGCGAGACCCTGCCCTACGGCTTTGCCACCGAAGCCCGCGTGGGCGATGTGCTGGCGCTGACCGATGTGATCCCCGCCATGAAGAAGTGCGGCGGTGTGGACTTCAACTACTGCGCAGGCCGCGACAAGGAAATGAAGACCATCGCCGTTTTGAAGAGCCCCAAGACCGGTCGCGTGATGGAAGTGATCACCGATCAGCCCGGCGTGCAGTGCTACACCGGTCAGGGTTTGAACCACGAAGGCAAGGGCGGCGTGCATTACGGCAAGTACGCGGGCCTGTGTCTGGAAACCCAGCACTACCCGGATGCCATCCATCAACCCCAGTTCCACAGCATCGTGCTGCGCCCTGAGGACACCTACGATACCACCACCATCTACAAGTTCTACGCTGAATAAGCAAATAGGCCGTCAGGCGGCGGTGTGCCGGCGGGGCTCTTCCCGCCGCACTGCCTCCGGCGGCTTTTCGTTTGATTCGCAAAGGAGGCATTCCCATGGCATATGAATCCCAGAAGCTGCTTACCCCCGGCCCGCTGCTGGATGACAAGGGTCAACTGGTGGAGCGGGGCTACGCCACCTCGCTGGTGCGCGACTATGACCGTTCCAAGATCAAAGCCGGTAAGCTGCGCATCAAGGAATGGGACTATTACTGCATCACCGGCAAGGAGTGCGTTTTGTGCCTGACCATCGCCGATAACAGCTATATGTCCCTGGACAGCATTTCCCTGCTCTTTCCCGAAAAGTGCACCCAGATCCAGAAAAGCATGATGGGCGTGCTGACGCTGGGCAAGGTGGGTCTGCCCGCTTCCAGCAAGCAGGGGGACGTGAAGGTGGCGAAAAAGGACTATACCCTGTCCTTCCGCAATGACGGCAAAACCCGCGTGCTGGATGCGCATCTGGAGGATTTCAACGGCGGTCGTCCCCTCACCGCCCATGTGGAGCTCACCGATGAACCCCGGGACAGCATGGTTATCGCCACGCCCTTTGCCGGGTATCCCCGCCATTTCTACTACAACCAGAAGATCAACTGCCTGCGCGCCAAGGGCGATGTGACCTTCGGCGGCGAGACCTACACCTTCCATCCGGAGACGGACATGGCGGTGCTGGACTGGGGCCGGGGCGTGTGGACCTACTCCAACACCTGGTACTGGGGCAGCCTGAGCACCGTTACCGCTGACGGCAAGGCCGTGGGTCTGAATCTGGGCTACGGCTTTGGCGACACCTCTGCTGCTACGGAAAACATGCTCTTTGTGGACGGCATTGCCCACAAGCTGGAACATGTGGTGTTCGATATTCCCAAGAACGCCACCGGCGGCGATGATTTCATGAAGCCGTGGCACATTCACGACAACCACGGACGGCTGGATCTCACCTTCCAGCCCCAGATTGACCGGTCCGACTGCACCTCCGTTTTGGTGATCGAGAGCGACCAACATCAGGTGTTTGGCCTGATGACCGGCAAGGCCGTCACGGATGAGGGCGAAGAGATCCGCATTGAAAAGGCGCTGGGCTTTGCGGAGAAGGTAAAGAACCGCTGGTGATGGGCAATCGGGGCAGACAGAATCCGGAAGCAATAGAACGAGGGCCTTGCGTGCGATACGCAAGGCCCTTTCAGACTGTCGAAAACCCATACTTCTGTTCAAAAGTCGCACATCTTGCACCTACGGTGCTCGCTGTGCTTGCTGAAAAGCGCTGCGGCGCAAGGTTTTGTGGGC
>SVGQ01000139.1 GCA_015056245.1 Clostridiales bacterium | reverse complement strand
TCGTCAAAAAACACGCCTACGGCGGCTTTTTTGACGAGTGTTGCACCGTTTGCCTACGAGCCTACGGCTCGCCGGGCGGCAAACGGCGATAGGTATCCCTTGCTACGCAAGGGTTCCGAAACCACCGCGCATGTCGCTGGTTTCGGTTTGGCAATTGGAGGGCTGCGGCCCTCCAATACCTCCATGGGTTTTTCGATAGTCTGACAGGGACTGTTGCAAACAATGGTTTTGCAGCAGTCCCTGTTTTGTTATTTCTGTATGTCTCCATGCCAGCCGCTGTGCATCTGGCCCAGTTCCCGGGCCATGTCCTTGCTGCTGATGGGCCGGTCGTTCCTCAGCCACCATTCAATGGCACCAACCACCGCTGACATGCTGTAGTGGAAACGCATCTCTTCCAATGGAGCAAGGTTTTGGTCGCCTGCCTGCGCCTTGAGTTGTATGTGCATTTCGCTCAGCAGATCCTGTACGATGCCCGTGCTTTTGTGTCTGAGCAATAGGGCATATTGGGCGTAGTGAGCGTCCAGATGATCAAAGATGGCTTCAAATGCGGCGACATCAGCCTTGGTGGCGCTGGCAGTCAGCAAACCGCCGCTTTTTTCAGCCACTTCCCGCACCATCTCACGGATCTTACCCTCCAGCCAGTCAAATTTGTCCGTATGATAGCGGTAGAATGTGGCCCGGTTGATGGCAGCCCGCTGGGCGATATCTCTCACGGTGATCTCATCGAAGGGTTTTTCCTGCATCAAAGCCCAGCAGGTGTCGTCGATCAGCTTTCTGGTTTTCAGTACCCGGCGGTCTTCAGTCGGCATGGGATTCCTCCTTGGCTGTGCAACAAAAATGCAACACGTGTTCGATATCGAACAAAACATAGCTTTTTGACGGTTGAAGGAATTATACCGAAACCCTATAATAAAGTCAACACAATGGAATAACAGTAGAAAATCCGTAACATCACGCCGCTTGCGCGTTGGTGCTTTGTTTCTCTGTATCCAAGCGCCGCCCGGATGGGGGCAGGCCTGAAATGGAAAATCGAAATAGGGAAAGGACGTTGTTTCATGGTCAATCTGAAAGCAAAACCCTATTGCCTCTCCGATGCGGATATCGCATGGGTGGAAAGCACCATCGCGGGGATGACAGCGGAAGAAAAGGTGGGCCAGCTGTTTTTCCAGCTGTGTGCCAGCCACGAAGAAAGCTACCTGCAGGAACTGATGGAGAAGTATCATCTGGGCGGCTGCCGCTATAACGGTATGCCCGGCGCGATGGTGCTCAAGCAGAACACCATCTTGCAGAAATATGCCAAAATACCCGTGTTTATCGCCTGCAACCCGGAAAAAGGCGGTGACGGCGTGTGCCCGGACGGTACTTTTGTGGGCAGCGGCATCAAGGTGGGCGCTACCGGCAAAAATGAATATGCGCAGGCCATGGGCCGCGTTTCCGGCGCGCAGATCGCCGCCACCGGCTGCAACATGGCTTTTTCACCTGTGGTGGATATCCTGTACAACTGGCAGTGCGAGGAAGTGATTTCCCGCGCTTTCGGCAGCGATGCAAACCGGGTGGCTGCCATGGGCAAGGCCTATATGGACGGCCTTCACGAGACCGCTGGTGTGGCTGCCTGTGCCAAGCATTTCCCCGGTAATGGTCAGGATTATCGCGATGCTCACATCTCCAACAACATCAACAGCTTCGGCGAAAAGGAATGGATGGAGACCTACGGCAAGGTCTACAAGACCCTGATCGACGGCGGTCTGGAAGCCATCATGGGCGGGCATATTCTGATGCCCGGCTATATGCGGGAAGTGCAGCCCGGTATTGCCGACAAGGATCTGCTGCCCGCCACCCTGTGCCCGGAAATCATGACCGGCCTTCTGCGCGACAAGCTGGGCTTCAATGGTATGGTGGTCACTGATGCCAGCCACATGGTTGCCATGACCAACCGCATGAAGCGCAAGGATATGCTGCCTCAGGCCATCAACGCGGGCTGCGATATGTTCCTGTTTTTCAACGATCCGGACGAGGACTACGCCACCATGCTGGAGGCGTACCAGACCGGCATCATCACCGAAGAACGCATGGTGGAAGCCCTCACCCGCATTCTGGGCCTGAAGGCTGCCATGAGCCTGAACAAAAAGGAAGAACTGTGCCCCAGCCCCGAGGCGCTGCCCGCCGCGCTGGGTAACCCGGAATACAAGGCTTATTCCGGTCAGATCGCCAAAGACGCGCTCACCTTGGTCAAGTATCTGGATGAAGGCGTGCTGCCGCTGGACCCCGCCAAGACCAAGCGGGTCATGATTGTGCACATCAAGGGCGCGCAGACCCCCATGACTGCCCTGATGGCAGCGGCCATGGGCGGCGGCACGGCCCGCAAAACCCCTGCGGAGAAGCTCTGCGACCGGCTTATCGAAAAAGGCTTCGATGCCTTCGTCTACGAAAGTCCGCTGGATCGTATGGTGCGCGAAGTGAAGGCTGGCAAGCCCTTCGATCTGGGTATCTATTTTGCGGGCAAGAACGCCATCGCCGATTTTACCGCCGGGCAGGATCTGGTTATCTCCCTGTTTGACGTTGCCAATGGTCATCCTGTGTTCGGCCTGAGCAAGGGCGGCGGCGAGATTCCGTGGTATGTGCATGAACTTCCGGTTGTGGGCATCAGCGTCAATCTACCCACCATGCTGGCGGATGCGCCCATGTTGCGTACCTACATCAACGCCTACGATGCCAACGACGATACCATGGATGCGCTGGTGGAAGCCCTTGTGACCGGTCCCGAAGCCTTCAAGGGGCAGGATCCCATCGACAGCTTCTGCGGCATGTGGGATACCCGCGTGTAAGCCGGGAGGGGAAAGCATGTCCATTTTTGATTCCTTTGAGAAAAAGCATGACTATCTCATCTGCGTGGACTCCGACGGCTGCGTGATGGATACCATGAACTGCAAGCATTTTCATTGCTTCGGCCCCTGTATGGTCAGGGAGTGGGGCTTGGAAGCGTGGCAGCAGCCCATTCTGGAACGCTGGAATGTGATCAACCTGTTTTCCATGACCCGGGGCGTGAACCGCTTCAAAGGGCTTGCTATGGCCCTTTCGGAGATTGACCGCCAGTATACGCCCATTCCCGGCATCAAATCCTTGCAGCACTGGGTCGAGACCGCTCCTGCTCTCAGCAATGACGGCATTACCAAAGCTGCCGCAGAAGCCGCCGATCCCGATGCAAAACGGATTCTGGAAAAGGCACTTGCATGGTCCAAGGCGGTCAATGCCGCCATCGTGCAGCTGGATGACAACCTGAAAGTGCCCTACAGCGGGGCGAAAGAAGGCCTGGCGGCGGCCCATCAGTTCGCGGATGTGGCTATGGTATCCTCAGCCAACCGGGATGCGGTGGAGGAGGAGTGGGGCAAGTTTGGCCTTTTGGAGCACACGGATATCGTTTTGGCGCAGGATGTGGGCTCCAAAGCTGCCTGTATTGCCGCTATGCTGAACTTCGGTTATGATCCGGACAAGGTGCTAATGATCGGTGATGCCCCCGGTGACGATGATGCCGCTGTTCGCAACAAGGTGCATTTCTATCCCATTCTGGTCAACCATGAAAAGGCCAGCTGGGAGGAAGCGGTGGCAGTAGCCTTCGGCAAACTGCGCAAGGGTGCCTATGCCGCTTATGGCGCAGAGAAAAAGCAGGCTTTTCTGGATAACCTGAGCGATAACTGAATGAATGGATCTTCCCCGGTTTTCTTGTAACCTGCACTGGAAACCGGGGAATTTCAATGCCATCGAAAACATCAGAACCGTTCGATGGTTTGTTTTGCATCCTTTCCGGTCGGTTTTGCCCAGTGGAATTTCAAAGGCAGAACCAGAAATAAAAAACATTATGTAAAATCGCATTTTACCCCTTGCAAAACCCATCCGATGCGAGTAAACTGTCGCGGAACTCTTTTTTCAGGAGGCAGATCACCATGAACCGCAGCGCTGTGCGCGATATGACGGGAGGCTCCCCAACGAGGCTGATCGTTGGCTTTTTGATTCCCTTGCTGCTGGGCATGCTGTTCCAGCAGATCTACAACATGGTGGATACCATTGTGGTAGGTAAGTTTCTGGGTGTAAAAGCGCTGGCGGGCGTTGGCTCCACCGGCTCCCTCAACTTTCTGGTGCTTGGTTTCTGCATGGGCGTGTGCAATGGTTTTGTTATTCCTGTGGCCCAGAAATTCGGCGAGCGGGATTATCAGGGTATGAAACGCTTTGTGACCAATGCCATCATGCTGGCGATGATGTTTGCCGCTGTCATGACCACGCTGGTCTGCCTTTTGTGCATCACCTTCCTGCAGTGGATGAATACCCCCGCGGATATTTTTCAGTATGCTCACGACTATATCTTTGTTATTTTCCTGGGTATTCCCATTGTGTTTCTCTATAACGTGTTTTTTGGCATCATCCGGTCGCTGGGTGACTCCCGCACGCCGGTCATATTTCTGATCTTCAGCTCCTTACTCAATGTGGCGCTGGATGTGCTGTTCATTCTTGGCTTTGATATGGGCGTATCCGGCGCGGCATGGGCTACCGTGGCTTCCCAGAGTGTATCGGTGATTCTGTGCGTCAACTATATCTTCCGCAGCGATGCCCTGTTTTTGCAAAAGACAGACTGGAAGCTCAGCGGCAAGTGCATCAAGCACCTGATTGGCATGGGCATTCCCACCGGTTTGCAGTATTCCATCACCGCGCTGGGTGCCATTGTGTTGCAGACGGCGGTGAATGGTCTGGGTTCCACCGCTGTAGCCTCCATTGCCGCAGGCGGCAAGGTGAGCCAGTTTCTGGTCTGCCCCTTTGATGCCATGGGTTCCACCATGGCTACCTACGGCGGTCAGAATGTGGGCGCACGGAAGCTGGATCGCGTCCGTCAGGGCCTCAAAAGTTGCTCCATCATCGGCATTGTGTATGCCCTGTTTGCCTTTGCAGTGGTGTATTTCTTCAGCCGCCCGCTGACGCTGATGTTTGTGGAGGCAACCGAGGTGGAAGTGCTGGCAAACGCCCGTACGCATCTGCTCATCAACAGCACGCTTTACATTTTCCTTGCATTTGTGAACATCATCCGCTTCCTGATTCAGGGTCTGGGTTATTCCAAGCTGGCGGTATTTGCCGGTGTGTTTGAAATGATCGCCCGGGCAGGTGTGGCCTTTACGCTGGTGCCCATGATGGGTTTCCCCGGCGCATGCTGCGCCAATCCTGCCGCATGGATCGCTGCGGATCTGTTCCTCTTCCCGGCTTACTTCCATGTGATGAAGAAGCTGCAGGAACGTTTTGCCCAGGAGGATGCACAGAAAGCGGAGATGCAGATTGCCTGATTTTCACTTTGCTGATTGGAGGAACAGCCAATGACCATATACTATATCGGCGGCTCGCCCTGCAGCGGCAAAAGCACGGTTGCGGCTGCGCTGGCAGAAACCTGCGGCCTTACCTATTTCAAGGTGGATGATCATCTGGACAGATACATGCAAATGGGCGCATCTGACCAAAAAGTATGCTGTGCGAAGCTTGGTCAGATGACCCCGGAGCAGATCTGGATGCGGGAGCCTGCGGAGCAGTGCAAAGAAGAATTGCAAATTTACGAAGAAATTTTCGAATATGTTTTGGCAGATCTGAAAACTCTTGATTCCCAGCAGGGGATCATCACCGAAGGCGCAGCCTTTTTGCCAAAGTTGGCAAAGCATATGGGCATTCCCCAAGGCCGGTATCTCTCCATCACGCCCACCAAGGAATTTCAGGTTTTCCATTACCGCCAGCGGGAATGGGTTCCCTATGTTCTTCAAGAGTGCAGCGACAAAGCCAAGGCCTTTGACAACTGGATGGAGCGGGATGCCCTGTTTGCGAAGGCTGTTCAGCAGCAGTGCGACGATGCGGGGTATGTCTCCATTGTGAACAACGGAGAGATTCCCGTGGAAACGTTGACCGAACAAGTAGCCGCCCATTTCGGGCTGGAGAGATCGTAAGAGAAGAATACAGGAATAGCGCGTTTCCCAGTGGGATTGCCGCCAGATATCAAAACGCCAGACCGGCTTTGGGTCTGGCGTTTCAGATCGTCAAAAAACACGCCTGCGGCGGCTTTTTTGACGAGTTTTGCACCATTTGCCTAGGAGCCTACGGCTCCCCGGGCGGCAAACGGCGATAGGAGCCCCTTGCTGCGCAAGGGTTCCGAAACCACCGGAAGGGTGAGCGAAGCGAACCGAGGCGCGAGGACAGCGCGAAGCGCTCCGCAGAGCCGAAGCCCAAACCCGACCGAAGGTTGGGTTT
>SVGQ01000138.1 GCA_015056245.1 Clostridiales bacterium | reverse complement strand
CCCGTCACCAAGGGCTGGACAGTATTCAGGAAATGCTCAAACCCTTTCAGCGCGCCCGGGCCCTCAAAGCCGATCTGGTTCTCGGAGCCGCTGGCGGCAATGGCCTGACAAGCCATGCGGGAATAGACGCGGGTATCGGTAACGAACAGGCCTTCGCTGTTGGCGATCACCACATCCTGCTCGCTGTCGCGGTAGCTGCAAACAACCTGAGAGATCTCATCGCTGACGGCACGGGCGCTGTTGTTGGCTGCCCTGAGAATATCTGCTTTCAGACGGGTATCGGTCTCGCTAGGCTTCATGGCAACATAGTGAGCGTTGCGGATATCCTGCTTAACCAATTGGGCGCACTGGGTACGTTCGTCCCCCGCTTTAACGGCTGAAGCCGCCTCTTTGGCGCAGCGCAGGAGGCCTTCCCGGCTGGTATCATTGGTATAGGCATAGTAGGCAGTCAGGTTCTGATAGACGCGGATACCTGCGCCATGAATCCGACCGGAATTGATGGATTCCAGACGGCTGTCCTGCAGAGTCAGCACATGATTGCGGCGATCTTCCAGAAAGATCTCGGCAAAATCGCCGCCGGTGGACAGCGCAGCTTCCAAAACCACCTGCGCTGTTGCTTGGTTCAACATGGTTTTTTCCTCCTTCTTGATAATCAGTTCAGAATGGTATTGAAATCTGCTTTTTCAAGGCTGGCGGCAGCAAAGGTCGCCTTGGGATTCTGAGCCGCGCCGCCAACACCCAAAACGCGCATACCGCCCGCCAGTGCCGCTTCCACACCGGCATCAGCATCCTCAACCACGAGACAGTTTTCAGCAGGAAGCCCCAGCAGCTTGGCAGCCAGCAGGAATACTTCCGGATCGGGCTTGCTGCGGGTGATGGCGTTGCCATCGGCAACCGCGTCAAAAGCGTTGTCCAGCTGGATCTGGCGAAGAATGATGGGGGTATTGCGGCTGGAGGAGCCGATGGCGATCCTGATCCCTTTTTTCTTGAGCATCTGCAGCGTGTCCATTGCGCCGGGGAGCATGTCACCGGGGGTCAGACTGCCGATAAGCTCTACATAGTAACCGTTTTTACGGGCTGCCATGGCTTCTTTTTCTGCATCGGAATATTCTCTCGTGGCCTTTTCCAGAATGATGGAGAGGCTTTCCATGCGGCTTACACCGCGCAGACGCTCGTTAATGGTACGGTCAAAGGGGATGCCCTCTTCGTCCGCCATCTTCTTCCAAGCCAGATAGTGGCAATTGTCAGTGGAAACGATTACGCCGTCCAAATCAAAAATCACGCCAAGAATGGGCTTTTTCATGGTTGCATCAACCTTTCTGATTGTAATCATCAACGGAGATCTACCCCAACAGTATACCATAGGAGCAGATCATCATTCAACCGTTTGCGCAGATTCTGCGCCATTGTATACATTGGCGCAGAATCTGCCACAACATGCCGTTGCAAACCGGCTGGATTCATGCTATACTGTCATTGGTCAAAGATGGTCTAACAATCTGACCACCGATTACCAAGGAGGGAAAACCGATGCGCCTGAGCGATGCCATCGAACAATTTATCAAAACCATGATGATGGAGGACGCGCCCCAGATCGAGCTGAAACGAAACGAGCTGGCAGAGTATTTCCGCTGCGCTCCTTCTCAGATCAACTACGTGCTGGCAACCCGTTTCACCCCCGAGCACGGCTATGTGATCGAATCGCGGCGCGGCGGCGGCGGATATATCCGCATTTTCCGCATCGAGCACGATTCCAGCCGTCAGCTTCTGTATACCCTGCATGAGCGTATCGGCGACAGCATTGATGAACATGCAGCCGCCAACCTGATCCAGCAGCTCTACGAACGGGAAATTGCTACCCGCAGCGAGGCTTTGCTGATGCAGAGCGCCATCTCTGCCCAAGCGCTATCCCTGCCGATTCCTGCGGAGATGAAAAATACACTACGTGCCAAAATCCTCAAAAGCATGCTGATGCAGATTGCATGCAAGGATCAACATTCTTCTAAGGAGGGACAACATGCTTTGCGATGAATGCGGCAAGAACCCTGCAGTTTTTTCTGTTACCATTGCCTCGGGCGGCGGGGTGAGCAACCGGCATCTTTGTGCCGAATGTATGAAGAAAATGGAATCCAGCTTAACGCAGGGAAACATTCATAGTTTTCTCAGCTCCATTATGAGCATGCTCTCCCCGGCGCAAACGGAGAATGCTCAACTCAAATGTCATTACTGCGGCCTTAGCTACAGCGATTTTGAGCGCACCGGCAAGCTGGGCTGCGCTGGCTGTTATGAATCCTTTCAGGAGAAACTGAAGCCCATGCTGCAACGCATCCATGGCAGTTCCCAGCATGTGGGACGCACCCCTGCTCATTTGGCAGAAAGCCAAAACGCACCCAAACCTCAGGAAACAGAACACATTCCTACCCAACAGGAACTGATGCAGCAGCGCATGGAGGAACTCAAACAAAAAATGGATGAAGCCGTGGCTGTTGAAAACTTCGAAGCTGCGGCACAATACCGTGACGAGATGCGCGCGCTGGCGCAGGAAGCGGGTGAAGCCTGATGATCAACACCGAAAAGAAAGTAGTGGTTTCCGGTCGTGTGAGGCTTGCCCGTAACTACGCGGATCTGCCCTTTGCCACTCACGGAGACACACCTCAAGCCCAAACCTGTATCGACCGGGCAGTCAATGCCATGCAGGATGCCCCTGGCGGCCGATACACCCTTCGCCTGCTGAAAGAAACCGCACCGACCGACCAGCTGGCTTTGGTGGAGCAGCATCTCATCAGCAAAGATCTTTTGCACAACCGCGATTCCGGCGCAGCCCTGATCCGGGATGATGAGAAAATCAGCATCATGATCAACGAAGAAGATCATCTGCGCATACAGGCACTGGTGGATGGACTGGATCTGGAAAAAGCCGCGCAGGAAGCCTTCGAGGCAGAAGCAGCTTTGGAACGGATTCAAGGGTTCAGCTTTGATCCCCAGCTGGGATACCTGACCTCCTGCCCCACCAATACCGGCACCGGTCTGCGCGCTTCCCTGATGCTTCATTTGCCCATGCTGGACCGCTTCAAGCAGATGGGCAATGTGAACCAGAATGTCGCCAAACTGGGTTTGACCCTTCGCGGCATCTATGGCGAAGGCAGTGAAGCTCTGGGCAGCGTTTATCAGGTGAGCAATCAGGTCACACTGGGCCGCAAGGAACACGATATCGTAGAAGCAGTCACGGTGGTAGGCCGCCAGCTCATTGCCATGGAAAACCGGCTGCGTCAGCGGTGCATGCAGAACCATACCACAGAGCTGAAGGATACCATTCTCCGCAGCTATGGCACCATGCTCTATGCGGTGTCCATGGATGAAAAGGAACTGATGCAGCATTGGAGCAACCTTCGTCTGGGCGCTGCACTGGAAATGATCCCACACTCCATTGAGCAGATCGACAAACTGCTGACCACCGCGCAAGATGCCCATGTACGGCAGTTCATGACCCGGCAGGAGCAAACCCTCGATGTAAAGGAAGCACGCTGCCTGCTGATACAGCAAACACTGGCACACCCCAAGGAGACCTCTGCGCCTCCTGCCCAACCCGATGCAGAATAAAGGAGGAATTGCCTATGGCGATTTTCGGACGATTTACCCAGCGTGCTCAGCGCGCCATTTCCGAGGCGCATCAAGCCGCGATTGAACTGAAACAGGCGTATGTGGGCACCGAGCATTTTCTGCTGGGTCTGCTCCGTGAACCCGGCCCCATGATCGCGGATCTGCTGCCGGAGAATGTAACCTACGACAGTGTAATGGAGCGCATCCGTACCGTGCTGGGCGAAGGCAAGCACACGCCCAATGGCCGCATTGACCTGACCCCCCGCAGCAAAAAGATACTGGAGGGCAGCGTAATCGAAAGCAAGAAGCTGAACCACAGCTTTGTAGGCGTGGAACATCTGTGGCTGTCTTTGCTTCGTGAAGGCGAAGGCGTTGCCGTGAGCCTGCTGCGCGAGATGCAGGTGGATACACAGGCCTTGCAGCGTCAGATTCTGGAGAATCTGAGCCAGAATCAGCCGGATGCCTCTGATGGAGAAGCTCCCGAAAGCGGCGAAGCCGCCCGCAAATCTGGCGGCAGCCGTCTGGATCAGTACTGCCGTGACCTGACCAAAGCGGCGCAGGATGGCGAGCTGGATCCCGTGGTGGGCCGTACCAACGAAATGGAGCGCATCATGCAGATCATGAGCCGCCGCACCAAAAACAATCCCGTACTGATCGGCGAGCCCGGCGTTGGCAAGAGCGCCGTGGTGGAAGGTCTTGCCCAGTTGATCGTAGCGGGCAAGGTTCCGGAAACCCTCACCGGCAAGCGGCTGCTATCCTTGGATCTTGGCAGCATGATCGCAGGCAGCAAGTACCGCGGCGAATTTGAAGAACGGCTCAAGGATACCGTCAAGGAAGTGCACAAACAGGGTAACATTATCCTGTTCATTGACGAGCTGCACACCCTTATCGGCGCGGGCAAAGCCGAGGGCAGCATGGATGCCGCCAACATCCTCAAGCCGGCTCTGGCCCGTGGTGAATTGCAGTGCATCGGTGCCACCACCATTGACGAGTACCGCAAGAACATTGAAAAGGATGCCGCACTGGAGCGCCGTTTCCAGCCGGTAACAGTGGGCGAACCCACCACCGAAGAGGCTCTTGCCATTCTGAAAGGCCTGCGGGACCGCTATGAAGCCCATCACAAGGTGAAGATCACTGATGAAGCGCTGGAGGCTGCCGTTACTTTGGCAGACCGCTATATCAGCGACCGTTTCCTGCCGGATAAGGCCATCGACCTGATGGATGAAGCCGCTTCCCGGGTACGCCTCAACAGCTACATTGCCCCGCCGGACGTGAAGGCGCAGGAAGAACGCCTGAAAGCGCTGGATACCGAAAAGAAGGAAGCCATCTCCCATCAGGACTTTGAAACCGCCGCCAAGCTCCGCGACGAAGAGCGCGCCCTGAAAGAGGAAGTTACACAAGCCCGCGCCCAGTGGGAGCAGCGGAAGTCCGCTTCTCAAGAAGTGGTTTCCGATGAAGATATTGCTCAGATCGTAGCCAGCTGGACTGGCGTGCCTGTAAAGAAGATGACTGAGGACGAAAGCCAGAGGCTGCTTCATATGGAAGAGCTGCTTCATCAGCGCGTGGTAGGTCAGGAAGAAGCCATCAGCGCCGTCAGCCGCGCCCTGCGCCGCGCCCGTGCCGGTTTGCAGGATCCCAAGCGTCCCATTGGCTCGTTCATTTTCCTTGGCCCCACCGGCGTAGGTAAAACCGAGCTGTGCCGTGCCCTTGGCGAGGTCATGTTCGATGACGAAAACGCCGTTATCCGTATCGATATGAGCGAATATATGGAGAAGCACAGCGTTTCCCGTCTGGTGGGTTCTCCTCCCGGATATGTGGGCTACGATGAGGGCGGTCAGCTGACCCAGAAGGTGCGCAACAAGCCCTACAGCGTGGTACTGTTCGATGAAGTGGAAAAGGCCCACCCGGATGTGTTCAACATTCTTTTGCAGATTCTGGATGACGGCCGCCTCACCGATAATACAGGCCGTGTGGTCAATTTCAAGAACACCATCATCGTGATGACATCCAACGCAGGCGCCAGCAGTATTACTTCCACCCGCAAGCTGGGCTTTGGCGGTACCATGGATACGGCCCGGGATTACGAGGCCATGAAGGAACGTGTGATGGCTGAGGTCAAGGATATTTTCCGGCCTGAGTTCATCAACCGTCTGGATGACCTGATCGTGTTCCACGCGCTGGAGCCGGATGATATCAAGCAGATCACCGGGCTGATGCTCCGCAGCGTCAGCAAACGCCTTGGCGAGCGTGGCATGGAACTGGTCTACGACGACGATGTGATCGCCAAGCTGGCGGAGGACGGCTACGATGCCAACTACGGCGCCCGTCCCCTGCGCCGGGCTATCCAGCGCAGTGTGGAAGATGCCCTCAGCGAGGAGATCATCGCTGGGAAGATCGCTCTGGGCGATCGGGTACGTTTGTATGTGAACGACGAAAAGAAGATATGCTTTGAAAAAGCAGTCGAACCGTCTGTCAGTGCTCCATTGACCTCCGAACCCGTAGAAACCCTGTAACGGAATACTTTGATCGACTGCCGGAACTTTCCGGCAGTCTCAGACTGTCAAATAACCCAGGAGGTGTAGGAGGGCCGCAGCCCTCCTACTTTCAATCCGAAACCAGCGACATGCGCGGTGGTTTCGGAACCCTTGCGCAGCAAGGGATTCCTATCGCCGTTTG
>SVGQ01000137.1 GCA_015056245.1 Clostridiales bacterium | reverse complement strand
CGGCGCCCCGCATCTCCATCTGCCCCAACAAACAGGAAAGGGAGGAAAATTGCATATGAAGTTTACCTCCCTGAGGTTGCAGCAGTTCCGGAACTATCCGTTTCTGGAACTGAGCCCCGGCGAAGGAGTCACAGTGCTGTACGGACCCAACGGCAGCGGCAAGACCAATCTGCTGGAAGCCATGCATCTGCTTTCGTTGGGCCGCAGCCATCGCACCTCGCAGGATCAGGAAATGATCGCTGCCGGGCAGCATGTGGCTATCGTACATGGACAGACCGCCCGTCTGGATGGCGGGCATGAGGTGGAGGTACGCCTGTACCCCTTTGAAAAGCCCAAGAAACGGGTATTGCTTTATGGCAAGCCCGCCCAGCGCATCGCAGACCTGATGGGGCACGCCACGGTGGTCATGTTCTCCCCGGAGGACATCCGCATCGTCAGGGATGGCCCTGCTGCCCGCCGCCGCTTTGTGGATATGCAGCTGAGCCAGATCCGGCCCAGCTATGTAAAGGCGCTGAAAGTGTATTTGAGCGCATTGGAGAATCGCAATGCACTGCTGAAGCAACAGCGGTTTACCAATGCTGAGGAATTCGAGAACGAACTGGCAGCATGGGACGAACAGCTGGCTGCCGCCGCTTCGCCCATCGTGACCACCCGCCGGTGGTTTCTGGAGGAACTGTCCGGATACGCTGCCCAACAGTATGCCGAAATCTCCGAAAACTCTGCCGAGCCTTTTGCCATCCGCTATACAGGCCCGCTGGCGGAGACGGATACGCCCTATCGGGATATGCTTGCCGGACTGGAGCGCACCCGCAAGGATGACATTCAGCGGGGATATACTCACTTCGGCCCCCATCGGGACGATGTAGCCATGACCCTCTACGGCAAGGAACTGCGGGCTTTCGGCAGTCAGGGACAGCTGCGCACCGCCGTGCTCTCCATGAAACTGGGCGAGATCAGCCTGATCGAAAACGAGATGGGCGAATTGCCCACCCTGCTTTTGGACGATGTGTTCAGTGAATTGGATATCCGCCGCCGCAGCGCGCTGCTCCGGGCCACGGAGCATCTGCAAACTTTCCTGAGCTGCACGGACAAACAGGACGCCGCCGGCGCTCACGCGGAGAGTTTCCTCCGGGTGGAGCAGGACGAAGCCGGACAGGCCCGGGTCGTGGAAGGGTAACATTGAACCTGTACCACTGTCTTGATGGGACGGTCAGCCCTTTTCGCACGCTCTCCAATGACCCGCAGGAGGAAACCGCCTGTCTGTTTGCAGTAATTTCTGCCGCCAAGCCAAACGGTTATCAGTCATTCACCTGATTACTGATTTACGGAGGAAACATATGCTCTGTGACTTTCTGACCCATTTTGCCCGTATGAGCCAAGGCCTCTTTCGGGATAACCTGATCGGCGTCTATCTGCATGGTTCGCTGACCATGGGCTGCTTCAACCCGGAAAAAAGCGATATAGACCTGCTGCTGGTGGTGGAAACAGAACCCACCGACACGGAAAAGCTGGCATTCATGCAAGAAGTTGCTTTCTTGAGCGAGGAAGCCCCGGCAAAGGGATTGGAGCTGAGCGTCGTCACCCGGGACGCGGTAAAACCGTTCCAATATCCCACGCCCTATGTGCTGCATTTTTCTCCCATGCATGCCGACTGGTTCCAGCGGGATCCCGTTGGCTATGTGGAGCTGATGAAGGGGGAAGACCCTGATCTGGCGGCCCATTGCACCATTTTGCGCCAGTACGGTGTGGTGCTCTATGGCACGTCCATTGCCAGCACCTTTGATCCAGTGCCCAAAGCAGCCTATCTGGACAGCATCTGGCAGGATGTGCAGGGCGCGCAAGAGGACATTCTCCTAGATCCCTTGTATATCACCCTGAACCTTTGCCGGGTAGCCGCTTTTGTACAGGAAGGGCTTGTGCTGTCCAAGCGGGAAGGCGGCAGATGGGGCCTGAATCATCTGCCTGAGCGGTATCATGGACTGATCCGGCAGGCGTTGGCATGCTATGCCACCAATGAAGCGCTGACGGTCGATCCTTGCCTGACCACCGATTTTGCAGCCTAACTGCTCAGAAGCATCAAACCGGCTGCCACCCGTGGTCCCCATGAATAATCAAACGCCCTGCGGCACAGCAATGGAGCTTGTGCCGCAGGGCGTTCTCTTTCTGTCAGTATTTCATGGATTGGACGATCACTTGTTTGCCAAGCAGGGTAATGGCTTGCACAGGACACAGATTGACACAGCGATAGCACAGTGTGCAGCGCTCAGCGCTATGAGCAGTCCGTCCGGTCATGGTGATATTGCCGGTGGGGCACTGCTTTGCGCACCTGCCGCACCCAACGCACTTGCTTGCGTCGATGGTCAGCTTGCTGCTGCATGTCCGCGTTCTGCTGCCGAACCACAACCGTTGCGTCAAAAAGCCTGCCACACGCGAAAGAAACCCAAGCCCCTGCTGCGGATACTTCCCGTTTCTGATCAAGGCAGCAGCCTTGGCAATCTTGCGCCCGGCGTTTTCCACAAGGCGGCGGTTTTTCTCTGGCGAGCGCTTCAGCACCTTTTCATCGGCAATGCTGTCCGGCATCATCAAGTGAAGACCGCCCAGAATTTCTGCGCCGTACTGCCTGAGCAAGCGCGCCAGCACGCCCGCGCCATCGCCGCTGAACAAGGCCATGGTGGCAATGACAAAAACACGTTTTCCCTGCCACAAGGCAGCATGTTCTTTAACAAAATCTCTCACGATTTTGGGTACCGCGCTGTACTGAACCGGATAAGCGAACACCATCGCATCATGATTTGCCAGCTGTTGCGCCGCCTGTTCCGTTTCAATGGCGTACAGTTTGGTATCGCAGCCGCATTCCAGCAAAAAACGCTCTGCGGCATATCGGGAATTGCCCGTCCCGCTGAAATAAAGACCAATCATCGTTCGACCCCGCATTTGTTTTTCGCAACCATAGAAAAATCAGACCGCTGACAGAGCTTGTCAACGGTCTGATGGAATCAGCTATCGATCGATTACACAGCACCCTGAGCCAGCATAGCATCGGCTACCTTGATGAAACCAGCGATGTTGGCGCCGGCGATCAGGTCGCCTTCCATGCCGTAGGCCTTGGCAGCCTTGTAGGACTCTTCGTAGATGCCCTTCATGATCTGCTGCAGCTTGGCATCCACTTCCTCAGCGGTCCAGCTGTAACGCATGGAGTTCTGGCTCATTTCCAGACCGGAAACGGCAACGCCGCCAGCGTTGACAGCCTTGGAGGGAGCCACGACCACGCCGTTCTGCTTGAAGTACTCAACGGCTTCAGCAGTGGTGGGCATGTTGGCAACTTCCACGTAGTACTTGGTGCCGTTGGCAACGATGTTCTTGGCATCCTCGATGCGGACTTCGTTCTGGGTGGCGCAGGGCATAGCCACATCCACCTTGACTTCCCAGGGCTTGCGGCCCGCAAAGAAGGGAACGCCGAACTTGTCAGCATAATCCTGCACCTTGTCGCGGCAGGAAGCACGCATTTCCAGCATGAAGTTGATCTTCTCGGGGGTGTTGATGCCGTCCTCGTCGTACACATAGCCGTCGGGGCCGGAGATGGTAACCACCTTGCCGCCCAGCTCGGTCACCTTCAGGGCAGTACCCCAGGCAACGTTGCCGAAACCGGACACAGCAAAGGTCTTGCCCTTGATGTCCTCGCCGAAGGACTTGAGCATTTCAACGGTGTAGTACACAGCGCCGTAGCCGGTGGCTTCGGGACGGATCAGGGAGCCGCCGAAGGAACGGCCCTTGCCGGTGAGCACGCCGGTGAACTCGTTGCGCAGACGCTTATACTGACCAAACAGATAACCTACTTCGCGGGCACCCACGCCGATATCGCCAGCGGGCACGTCGGTGTCGGGGCCGATGTGCTTCGACAGCTCGGTCATGAAGCTCTGGCAGAAGCGCATCACTTCCATGTCGCTCTTGCCTTTGGGGTCAAAGTCGGAGCCGCCCTTGCCGCCGCCCATGGGCAGGCCGGTCAGGCTGTTCTTGAAGGTCTGCTCGAAGCCCAGGAACTTGATAACGGACTCATTCACAGAGGGATGGAAGCGCAGGCCGCCCTTGTAGGGGCCGATGGCGCTGTTGAACTGGATGCGGAAGCCGCGGTTCACCTGCACCTTGCCGTTGTCATCGATCCACGGCACGCGGAACTTGATGATGCGCTCGGGCTCAACGATGCTTTCCAGCACGCCAGCTTCCACATACTTGGGGCTCTTTTCGATCACGGGCTCCAAAGATTCCAGAACCTCAGTCACAGCCTGAATAAACTCGGGTTCGCCGGGGTTTCTCTTTTCAACTCTTTCAAGGAGGCCGATCAGATATTCATTCTTCATAATGTTACTCCCATCTCATTGAATTAGCGTTCCTTCTGCGGGCTTAACCGCAATACTGGAAAACGGGCCGGAACGCTGCAAACTCAACCCCGTCAACCGAAACTGATTTTACATCACCCATTTTTGGTTGTCAATGGGAATGGGGTCGAGAAACAAAGGCTGTACAGTACTTCTCTTGTATTTCTGAGGGACGGGGGGATGGTGGGGCGCTGCCCCACGCCCCGTTTAAGGGCCCATGGGGCTCTTAAGAATCCCGCGGGCTGTGCCTGCTTTGCAGGCACAGGAGATTCCTTTGTGTATGGCGAATGAAGATATACAGCATACCACTACTATATACTAGGTGATCAAATGACCTGCAACGAAACTCTACTTGACAAGGTAAGCAAGCTGGTAGCCGTATACAAAAGCGGATCCCTGGGCGGCGAAACGATGCCGGAGGACGAAAACCCTCATCTGGCAAAACACTGCAAAGAGAACTATATGTACTTTACCTTGCCCATGGCCTTGAATTACCAGCGAAACTCCTATACCCTATGGAAATGCGCAAACCGGATGTATGCAGACTCAGAGGCTCGCAGCGTGTTCGACAGCAAGGAAGTATGCGCTATGCCCGATGAGCTTCTGCGGAGCTATCTGGTGGAATATGGTGTTGCCCTGCAGCCGAACAAACAGCCTGTCATCTGGCGCACATTGTGCGAAACCATTGAAGAACGGCTGGAGGGTGACATCCGCAATCTGTTTCTTCGTAACGAATATTCCGTGAAAAGAATCAAGGAATACATTCAGCAAAACAAAAAGGCCTTCCCCTATCTGGGTGGCAACAAAATCTGCAATTACTGGCTGTATGTGCTGGAACAGTATACGGATTTGTCTTATGTTGACCGTGAAAACATTACCGTTGCGCCGGATACCCATGTGATTCAGGCCAGCCAGCGGCTTGGGTTGATCACTGAACAAGAAGCGCAGTTGTCAAACGTACAGATGCTTGTTGCTGACAGATGGAAGGAACTGCTGGCAGGAAAGGATTTGAAACCCATCGATGTGCATACACCGCTGTGGCTTTGGAGCAGGGGCGGATTTCGGGTGGAGATTTAGGTGCTCTATTTTACTGGGGGCATATGGAATGTTTGATATAATATCATTCCCCGAACATGAATATGAGTCGATACAGAGTTACCTGAGCAAACAAGGGTTTTGCTATACCACAAGAGTGTACAAAGAAATCGGCAAGTATAAAGTTGGAGAGCGATATATAGCCCCATGGGGTGATGTATTGAAAATCGATGAAGTGAGGACATACTGGAAAGTATCAGATCGCCCTTTCTATGGCGAAATGAGCGAAGCTGAAAAACGGGAAATCAGTCACTATTCCGAAGAAATGGGATTACCATATGAGTTTATCAGATTTTCAAAAAGTACTGAGTGACATTCTTCATTATATCAGTATATACAAATGAGCATCCGGCACGTTCGCCGGATGCTCATTTGTCTGCTGACAGATACGTTACCCTCTCGGCTTCAGCGCCTGTCAGACTTCTGTTCATGCTATTTCATCAACCAAGAGCCTTGGTATCATTGACTTCCTTAACCATCTTGACAGCCTCTTCGAAGGAGAAGGTGCCCAGATTCTCACCAGCGCGGTTGCGGATGGTGACAGTCTTGTTTTCGGCCTCGCGGTCGCCCAAAACGAACATGTAGGGGATCTTGTTCATCTGAGCCTCGCGTACCTTGAAGCCGATCTTTTCGTTGCGCAGGTCAACCTCGGGACGCAAGCCGGCATCTTCCAGCATGGCAGCCACTTCGTTGGCAGCATCATCGCTGCGGGAGGTGATGGTCATGACCTTCACCTGCACGGGAGAGAGCCAGGTGGGGAAAGCGCCGCCGAAGTGCTCGGTCAGGATGCCGATGAAGCGCTCGATGGAGCCGAACACCACGCGGTGGATCATGACGGGACGATGCTTCTCGCCGTCAGCACCGGTGTAGGTCAGGTCGAAACGCTCGGGCAGGTTCATATCCAGCTGGATGGTACCGCACTGCCAGGTACGGCCCAGGCAGTCGGTCAGGTGGAAGTCGATCTTGGGGCCGTAGAAAGCGCCATCGCCCTCGTTGACCACATAATCA
>SVGQ01000136.1 GCA_015056245.1 Clostridiales bacterium | reverse complement strand
GATTTCGTCGTACTTCATGGCGGCAGCGCTGCCCAGAGTAGACAGGGTCATGGTGATAGCGGCAGTCAGAGTGGTCTTGCCGTGGTCAACGTGACCGATGGTGCCGATGTTTACGTGCGGCTTGTTGCGTTCAAATTTTGCCTTAGCCATGGGGATCGACCTCCTGTTTGTTCGTATAATTGTTCCGGCAGGGTTCATGCGGGATGGAGCGGGTGATGGGAATCGAACCCACGTGGCCAGCTTGGGAAGCTGGAGCTCTACCATTGAGCTACACCCGCAAGTCCGCATCTACCGATTACCAGACATGGAATATTGTATCGTTTTTATTTTGTATTGTCAACCCTTTTTCCCACCTTTAGCGCAAGTAGCTGCATCTATTGCCCTCCCTCTGTCTGCCGTACCATCAAACGGGGCGTATGAAACAAGGAACGCAGGTCTCCGTAACGCACCTGCGGCGGGCTGAACAACCATGCATGCCTTGCTTTCCTGCTGTCCAGAATAACAGGCATCCGGTGATGATAGGGCTGCATTTGCTCATCTGCATTCTGAGTCATAACGACAAAGCCATCGTAGCCGCCTGCCTGCGCGCCGCCGTCAAAACAATCGTATATACCCGCCAGAAACATTGTGTTTCCATCGGTCAGAGAAAACGCGAATTTCTCTTTGGTTTTGCCTCCATCGGATGTTCTGCGCCACTCATAAAAACCACTCATTGGAACAAGGCATCGGCGCTGACATACCGCGCTTTGAAACAGGGGCGTTACATCTGCTTTTTCACTTCGGCTGTTGATGACAATCCCGCCGCCCGCTTTGGGAAATCCCCATTTCATCGCTTTTACGGTCCAGCCAGTTGGCGTGTTTACGATCACAGGCGCAGTCTGTGACGGAAAGATTTCACCGCGATGAACCTGTTTAGCTGCTTTGGGGTCCTGATTCAGAACGGCTATGATCCGCGCGATTTCCTCGTCATTGTCCTCTGCTGCGATATAGTAGCGTCCGCACATAGCTATTTCCTTTCTGTCATACAACCTTACCCAACTATGCTTCCCTGAAGCAGACAAGAACATGCCTTTCCTGTTCAACCCTTAAAGTATATCATCTTCCACGATGATATGCAAACATACTTTCCCCTATCAAACAGTTGACATCCGATTGCCAGACATCTATAATTTATAAAGAAATATTTGTAAGGAGGCAGCTTGATGGAACAAGGAACCCCCACGCCCCCTGTCCGTCGGCGTTATCATCCCCATACAGAAGCTGCGGCTCCTGATCGAGCTGTTACAGTTGCACCCTCTGCGGAAGGCATCAAGCCGCAGACAGAATCCGTAAACCCTTGTGCCCCGGATGCAATGCACGCGCCCTCCCGATATAGCGATCCGCGTGCAATATCCAAGCCCATCCCCCCGGTTCATGCCCACCCCACTGAGAACAAGCCAAATCTTGACAAAACCAGTGTCGCTGCTCCTGATTTGACGCCCTACCCGTCCCACCACTGTTCCCGGTATGCGGAAACAGAATCTGCTCTTCCTGATTCTGCTCCGCATTCTCCCGCCTCCACGGAAAAGCATACGCCAACCACAGAACACACTCGTACTTCTGCTCCAGACCCTATGCGCTACCCGTCTCAATACAGTTCCCGGCACACAGAGCAGGAATCATCGGATCTCCCCCCCAAAACAACGCCCATTTCCCGCAAACGTCTGCTCTATTATTTGGGAATAGCGCTCTGCACTGTGGTTCTGATAGCCTCTGGCAGCATGCTCATTCGGTATTATGGTCAGATCCATCGCGCCAACAAAGCCAGCAACCAGCTGCGGGAGCTATATCAAGAAACTGCAGCTCCCTCGCTGGATCCGGCAGCAACGCCCACGCCGGAACCTACCGCTGAACCCGAACCTGCTGTCGTAGACGCTACACCTGAACCCACTGCTGAACCCCAGCCCTTACAAACTGTGCAAACAGATGATTTTCTGTCTGCCTGGCCTAGCCGTTATCCCGGAAACGAGCAGATGCGGATTCAGGAACGGTTTACGCCCCTCCGCCAACAAAACCGTGAGGTGGTCGGTTGGCTATCCATTGAGGGCGTGCTGGATGAACCTGTTTTTCAACGCGACAACAGCTACTACCTGACGCACGATGCCACAGGTGCCAAGAATCCGACCGGCGCTCTGTTTCTGGATGAAAACTGCAATCTTCGTACGGTTCCTATGCAGGTTTTGATCCATGGACACAACATGAAGGAAGGCGCCATGTTTGGTTCCTTGAAGAAATACAAGGTCAAAGACGCATCTTTCTACCGTGAGCATCCCTTTGTGCAGTTCGATTCACTGTACGAAAGCGCCACCTACGTTATTTTTGCAGTAGCAGAAGTCAATATCGTCCCTGGAAACACTCACTACTACCCCTTCTGGCACAGATTCCGTTTTGATGACTATGAAAGTTTCCGGCAGTATGTCTCGCTGATCAAGGAGTACTCCCGTTACAAGGTGAACATTGATGTGCAGCCCGGGGATCGCTTGCTGACGCTGGCTACCTGCAGCAGCGGCGACGACAATCTTCGTCTGATCGTCATGGCGCGTATGCTGCGTGAGGATGAAGACAGGATTATGCTGACAAATCAAATTTACAGCGCTACTGCCAAATAAGGAGAAACTATGAAAACCATCGAAGTGGTAGCTGCGCTTCTGTGCCGACCGCCCTGTTTTCTCATTTGCCGCAGACCCGCGCACAAAGCCCGTGCAGGCCTATACGAGTTCCCCGGCGGCAAAGTGGAAACTGGCGAAACACCACAGGAAGCGCTGCAACGAGAATGCCGCGAGGAACTGGGAATTGAAACCCGCATCCATGAAGCAGTAGCGGATGTGACGCACGCTTATCCTGATCTGACCATTCATTTGACACTGTATGCCGTCACGATTCCTCAGGGGGAGCCACAGCCGCTGGAGCATGATGATCTGTGCTGGATCACTGCATCCCAGCTGGATGATTATCCATTCTGCCCAGCCGATGTAGCCTTTCATGAGATGATCCGCTCATTCATGAACCAATGAAAAAGATCCGCTGTCTGATTTGCTCAGTACAGCGGATCTTTTTCAGTTTCCAGCGATGAATAGGCGCTCATGATTCCTGCAAAACAACGGGAATATCCTCAAAATCCTCCTGTGGTTCCGGCATATCCTGACAAACCATCAGCAGTGCATCTTCCCCATTGTCCTCGTAATACCGCTTACGATAGCCCAGTTCAATGAAACCAAGTTTTTTGTACATAGATTGGGCCACCAGATTGCTGCGGCGTACTTCCAGAGTCATATACTGTACGCCCAGATTGGCAGCATACTGCTTCAGCGCTTCGGTGACAGCCTTGCCTATCCCTCTTCCTCTATGCTCTTTTGCTACTGCAATATTGGTGATATGTCCTTCATCCAGAATCATCCATGCACCTGCAAACGCAAGGATCTGACCGTTCTCCTCCGCTACCATGTAGCGGGCGCATACATTCTTGGTCATTTCATCAATGAAGCTCTGCTCAGACCATGGCGTTGGAAAGGTAGCCAGTTCGATGGCATGTACCTGAGGCACATCCTCCAGTGTCATTCTGCGGACTGTATAACTCATACCTTGGCTGCCTCCTTTGCCGCCCGTGCACGTTCTGCCTGAGGCGCGCGCAGATAAACAGGCATCAGTGTCAGATAATCAACCGCTTCATCCTGACGGACATTTGCCAGCATTGCAACGGAAGAAGCGCGGAGGTAACTGCAATGGGCAGGAACAAATGCGGCTCGGTCGCCCAGCAGTTCTGCGATCACCTGTCGATAGGTGGCAACACCATCGCCAAGGAAATACAGCTTTTCGGTTTCACCAGCTACCGCCAGCACCTGATTCAGATAATCCGGCAGTTTCTCTGCCATATCCGGCAACAGACGCTCTGGCGGCATTCCAGCGCGAAAAGCAGCGCCATACACCTGACCAGCTCTGGCATCCTGTATGGGACAGATCACCCCATCAACACTGCATAAACCGGCTGCCAGCGCTTCCAAGGCATCCACGCCGATACATGGCTTTCCTGCACCATGCGCCATGCCCTTGACAGCGCTGACACCAATCCGCACACCCGTGAAGGAACCCGGCCCTACAACGGCGGTAAACAGATCGATTTCGTCAATGCTTATACCGCTGCGGTTCAAAGCTTCCTCCACCATAGGCATCATGTTGACGGAATGAGTCATCTTATTGACAGCTGAGCCCTCATAGGCCAGCATGCCGTCACGGAGCACTGCCACACCCGCCACCGGGCCAGAAGTATCCACTGCAAGAATCTTCATGCCAGTTCCGCTCCTTCCTTTTGCATTTGGTTTTCGTCAATGGAACGGAATCCGCCTACAGGGGTCAGTTCAATGACTCGTTCCTCATCGCCGACAGGGATCAATTCTACTTGCAAATAGCTTTCCGGGATGGCTTCCTCAGCCCGGGACGGCCACTCAATTACCGATACGCCATCGCCATACAGATATTCATCCATTGACAGCTCGTAGAGTTCCTCAACATCAGACAACCGATACCAGTCAAAGTGATACAAAGGCATACGGCCTTCCTCGTGTACTTGCAGAATGGTAAATGTGGGACTGGTTACATATCCTGTGATGCCCAAACCACGTGCAAGACCACGGGTGAATTCGCTCTTGCCAACGCCCATATCTCCAAGCATGAGCAGCACATCGCCCGGCTGCAATTGCTTAGCCAGAATGCCCCCCAACTGCTGGGTCTGGGCTACGCTATGGCTGATAAAACGCAATGCTGATCCCTCCGAATGAGATAGTTAGGTATTAACGGCCTTTGGGACCGTGCAGGATGGGCGAAAGTGGTTTATAGATCAGATAGCCCACTACACTGATGGCGACGAACTTGATCAAATTGAACATGGCTGTGATGTAGAATACAAAGGTCCAGGTGTTGGTCACACCAGCGAACATCTTGCTGCCCATGCCAACCAGCGCTTCCTCGGTAATGCCAAAGGCAGGGAACATGATGAAATAGTTGGCAAGGATCGCAGCCAGAACAGCGCAAATCGTTCCGACAAGCATTCCCGTCAGCGCTCCCATGCGGGATTTCTTTTGATGATAGATCAGGCCTGCTGGAACCACCATAGCAGTACCCACGATAAAGTCAGCCAGTTCGCCAACGCCGCCCGAAGTGGTATGCAACAATCCCAAAATCGCCTTGATCGCAAGAATCAGCACACCTTCAAAGGGACCCATGGCAAATGCGCCCAGTAGTACAGGCAGGTTGCTGAAATCCAGTTTGTAGAAGGGAACTGCCGGGAAAACGACAATTTCCAGCATGAACAACACAGCTGCAATAGCAGCAAGAATCGCCATAGTGGCTAAACTGTAAGTGGACATACGCTTTCTTTGCTTGATGGGTTTGGTTTGGGTTGTTACCTTAGATGTTTCGTTCTGACTCATTTGCAGAACCTCCTTCATATAAAATGCCCCCGATGGCTACTACGCATCAGGGGCAACCACGCATCAAGCGAAAGGCCGCTCTTCTCACATCCGGACTGAGACCGCCAGGTCATCACCGTCGGTTCCGGAATTTCACCGGATCGGAGAAACGCCATTGCGTTTCCTTCGCGGACTATACCGCCGGTGGGGAATTTCACCCCGCCCCGAAGAAGCCATCTGGATTTCCATCAGTATATTAACACCGGGGCCGGAATGTGTCAATGTTTGATATTGTTATAAGGCGGGCGGCATCGTACGGTGATCTTTATCACTCCAGATGCATGGAAAGAAACGTGGCATCATAGGTTTTACTACCGTCGTAGCGATCATATTGTCCATACTTTTCAAATTGGAAACCACATTTGCGCAGCACATTTCCTGAAGCAGTATTGGCAGTGGCGTGACAGGATTTGAAATCCCGAGCATTCAAATTGTCGTATGCCCAACGGATCATCGCTTTCGCTGCTTCCGTGGCATAACCACTCCCCCAGTATTGGCGATTCAGATTATAGCCAACTGCATAGCGACCATCCGCTTCCTGATGGATACTGCCGGAACCAATCACCTTGCCTGTTGTCTTCAGTGAAAAACAGAATTCATTTGTTTCAGGATCTATCTGAGAAATCCATGCCTTGGTGACATCCTTATTCTCATGAACCGGATAGGGCATATACCTGTTGACGATGGGATCCCCTGCCCATTCAAAAACATCATCTGTGTCATCGATTGTCAGAGGTCTGAGAATGAGTCGTTCAGTTTCGATTGTTCGATTCATTGATGTTGGCAGCTCCTTTCTGCTTTTGTTTGATGATTACATTATGAATGAATATATGAAAAGCCCGACCAGTTTACACTGATCGGGAATGGGAATGCGGCAGCGACCTACTCTCCCGGGCCGTCTCCAGCCAAGTACCATCGGCGTGCTGAGGCTTAACTTCTGTGTTCGGAATGGGAACAGGTGGAACCCTCAGGCCATTAC
>SVGQ01000135.1 GCA_015056245.1 Clostridiales bacterium | reverse complement strand
GCATCTTCATGACGAAGTCGTCCGCAGCGGCACGGCGGGCAAAGTCGCGCACCTCATCAAAGGTGAGATCCTGCGCACCGAAGGCCACGTTGCCCTCTACGGTATCGGAGAACAGGAACACATCCTGAATGGCGGTACCGATGCCGCCGCGCAGTTCCTGCAGCTTCCAGTCCTTCACATCACAGTCATCCACCAGAATCTGGCCCTCACTGGCATCGTAGAAACGGGCCAGCAGCTGGATCAGCGTGGTCTTACCGGAGCCGGTGGAGCCCATCACAGCGATGGTCTGCCCGGGCTGGGCTGTAAAGCTGATATCGGAGAGAACCTCCTGCTTATCGTAGCGGAAGGATACACCCCGGAACTCGATCTTGCCCTGCACCTTGTCGTGGGCAATGGCGGTTTCCCGGTCAGTAATGCCCGGGCGGCTCATGTCCACCTGCATCACCTTGTTGGCAGAGGTGATAAAGCGCTGCACATCGTTGAGCATGTTGCCCATGTTGCGCATGGGAACGCTCAGCGCCCAGCTCAGGTTGACGAAAATGGACAGTTGACCAGCGGTCATCTCATCCTTGATGATCAGATAAGCGCCAAAGAATATGGTGATCAGCGTCATGGCATGAGCCAGAATTTCGATAAAAGGATAGAAGGTCAGCCACAGCTTGTTGATGCGCAGGTGGGCATCGCGGAAGTTCTGACTGCGCTTGTCGAAGTCTTCTTTTTCTTTTTCTTCTCTGGCAAAGGCCTTCACCACATGGTTGCCGGCGATGTTTTCCTGGGCGGCGGCGTTCATCTCGCTGAGCTTGTCGCGCATTTCCACAAACAGGGGACGCACATGACCGGAATAAAACTTGGTGATGATGGTGAGCAGCGGAGTGACCGCCACCAGCGCCAAGGCCAGCTTCCAGTTAACAAAGAACAGATAAATAGAAGTGGACAGGAACATGGTAATGCTGTCCACCACCACATAATCGATATAGCTGAGGAAATGACGGCACCAGTCCGTATCGGCGGACAGGCGGGTCATCAGATCGCCGGTGCGGTTGCGGTCAAAGAAGCGCATATCCTGATACTGCAGGCGGGTGAACAGGCGAACACGCAGATTGTACACCGTATTCTGGGAGCAGGTTTCCAGTGTGATCACCATCAGGTAGCGCAGGCCTTCGCGCAAAAGCTTAAAGACGAGCATGGTAAACAAAAGCGGCAGAAGGGGATCCGGATTCTGCGCAACAATAACCTGATCCACGATGCGCGCGGTCAGGGTGGGGTTGATCAGCAGCATAATGGATGTAATGACGCTGATACAAAGGGCGGCTATGTGTTTTCGGTGAAACTTTTCGTCCATGATGGACCATAACCATTTGATCTGTTGCATCTCTGTAATGCCTCCGCAAGTTTTGCCGACGCGGTTTTTTAGTCGGTTCTCTTGTTGTTCTTCTTTTGTTTCATTTCTCCTGCTGTTTTTATAGTATAATTTATGTTATTTTTAATGAAGAAAACGAAATGGCGCAAAGGGAAAAACCGCCACCAGAACAGCCATCAAAACCGTCTGCGTCGGATAACCGCATCTTCCACAGACGGGGCATTGATCAGATGGCCGATATCATCAAAACGGGAACCATGGCAAGGACATTCCCACAGCCGTTTATCGCGGGAATAGCTGAGTTTGCAGCCCATATGCGGGCAGCGGGGGGCAACAATATGCGTCAGGCTGGCTGCATAGCGGCCTGCCATGGCTGCCGCTGACCGTATCTCGCTGCCCAGAATCCTGTTTCCGCTACGCTGCCCGGAAAACACGTAGGCGCTGTCCTCGGTAAGGCCCAGCACCCTCGCGCTGATGAGCCGCGCTGCCGTCATGCTGCCCAGCAGACCCCTGCCGCCATAACCGGCAGCCACAAACAGATTGGGCGTTTTCCGGCTGTAAGCGCCAATATAGGGCAAACCATCCGCAGAAAAGGTCTCTACACCGTCGTAAACGCCTGAAGGCTGTGCATGGTTCAGATAGGGTGCATAGCGATGGGTATATATCGATAGCGGATCACCGCCTGTGCGCTGTCCCACCATGCCGCCATCCAACTGGAACAGCAGACCATCCTGCCATTTGCGCAGGCCGAAACGACCAGCCGCATCAGAATACATTCCTTCAAATGATGCTTTGTCTGCCAGAGGCAGCAGGCTGCGCCGCCGCTGCCACAGGCGCAGAAAGTACCAGCCCGGTACGTTAACGATGGGATAGCCGGTGGCGATGATGATATAGGGCGCAGAGACGATCCCCTGCTCCGTCTGGGCCAGATTGGTTTCCAAGGCCATCACGCGGGAATGCTCAAAGATGCGAAGCCCCAGCCCCAAGGCTGACTGGGTCAGATATTGAAAATACCGGATGGGATGCAGGGTTGCCATGTTTTTCAGTGTCAGCACACTGGCGGCAGGAAAGGGCGATGCTCCCGAGGCGCTGGCCTCCGCTGCTGCCCCGGCCCTTCGCAGGGCTTCCGCTTCCCCATCCAACCGAATCCGCTGATGAGGCGCGAGAATGTGCGTATCCGCATCCTGCCAATCAAACGCGCCGTCCGCTTCCTCTGCCAGCGAACGAATGGCACTGAACGAAGCCATCTGGGAGCGGAGATAAGCCCCTGCCGTTTCCACACCCCGCTGCTTCTCCAGTTTTTCCAACAGCAGTCTGTCAGTAAGGCTCAGCATACCTCCGCAACGGGCGGTAGCACCGCAAGCCAGCGTTTCCGCTTCCAGCAGCATCACACGGAGACCTGCCCGGCAAAGCCATAGCGCGGTGGTCATACCCGTCAGGCCGCCGCCTACCACCACCGCGTCCGCTTTGTGCGGTCCGCGCAGGGTGGGATACAGGCTCCATTTTTCTCTGGTCCAGAAATCACTGCTGCGCATCATATGCCTCCATTGCTCTTTTGGGCTATTCTTTCCCCATGGAGCAGGATGCATGCTTGCCAAGACGCGGCGCTTTTGTTATGCTGTTGGAGATTCATTTTTCGCAATCCATTCTTTGCAGATAAAGGAGCGTTTTCCCATGGCGAAAATCGTTGTGACTTATGGTGTGCCCGCGCAGGGCTTCATGGATCATCTGCCCGGGCATCAGGTATGCATTCCGCAGCCTTTGACCGGCTACACCAAAGAAGAACTGCTGGCGATCCTGCCGGATGCGGATGCAGTGGTGGCCTGTACTGCTTTTGACGCGGATATGATCGCAGCAGCGAAGCAGTTGAAACTGATCGTCTGCTACGGCGCAGGCTATGATGCCATCGATGTGGCTGCTGCCACCAAAGCGGGCATCATGGTTGCCAACACCCCGGATGCTGTCACCGCGCCTACAGCCGAACTGGCGATCGCTTTGCTGACCGGTATTGCCCGCCGCATCCCCCAATTGGACGGCATGCTGCGCACCCAGCCCAGCCCGCAGGTTTTCGGCATGGGCAAGCACATGGGTTCCTCCCTTGCCGGACAAACGCTGGGCATCGTGGGCATGGGCCGCATCGGCGGTATGGTGGCAGATTTTGGACGCTTCATGGGCATGAAGGTACTCTACAATGCCCGCACTCCCAAGCTGCACCGGGATGCACTGGGCGACCAGCAGGTATCCCTGCCTGAGCTGATGGCCCAGAGCGACTTTATCAGCCTGCATTGCCCCGCCACACCGGAAACCAAAAACCTGATCTCCAAAGAAATGATCGCGCTGATGAAGCCCACCGCCTGCCTGATCAACACGGCCCGTGGCGCTGTCATGGACGAAAGCGCCCTGCTGGAGGCCTTGACCGAAGGCCGCATCGCAGGCGCTGCGCTGGATGTATACCCGGACGAACCTCATGTCAACCCGGCCTATTTGGAGCTTTCCAACGTGATCCTCACGCCCCACTGCGGCAGCAACACCCAGCAAGCCCGCTATGAAATGGCGCGTCAGGCCAGCGTGCGCATTCAGACCGTGCTGGCAGGACAATTGCCGGAAAACCTGCTGAACCCGGAAGCAATGGAAAAATAACGTAGTCAGAATCATCGGACAAACAGCCGCATAGCCTATGGCAGGGTTTCTTCCTGCATCAGCCGCCCGTTCTCCTCTATTGGGAAACCGGGCGGCTTTTTGACTTGTTTTGCCGCTTCTTGCCTTCTTTAACCGAAACAGCGCACCGTGAAACATATTCATCCAAACGGTTTCATAACGTACTACAGACGGACGGAATGAATCCGTCACATCAAAGGAGGGAACGCCGATGAGCAACCGGCCCATCCGGCTGAGGGCAAAAGGCCGGGCGATTCACTTGCCTGTTAAGGAGGAACCACCGTCACCGAACATTACCGCCACTGAGACCCGCCGCGCTTTTCCCATCCGGCAGCTGGTGCTGGCTGGCTGCATGCTGGTATTGGCTGCCGCCTACATCCTGCGGCTCAACGAGCCTGCTGCCACAGTGGTGGCGCAAAAGCGGGAGCTGCCCATCTACAGCGTAGCCCGGGATGACAAGGTGCTTTCCATCAGCTTCGATGCCTCCTGGGGCGCGGATAAGACCATCCCCATACTGGATATTCTGGACAAATACGAGGTGAAGACCACCTTCTTTCTGGTAGGCGGCTGGGTGGATCAATACCCGGATATGCTCAAGGAGATCGTGGCCCGGGGCCATGAGATCGGCAACCATTCCGATACCCATCCCCACATGAGCCAGCAAAGCGAAGCAGACATCCGCAAGGAGCTGCATAACATGTCCGACAAAGTGGAAAAACTAACCGGTGTCCGCCCCACGCTGTTCCGCCCGCCCTATGGGGACTACAACAACCGGGTGGTTACCGTCTCCCGGGCCGAAGGCTATGAGTGCGTGCAATGGAGCATCGACAGCCTGGACTGGAAGGACCGGGGCACAGCGGACATCATCAAACAATGCACCTATCGGGTCGAGCCCGGCGATATCGTTCTGTTCCACAACGACTCCAACGACATCGTCAACGCCCTGCCAACCGTCATCGAGCACTATCAGCAGCTGGGATATACCATCATCCCGGTGAGCGAGATCCTGCTGGAGGGCGAATACACCATTGACGTGCAGGGCAAGCAGCATCCGAAGGAAACCGACGAACCAAAGCCATCATGAGGTGAGAAACATGGAAGAAACGGGAAACATCATTCATCTTCGGGGACACGTATGCCAGAACCTGCAATTCGGTCATGAGCTGTTCGGGGAGCAGTTCTACACCACCACGCTCCGGGTACCGCGGCTCAGCGGCGCAGAAGATTTTCTGCCCATCACCCTCAGTGAGCGGCTGCTTTTGGACGCGCCCATTACCGCCGGCAGCCTGCTGTGTCTGGAAGGGCAGCTGCGCAGCTACAACAAGGTAGTGGAGGGCTCCGGGCGGCTGTTGATCACAGCTTTTGCCCAGCGGCTCCTGCCGGAGGACAACGACGAAAACCCCAACCGGGTACAACTGACCGGTGCGCTGTGCAAACCGCCCAGCTACCGCACCACCCCCTTCGGGCGGGAGATCGCCGACCTGATGCTGGCTGTGAACCGTTCCTACGGCAAAAGCGACTACATCCCCTGTATCACCTGGGGACGCACCGCCCGCTATGCAGCCGGGCTGAAAACAGGCGACAAGGTGCAATTGGTGGGGCGGTTCCAGAGCCGGAACTATCAGAAACAGCTGCCGGATGGCACAGTGATCACCAAGGTGGCGTATGAAGTGAGCGTCAGCCGCCTGAATGCGCTTAGGGAAGAGATAACACCCAGTTACGATTTGCAGCAGGAGATCCCCAAGGAGTTTCACTCCATCCCCATGCGGTATCCGGTGCAGAGCCAACTGAGCGGTGTTCGGGAGTAAGGAAAGTTAATCCTATCATTTCCGCAGGTGACAGAAATAACGAAAAAATCAAAGCAGCTATGGTTTAAAGGAAAAACCCTAAACCATAGCTGCTTTTTGGGGTTACAGCAAAGAAACAGCTGCAACGTTCAGAGAAAATCACTACGCATGGGCGAAAAAATATCCAGCAACACACCTGTTTCCAAACAGATCGTGCCATGCGGCAGGTCGGAAGGAACAACAACAGAATCCCCCGGCCCCAATACGATTGCTTCATCCTCCACGATATAGTTGAAGCGGCCGGACAACACATATGTACACTGCGTATGAGGATGCGTGTGCACCACGCCTTCTGCGCCGGTCT
The DNA here is from genome assembly GCA_015056245.1 of Clostridiales bacterium. Taxonomy (GTDB): domain Bacteria; phylum Bacillota; class Clostridia; order Christensenellales; family Aristaeellaceae; genus Limiplasma. The sequence continues at coordinate 329 of SVGQ01000135.1, read as the reverse complement.
CAAAGGAAACCTCAACCGTCATTACTTTCTCGTTGTAGGACAGCACACGACGCCGGACACCGCCGCCCAAATCCTTGAAAGGAATATCCCGCTGCATTGCAACATGGCCTTTCATATCGATAACCTCCTGATATCATTTGAGTGTTCTTTACTTCACCTGCACGCCTGCCTCTGCCGCCACCTTGCGCATATACCGGGCAGCCCGCAGATAGCTATCGTGATCCGGCAGATGCTCCACAAATACAGGGGTATCCTCGCCCAACGCATGGGCCATCTGGGTGACCTCGCCCAGATTCATCACGCCTTCGCCGGGCTGCACTTCCAGAATA
>SVGQ01000015.1 GCA_015056245.1 Clostridiales bacterium | reverse complement strand
CGGTGGTTTCGGAACCCTTGCGTAGCAAGGGATACCTATCGCCGTTTGCCGCCCGGCGAGCCGTAGGCTCGTAGGCAAACGGTGCAACACTCGTCAAAAAAGCCGCCGTAGGCGTGTTTTTTGACGAACAGACTCCGCATGATTCATTCATGCGGAGCATTTTTGTGTGACGAAACCTGCCCCACCGCGAAGCGGCAGGGCAGGCGAAAACTTGCTTGTGCGATTACTGCATGGGAATGGCGGTCATGACCAGCTGCATCAGCTCAGCGGGCAGATTGCCCAGGCCGGAGAACAGAGCGCTCATGGCATCGCCGGAGATGGCAGAGATCTCTTGGTTGAGCTGTTCTTCGGTCATCTTCAGCAGCTGCACGGAGGTTTCGGGGGCAGCGGCGTTGATCTTGTTGAGCAGATCGGGGGTTGCCACATCCTTAACCTGCACAGCAAAGGAGATGACGGGGCTGTCGGACCAGGTGGGCTCGACAATGGCAGTGGATTCACCGCGGGCATACACGGATACCAGAGCTTCATACACGTCGTTGTTTTCCTTGCCGTTGATGGTGAAGGTGACCTGCTCGTTTTCAGCCAGAATGCCCACCCAACCGTTGATGGCATCATCTTCGGCCTCGGCAAAGGCACCCTGGAACAGCATCACAGTGCTTTCGGCCTCGGTCAGCTTGCCGTCGAAAGCGACGGTGTCAGCTTCATCATTGTTGGCGATGTTCATGTCGAAGCCAATGGTTTCGGGAGCATCGGTGGAAGCATTGTCATTCATCACGGTGGTGATGACCATGTTGTCCACTTCACCAGTGGTCAACACGCTCATGTCCATATCCATGGTCATGTCGAAGGTAGCGGTTTCCGTGGTGGCCTTGCCGGTGGTATCGGTGGTTTCCAGCGTCACATCGCCCTTCATGATCATGTCCATCTGCATGGCGCACAGATCATCTTCGTTGGTGTAGGTTACGATGTTGTAGGTCATATCCAGCTGGGAGAATACATCCTTGACCATCTTGAGCAATTCATCGGCAGTCATGCCGGCGCTCTGGGCCATGGAGCCGTAGACTTCCTTCACCATTTCGCTGTCAAATACCAGCATCAGGTCTTCGCTGTTCATGACCACTTCGGTCTTGGTGGTGGCGGTGTTGAAAGCAGGATCGGTGAATTCGCCCTGGGTGACCACCATCTTCTTTTCGATGTTCTCCATAAACTGGAGCATAGCGGGATCGTTGGCATACAGCTGCTCGGGAGTCAGCTCGTCCAGATCATCGACATTCATCATGCCGGTGATGGAAGTGCCGGTCACGTTCTGAGCACCGGCAGGCAGAGCAACCTGAGCAAGGGACTGCTCGAACTGAGCGATAGTTTCTTCATCCACGCCGCTCTGGCGCATCATTTCCACCATGAAGGCAGACAGGTCTTCCATGGTGAAGTAAACCACACGGTCACCCAGGAAGGGGCTGGCAACATAGATGCCGTTTTCATCAGCGCGGATCGCAGCGCTGGCAATTTCGCCGGAAGTGGATTCCAGAGCCAGCAGACCGCTGTTGTCCTCAGCCACGATGCGGAGCATCAGGTTGTTGAAGATGGTGTTGACCATTTCGTCGGTAGCTGCCAGTTCGGGGCCGGGAACAATCTTCAGAGCGATGTCGGTGGCTGCCAAAGAGGTGAGAGGCATGGCCAGCGCCAGCATCAGGCAAAGAACAGAAGCCAAAATCTTGCGGAACATTGGGTTTCCTCCTTACAAAGAAATGCGTGGGATTGGTGATTGGGAATCATCCATTTTGTCGACGGTATTATCATAGCATACCCTTGAGCAATTGTCATGGTTTATGCTGTAAAAATTCAATATGAGGATATCAAATGTCGCTGGGAATGTCTGAAAGTGACATTTGATGGCAGAGGGAATCAGTTGTTGGCGTCAGGGTTGACGACCGGCATGGGATAGGCGTCCGTGCAGGAGGGATCAAAGCGTTCGTTGATCCACATCAGGGTGTAAAGATCCGTATCGCCCAGGTTTTCGATGTTGTGGGCATAACCCGGCGGAATGTCTACTACGGTGCGTGTTTCTCCGCTGACCCGGTAACTGATCACCGTATTGTCGCCCAGTTTTCGCAGCCGGATCATTCCTTCCCCCTGAATCACGATGAATTTTTCGTGCTTTGTGCGGTGCCAGTGCTCGCCTTTGACGATGCCGGGCTTGGATACATTCAGGCTGAGTTGACCATAGCCGTCCATATGCAGCAGTTCTGTAAAGGAACCCCGCTCATCGGGATGAACAACGGGCGTGCGGGAAAAATCCTCTGGAGGAAGATACGAAAGATAGGTTGCATAAAGCTTATGGGTCAAAGGGTCTGACTGATCCGGCACATCCAGCCTGTTGCGCATATCGCCATAGGATGACAGACGCTGCGCCAGTTCGCTGACTGGAATGGTATACACCGGCTCCACCGTACAGGCGGGATGAATGCCGGAAGATGGCTCTTCCATCCTGCGGCAGAAGGCATCCACCACATCGTCCACATAAACCAGCATTACGGTTTCTTCCGGGAATTCAACAGGCAGCGGCAGTCCCCGGGTCAGTCGGGTGCACAGTGTCGCAACAATGCTGCTCTGGTTTGGGCGGGCCCATTTGCCGAAAACCTGCGCTAAATGATAGCTGTACACCGGCGCGCCTGTCCGCTGGTGATAGGTCCGCAGGGATTCGTCTGCCTCAGCAGTCGCTCCGGCTGTCAGCACAGGTGGTTTTTTGGCAGCTGCCAGTCCCTTGAGCAGATCTGGGAGGAATGAGGGATGGGCAGCTGCTTGCTGTGCATCCATAAGATGAAATACGAAATCTGCCTTGTCGATAGCTTCTGCCAGTTGGTCAGGATCATCCGCAGGGCTGATGGGGATGATCCTGTCTCCTGCGGATGGGGTGCGGTTTTCCAGATGGGTACGTAAATTCCGGCCCAGAAAATCCGTTGCGCCGGTGATCAGTATATGCATCACGATCCTCCTTCTTGTGCGAAATGAGGAATATAACTCTTCTGTTATCTTATCGCAATGAGAGAAGGGTGTCAATCTTGACGCGGTGGGAATTGCCTTTTATAATAGTAAAAAAAGGAGGTGCGGGCAAATGCCGGTCAGCCATATTCTGGTGATGCTCAATGGTCAGCCGGATGCCGCGTCAGTCCGCCGTACCATTCTGGCGGCCTATGATCAGGCAGCCTCGCCGGTGGGACTTCGCTTTGCCATGCCCAACGCCTTTGAGGAAGCATTGACCTCGGAGGATGGAGCGAATGCGGAACTGCCGAAAGACTCCCTCCTGTTTTACGAGGATACCGGCAAACTGGACATTCTGCCTGCTTTAACTTCGGAAGAAAACTATTTCCTTTCCTTGCTGGGGGAGTATGATTTTGCAGCCCTGTGGGACAGAGAACTGCTTGGCAGCTTTGGCAAAGTGGAATACAATGCGCTGCTGACAGGTTCCATGGGTGCAGCCAGCGAAGGGTTGGAACCTCAGGCCTATCTGCCTGCCTTTACCAAGCGCATGGACAACAACCGGGTACAGATCGAACGGGGCTTGCCATTGGTCAGCAGTGCAGCGCCCGTGCACACCATGGTGGCTGACCCGGGATTGATTTTCGGTCGGGTGTCGATTCTCCGAAAAATGGAACTGAACTGGGAAACCCTGAGCCTTGCGGCGCATGTATCCAATATTCCGGTATATGTGCTGGACAAGCCGGTGTTGTGGCCTGTGAAGGAACTGCCGGTCCGCTGGCTGCAGCGGCCTACGCCGGATATGATGAAAGTGCCCAATGTAGCCCGGTTTGAACGTTTGGCCGGTCTCAGCCGGGAACCCGGTGCGCTGACCCTTCGGTATGAATGGGGCTTGTATAATGCAGGTGAAACCTATCCGCAGAAACTGCCTGCCAGCATGGCAATCAAAGGTCGCATCCGTTCCTTGTTTGCAAGCCGGGAAGAACCCGATATGCCTCATCTGATCTCCGCTTTTGTGGATCTGCCTGATCCGCCCAAGCCTCTGGATGTATACATGCTGCGCTTTATTTACCTGAACGCCCTGAAGAATCTGCCGCTAACCCTCTACACCGGCGGCAAGTGCGAGCGGTATCTGCGGGGCTTGTGTACCAATGCCCGCAGTTATCCGGAACGGGCGGTGCTGCCGCGGGATTACCTGAAGCGCAAAATGACGGAAAAAGATCATCTGGGCCGCAGCAAGTGGCTGCTGATGCGTAAAACCGCCATTGAAAATCCAAGCTATAGCCATGTGGCGTGGATCAATATGGACATGCTCCACTATCCCATCTGCCCGGATGTGCTGCCGGACTTTTCGCCCCTCATGGATGATCGGATTCATCTGGCGCTGGTGGGCGATCAGCCGGACGCTTCCTTTATCGTCGCGCCAGTACACCGGCTGGGGCTCATCGGGCGGGAAGTGGAGAGTATGAGCCAGTTTGATGTGGAAGTGGGCCGCAGCCTGACGGAAAGCGCCCTCATCCAGCGGTTGTATGACCGTTACAGCGACCTGTTCGCTTTGCATCCCATGCCCAAGAAGCATCTTCTGTTCCACTGGGTACTGGATCGCCGCCTGCTGGATGCCCGCCATCGGGCTTTGCTTGCCAAAGCCGGTGAGGTGCAGATGGCAGACAGTGTGAAAATCCGTGTGGACGGTAAGGAGGTAGAGCTGTGATACGCAGCGAAATGAAAACAGTAGATCAGAGCCGTACGGAGCAGGTGCATATTGTGATGCCCGGGGATGTGAACAGCAGTTTCCGGCTGTTTGGCGGGCTTTTGATGCAGTGGATCGATGTGGTGGCTGCCGTGGTGGCCCGCAGGCATGCGGACCGCGAGGTGCTCACCGCGGCGGTGGATCATTTGTCCTTTTTGAAGCCCGCTAATCTGAACGATATTGTTACTCTCTGCGGACGGGTGACCTATGTGGGCAACACCAGCATGGAAATCTGCGTGGAAACCTTTGTAGAACGCCCGGAACGCAACAAAAACCGCGCGCTGGTCAACCGGGCTTACCTGACCATGGTGGCTTTGGATGAGGACGGAAAACCCACCCGGGTTCCCCGCCTGAAACTGGAAACTGAACAGGAAACAGCTGATTTTGAAGCGGGTCAGCGGCGCAAGGAAAACCGCAAGCGCGACCCGGAAGGATAATGCGAAAAGGAGGAATACCATTGAAAAAGCGCGTCATTTTGATCGTGCTGGACAGCGTGGGCGCAGGCGCTTTGCCCGATGCGGCAGCCTACGGCGATGCAGGCTCCAATACGCTGGGACATATTTACGAGCAGGAAGCGCCCAGTCTGCCCCGGATGGAAGCCATGGGCCTTGGCTGCATTGATGGCATGGGCTACCCGGTACCCACCGATGGCGCGGGTGTTTACGGTCGTTCCATGGAAGCTTCCGCTGGCAAGGATACCACCACTGGGCATTGGGAGCTGATGGGCATCAAGCTGGAGAAGCCCTTCCCTCTGTATCCGGAAGGCTTCCCGCCGGAAGTGATGGATGCTTTTGAAGCGGCGATCGGTACCAAGACGCTGGGCAACCGCCCCGCCAGCGGCACCGCCATTCTGGATGAGCTGGGCGAGGAACACATCCGCACCGGCTATCCCATTGTGTATACCTCCGGCGACAGCGTGTTCCAGATTGCCTGCCACGAGGAACTCTATCCCCCGGAGAAGCTCTACGAGATGTGCGAAAAGGCACGCGCCATCCTGACCGGAGAGCATGCGGTGGGCCGTGTGATCGCCCGTCCCTTTATCGGCAAGGAAAAAGGCGGTTTCACCCGCACCGGCAATCGCCGGGACTTCTCGCTGGAACCTGTCGCCCGCACCCTTTTGGATGCCATGAGCGAAAAAGGCCTGTTCACCATGGGCGTTGGCAAGATCGAAGATATTTTCTGCATGCGCGGCCTGTGCAAGAGCAACCATGCTGCCGGCAACCCCGCCTGTATTGATGCCACGCTGGAAGCCATGCAGCAGGACTTTACCGGCTTGCTGTTCGTTAATCTGGTGGACTTTGACTCCTCCTATGGTCACCGCCGGGATGTGAAGGGCTATGCGGATGCGCTGCGCTACTTCGACGGTCGCCTTGGAGAGATCATGGCAGCCATGGGTGAGGATGATCTTTTGATTCTCACAGCTGATCATGGCTGCGATCCTGCCCACACCGGCACCGACCATACCCGGGAATACATCCCCATCCTGTGCTACCACAAGGGCATGCAAGGCCGTAAGAGCATTGCTACCCGCCGTACCTACGCGGATATCGCTGCCACCATTGCAGAGAATTTTGGCCTTGAGGATCGCTTTGAAGCGGAAAGCTTCCTGAACCAGTTGCAATAAGACGGTGCGGGCGTTATGCCGCAGCCGTCAGGGAACATAGAAAACAAAAGGAGAGATACCCATGAGTGTAGAAGCAACCATGAACAAGATCCATGCAGCAGCGGATATGATCCGTGAGCGTTGCGGCGAAGCGGAGATCGCTGTGATTCTGGGCAGCGGTCTGGGCGACTATGTGAATGCTCTGGACGATGCCACCAGCGTTTCCTATGAAGACATCCCCGGCTTCCCTGTATCCACCGCCCCCGGTCATGAAGGCCGCTGGTTCTGCGGCACCCTTCACGGCAAGCGTGTGTGCATGATGCAAGGCCGCTTCCATTCCTACGAAGGCTATGGCATGGAAGAAGTCACCCTGCCCATCCGTGTGATGAAGCTGCTGGGCGTCAAAACCCTGATCGTCACCAACGCCGCGGGTGGTGTAAACTATGACTTCACCCCCGGCGACCTGATGCTGATCGACGATTTCATCAACCTGTCCGGCAAAAACCCGCTCACCGGCCCCAATCTGGGCGACTTCGGTGTTCGCTTCCCGGATATGACCCACGCCTATGATGTGGAACTCAAGAAGCTGGCGCTGGATGTGGCTGCTGGGCTGAAGATCGATCTGAAGCGCGGCATCTATTGCTGGTTCAACGGCCCCACTTATGAAACCCCTGCTGAAATCCGCATGGCCCGCGTGCTGGGCGCTGATGCGGTGGGTATGTCCACCGTGCCGGAGACCATCGTGGCTCGTCACAGCGGCATCAACGTGCTGGGCATCAGCTGCATCACCAACATGGCTGCGGGCATGCTGGATCAGCCCCTGAGCCATATCGAGGTCATGGAAACCGGCATTCGGGTGCGGGACGTGTTCCGCGCGCTGGTGGATGGTGTCATTGCCAAACTGTAACCCTGCCTCTGTTTCGCAAGAAAATAATGAGCAAATAGCCTAATTCGCTCCTTCCATGCGTATGCTGTCCACAAAAGGACTCGCCATGGAAGGAGCGTTTATTCATGAAGCGGAAACCCTGCACGATCGCTGTACTTGCTTTGTTGGTTCTTTCACTGCTTGTACCCATTGCAGTTGCCGCGCCCTTGGAGGATGGTGTGCCGCTGGAACTGACCGCTGCCAGCGCCATGCTGTTGGAGGCGGAAACCGGCACGGTGATCTTTGAAAAGAACGCAGATGAACAAAGGCCTGTAGCCAGTGTCACCAAGCTGATGACCCTGTTGCTCTGCCTGGAAGAACTGGAGGCCGGGCGACTGCACCTTGACGACCAAGTAACGGTCAGCCAGAATGCAGCCGGGCAGATTGGCAGTCAGGCGCTGCTGGACGCAGGGTCTGCTTATCCTCTGAAAGATCTGCTCCGTTGTACCATTATCGCCAGCGCCAACGATGCGGCGGTGGCGCTGGCGGAGCACATGTCAGGCACAGAAGCGGACTTTGCCGCCCTCATGAATCAGCGGGCGCAGGATTTGGGCATGGGGGATACCTGCTATGTGAACGCCACCGGCCTGCCGGTGGAGGGACAGCACACCACGGCCCGGGATGTGGCGACGCTGGCACTGGAAATCTGCAAGCACTCCATGTATTTCGACCATGCTGCCGTCTGGATGGATACCCTGACCCATCCCAGCGGACGCACCACCGATCTGACCAACACCAACCGGCTGGTGCGTTTCTATGAGGGTTGCGACGGCTTGAAAACGGGTTCTGCGGATGATTCCCGTTACTGTCTTGCCGCTACGGCGCAAAAGGACGGGATGCGGCTCATCGCCATCGTGCTGGGGGTACCCAACAGCCAGACCCGCTTCGATGAAGCCCGTGCCATGCTGGATTATGGCTTTGCCGGATACCGGCGCATTACATTGCTCAACAAGGGGGATTTGCTGGGCCAGCGGGTGCCTGTGCATCTGGGTATGGCAGATGAGGTGGAAGCAGCCGTGGGCAGCGGCGTGAGTATGCTGCTGAAAGCCGGGCAGGAAAAGCAGCTCTCGCTGGAGGTGGAATTGCCGCCGCAGGTGGAAGCGCCTGTTGAGGAAGGCCAGACCATTGGCTTGGTGCGGGTATTGCTGGCAGGGCAGGTGATCGCCAAAGTGCCGGCGGTAGCGGCACAGGCTGTGGGTATGCCGGGACTGGTAGAAGCTTTTCTGCGGATAGGCCTCAACTGGCGGTAAGAGGGCGAAAAACAGAGCGGATCATCCGTATGTTACGGAGACCCACTCTTAGGTCGTCAAAAAATTGCCTTCGGCAACTTTTTTGACGAGTTTTGCACCGTTTGCCTAGGAACCTACGGCCCCCCGGGCGGCAAACTAGGAATCCCTTGCTGCGCAAGGGTTCGGAAACCACCGGAAGGGTGAGCGAAGCGAACCGAGGCGCGAGGACAGCGCGAAGCGCTCCCTCAGTGCCGAAGCCCAAAACAAACCGAAGGTTGGGTTTGGGCCGCAACACATGTCGCTGGTTTCGTATTGAAAGTAGGAGGGCTGCGGCCCTCCTACACCTCCTGGGTTATTTGACAGTCTGAGAGCGGATCATCCGTATGTTACGGAGACCCGCTCTGCTTTTATTATTCTTCTGGCGTATACCATATATCGATTTCATCCCGGCAGGGGGGCTCAAACAGGGATACGCATTTTTCTTTCAATCCCTCGTCCACATAGTAGGCGGAGGTTTCTCCTCGCTGAACGGCCTCGTTCCGCTTGGCGATCTGTGCCTCCCAGCGCTTTGTGGAAATATCGATGTAATGCCATACATGAGGGATGCCCTCCGCAGTCAGGGCTTGTTCAAACGCTGCCCGTTCATCCTTTTTCCAGAAGCCCCAGTCAAAGATCACATCCAGCCCGGCTGCCATCGCTTCTTTGGCTTTGGTCATCAGCCACTGCTTCACCAGCGGGGTGGTCAGGTCGTGATTCTCCGGCGGGATCACGCTGGACAGGGCAAGGGTCACTTCATCCACCGAGAGAAGCAGTGCCGGATTTTCATCCATCATGCGCCGCGCATAGGTGGTTTTGCCGCTGGAGATGGTGCCGCAGATCAGATGCAGTGTAGCCATGGAATAACCTCCTTGGTGGTTTGTGGCTTCATCATATCATGAAAAGCAGGCTGCATCAACATTGCAAAAACAAAGGAAATTCGGTATACTGTACCCAGACAAAAAACCTGTACAGGAGGACAAAAAAGATGTCTTTGGGTATCAGAATGCACGATGCTGCCCCGGGAACCCTTGCCCAGCGGGCGCAGTTTGTGAAAGCACAGGGATATGAATGTGTTCATCTGGCGCTGAGCAAGGTGCTCGCCCCGGAATATATGAATCCTATGGTCGTCAGCCCCGGCCTTGCCAGCTATGTGAAAAAGTCTCTGGATGGGCTGGATGTGGCAGTGTTGGGCTGCTACCTGAACCTGACTCATCCGGATGAGAGCGTCTATCGGGATACGATGGATCGCTACATTGCCCATATGCAGCTGGCCCGCTGGATGGGTGCTGGCGTGGTGGGCACGGAAACCGGCAACCCCAATCCGGAATACCGCTACGATCCGGAGCACAGCCATACCGATGCCGCGCTGGAAATGTTCCTGCGCCGTGTGGAACCGGTGGTGAAAAACGCCGAAAAGCTGGGCGTGACGCTGGCGATTGAGCCGGTGTACAAGCACATCGTCTGTGATGGCAAGCGGGCCCGCCGCGTGCTGGATGCTATCGCTTCCCCCAACCTGCAGATCATTCTGGATCCGGTCAATCTGCTGCATCCGGATAACCTGCACCGCCGGGATGAAGTGATCGCCGAAGCCATTGAACTGCTGGGCAGGGATGTAGCGGTTATTCACATCAAGGACTATGTGAACAACGGCACTGATAACATGCCCTGTATGGCTGCCGGTCTGGGAGAGATGGATTACAGCGCGGTGCTGCGCTTTGCCAAGCTGCAAAAACCCCACATTCAAATGACCTTTGAGGACACCAAGCCTGAGAACGCTGCGGCAGCCCGGGAGCATATCCAGCGCATGCTGGATGCCATCGAATAAAGGAGCGCGGAGATGGAATTTCAAACAGTTCAAGGTCCGCTGTATTACGAAGTGAATGGTCAGGGAAGGCCGCTGCTTCTGATCCACGGCAACGGTGAGGATCACAGCATTTTTGACAGGGCGACTGAGCTGTTGGCAAAGCGCTTTCAGGTGTATGCTATCGACAGCCGGGGCCATGGCAAAAGCTTTCCTGTCAAGGAATACCATTATCAGGACATGGCGGAGGATATCCGGCAGTTCATCACCGGGCTTTCGCTGGAAAAGCCGATACTTTGCGGGTTCAGCGATGGCGGCATTCTGGGGCTGCTGCTCAGCAGCCAGTACCCGGATCTGCTGGGCGGTGTGGTGGCCTGCGGAGTCAATACCCGGCCCGAAGGAATCAAGCCGGGCTGGCTATGTTTGTTCCGCCTGATGTATTTCTTAAACCGCTCGCCCTTGTTCAAGCTGATGCTGACCGAGCCGGATATCACCCCAAAGCAGCTGGCAGCGATCCGCTGCCCGGTGCTGATCGCTGGCGGCAGCAAAGATATGATCAGCCGTAAGCATCTGGAAGAGATAGCAGAGCAGATCCCTGGCGCGCAGCTTCGCATCCTGCCCGGAGAGGGACATGGCAGCTATATCATCGGTAGCGAGAAAATCGCAAAGATCGTACTGGAATTCTGTGAACAACGATAATCACTGTGTACAGCGAAAGCAACGAACCCCACCGCAGGCGCCGCCTGCGGTGGGGTTCGTTGCTTGAATGCGACTGGATGTACCCTGCGAAACAGCCTACACCCGCCGCATATACAGCCCGTGGCGGTTGCAGTACAGATACAGGATCCCGTGCCCCCGCAGCTGAATGCGGGTTTCGGCGTTGCCTTCCGGGTACCATTTCACCAGTGTCAGCCGGTCTCCGGTCACCCATGCAACAAAACTTAGATAATGTTCCTTGGTCATGGGGTGGTCAACCGTGATATAGTGCTCGTTTTCCACGCTTTCAATAACGAAGTGGTGCTGATCATCCTCGGCTTCGGTTTCCAGCGGCGGCAGAGAAACGCCGCAGCAGCTGAAGGCACCATCGCCCATGGCATGGATGATATTGCCGCACACCGGGCATACATAGAATTTGCTCCGGAGCAGATTGCCGCCCCGATTGCGATTTTGCATGCACTGACCAGCCAGCAGTTCCGAAACCGATACCCCCAGCGCAGCTGCCAATGGGCTGATGAGGGTGATGTCCGGCAGTCCCCGGTTGGTTTCCCACTTGGAAATGGTTTTATCACTGAGGCACAGCTGGTCTGCCAGTTGTTTCTGGGTCAAGCCGGCTTTTTCCCGCAGCATGCGGATGGTATCGCCGGTTACAAATGCGCTCATGTGGCTCCCTCCTTGCTTTGTTCACGGTAAGCATACCGCAGGCAAACGGGTTTGACAACCTGCGCTTGGTAGAGTTGGGGCAAATGAAAACAGCCGCAGCACTTGCGCGCTACGACTGTGTGGGAAAATCAATCGTTGTTCTCTTCGGTGGGCTGGGCGTTTTCCACGGCTTCAGCGATCACTTCTTCTGCGGCTTCCACGGCTTCGGTCAATTCTTCCTCGGAGGTCTCTACGGCTTCGGTGATCATTTCTTCGGCAACTTCCACAGCTTCTTCCACCTGCTCGTTGTTGGTAACGGCATCAGAACCATCGGTGATGGCAGGCTTTGCTTTCTTGGCCAGACGGGCGGCGCGGGCAGCAGCCAGATCCTCTTCCAGCGTGTTCAGTTCGGTGAGCAGTTCGTTCAGCTCTTCGGGCAGGTCAGCGCCGTCCTTCCACATCTGCATCAGCTTAACAGGCAGTTCGGCTTCTACTTCCTTGCGGCGGGCTTCCATATTGATCTCGCCCAGCTTCTGCTTTGCGCTTTCAGCCATGTTGGCGGCGCTCTGTCCAAGGGTTTCCACGCACTTGAACCAGGTGGTCTTGATTTTTTCGGTGATGTTAGGCATTGCGGGGGTTCCTTCCTTTCGATGATGGATGTTATTTCGGATGGCATGATGCCAGAGAAATGAGCGGGTCAATGCTTCCTACGGATTCAGTATAGCATAAGCTGGCTGAAAAATCAGGGGAATACCGTCGGATTTACGAAACGTTTACAATCCTCACCAGTGCACTTTCAGCGCGTCGGTCTCCAGGGTGTAGGTGGTGTCGTCAATGGGCAGCACTTCGCCGTCCAGGTTCAGCCGCATGCCGGGAGAGGACAGGCGGCACCGATTGGATTTATACAGGTGAGCGGGTTTGCGGCGAGGCAATGTGCCCAGCATGATCGAGGGCAGATAGAAGGGGATCTTCCAGCGTGGAACAGCGTCCACCACGAGAATGTCCAGCAGGCCGTCGGTCACATCCGCCTGCTTGGCGATGGGGATGCCGCCACCGATATATTTGCCGTTGGCGATGGAGCACAGCATGTATTCACCCTCCATCACCTGATCCTCGCCGATCTCCACACGCATGCGGAAGGGCTTGAAGTTTTTGATGGCCCGGATGATACCGTAAAAATACGGCCAGATGCCGCTGCAATGCTTCTTTGCCTCGATGGAGTAATCCAGCACCATCACATCAAAGCCTGCACCGCAAGCATTCATGAAGAAACGGTCATTCATGGTGCCGGTGTTCACCGGGCGCGGGGGATGGGTCAGGATGAAATCCAGCGCGCTGCGCCAGTCTTTGGGCACGCCGATGGCCTTGACAAAATCGTTGCCGGTGCCGGAGGGCACGATGCCCAGCGCGGTATTAGTGTGCACAAGACCCCGGGCCACTTCCGTGATGGTTCCGTCGCCGCCCATGGCAACCACGGTTTCCACGCCCCGGGCAGCGGCATCACGAGCCAGCTCAGTGGCGTGATCCTGTTCCTCTGTGTAGACCATTTGGAAAGGGATACCCTTCTCCGTCAGATAGGCGGAAGCCTCCTGTGCGATGACCTTGGCGCGACCGTTACCGGCTGCGGGGTTGACGATGATCTCCAGCATTGCAACCAGCGCCTTTCGTATCAAGAATGTGCCTATTGTACAACAATTCGATGCAAAACGCAATGATTACGCCATCGGATTCCACCCGGGCAGCACGTTTTGCAGGGTGTAGGCGGCTGCTTCCTCAGGGGTGAGCAGCTTCATGCCGGGATGGCGGCGGGAGGGATCCGCGCCTTCTCCATAGGAGCCGTATTCACAATAGCGCTTGGTCACCGGTCGGTTGGGCTGTCCGGTAATCAGCCAGTCGGTAAAGCCCTCGGGGTGCACGCAGGCATCCATTTCGCAGTCAAGGAAGACAGTGGCTGCGTGCTCCCGCCACGGACGGCCCAGATACATGCCTTCCGGTTCGCATTCGCCGGTCAATTTGCAGCGATGGAACACAAACCCGAAGGGTTGGCCTTCCGGGGTGTTGGCGGCAGTATAGTAGCCGCCCCGGGCGTTGGCGTAGAGGGTGCAGTTTTCAAACCAGCAGCGGTAGGGGCCAAAGATGAAATCCACATCGCCGCGGATGAAGCAGTTTTCAAAATACAGCCGGGCATCCACAGGCGGGCGGTCGGCAACGCCTTCCACACCCAGCGGGATCTCATAGGGCTTCACAAACCGGTGCAGCTTGTGGAGTACCGGCCCGCAGAACAGGGTGTCCTGCGCCGCCAGAAAGCGGCAATCAAAGAATCGGCAGCAGTCGCCAGCAGCATATACCGCCACTGCCTGTCCTACCTTGCGCCCGTCGCCGGCATCGTTTTCAACCGTCAGGCCGCGAAGGGTCACGTTGTCGCCGGTGATCAGCAGGGTGGGGGTGAGGAAGGTGTTGCGGGTGGTGCCATCGGGCAGGGGATTGAGGGCAAAATCACCGAACACCAGATGTGCACCGGGATCAGCCAACAAAGTAACATTGCTTTTGTTGAGAATCACTTTTTCCCGGTACACGCCGGGCTGGACGCGGATGGTTACGGGATTGCCATCCACCGGGATGCTGTCGATGGCAGCTTGCAGGGTGGAAAAGTCAGCATTGCCGTTTTGGGCTACAATTATCTCCATCAGGAAACCTCCTTTGCATGGGGTCATGCCAAAGAAATTCTGCCAACTGCAGGCAAATTCCTGCCATGGATGGCTGGAAAAGGCGCAATGTGCTATAATACTGCTATCATAGCCAAAGAGGGTGCGCATATGGAAGGGATCTTTGACAGAACAAGGCTGCTGCTTGGCACAGATGCTATGCAGAAGCTGGCTCGGAGCCGCGTGGCGGTGTTCGGTCTGGGCGGCGTGGGAGGTCACGCGGCGGAGGGCCTTTGCCGCAGCGGCGTTGGCGCGCTGGATTTGTTCGATAACGACGAAGTGAGCCTGACCAACCTGAACCGGCAGCTGATCGCCACCCGGGACACCATTGGCATGCCCAAAACCGAGGCTATGCGTCAGCGGCTGTTGTCCATCAATCCGGAGGTGCAGCTGGAAGCGCGGCAGATGTTTTACCTGCCGGAGAATGCTGATCAGGTGGATCTGTCCCGCTATGACTATGTAATCGATGCCATCGATACCGTTTCTGCCAAGCTGGAGCTGGCGGTGCGCTGCGACCGGCTTGGCATCCCGCTGATCAGCGCCATGGGGGCTGGCAATAAGCTGGATCCCACCAAGCTGGTGGTGACGGATATCAACCAGACCAGCGTGTGCCGTCTGGCGAGGGTGATGCGTCAGGAACTGCGCAAGCGGGGCGTGAAGAAGCTGAAGGTCTGCTATTCCACCGAACCGGCGCTGACCCCGTTGGCGGAAGAAAGTACCGAAGAAACCGCCCCCGGCAAGCGTCAGACCCCGGGCAGCACCTCCTTTGTGCCCTCGGTGATGGGGCTCATTATCGCCGGGCAGGTGGTGCGGGAGTTGGCAGGCCTCGAATAATTGGGATTACATCAGAAAAGGAGCGTGCCTGAATGGCGATTACGACCAGAAACTTTCAGATCCTCAGCGACAACCAGCTGGCGTGGGATCTTCTGACTGAAAACTGTACCCCCTGTTTTGCCAATGGCATGCCAGCTCCCTTTTTTGAGTATGCCCTCACTTCCTCGTGGATGGATGTCCGCTTGACCTACCTGAACCGCTTCTGGTTGGAGGATGGCAAGCCGGTGGGCTTTGTTTACTACGAAAGCCCTGTGACCAACGTGTTTTTCAGCCTGCTGCCCGGTTACGAGTATCTGGCTGACGAGATGATCGCCTATGCGGACAGCACCATGCCCGGCAAGCCCGGTGAAAAGGAATTTGTCTTTTTCCCCGGTCAGACCGCGCTGATGGAGGCTGCTCAAAAGCTGGGCTATGCAGAGGCTTACGCCTATGATGAGATGCTGCTGGACTTTTCCAAAACGAAGCTGAGCCGTCCTCTGCCGGTGGGATATCACTTTGTGGAGCCTGCGGACGTGGATCCGGTCAAGCTGGGTGCCTGCACATGGAAGGGCTTTAACCATGAAGATAAAGGTCCCTTCGAGAACTGGGATGGCGAGGATCCGGGAACGGACTGGAACCCGGTCAAATCCTATCAGGGCATCATCAGCAGCATGATGGCTCCGCCGCCTCACTCCACCTATGAGCATGAGGTCATCATCGCGGACGAAACCGGAGAATATGTATGCTATTCCGGCATGTGGTGGGTTCCTGAAAACAAGCTGGCCTATATGGAGCCCCTGTGCACCGTGCCGAAGCACCGGGGCAAGGGCTTGGCAGAGGCTGCCCTCACCCGGCATTATCAGCGCTTGGGCGCGCTGGGTGCAGAGTACATGACCGGTGGCGGGGATCCGTTTTATCAGAAGATTGGGTATACGGAGACGATTCGGTGGAGTCATTGGAAGAAGGAACAGCCATAACCAATACAGGGCCGTGGCAGCTTGCCTGTGGTCCGTTTTTCTGTCTTGACACATACCCCATTGGGGTATATAATGTTAGTGAAAACTAACCTATTCTCTCATGCAGCCATCATCCAAAAGGAAGTGACCCATCCATGCCCTGCAAGCATTGCCACGAAACCAAGGAGCGCACCCAGACCCAGCACGATAAGCTGATTCACCGCTTAAACCGTATCGAAGGACAGATCCGCGGCATCCGGGGCATGCTGGAGAAGGATGCCTACTGCATTGATATCCTGGTGCAGGTAGCCGCCGCCAACGCCGCTCTGAACGGTTTCAGCAAGGAACTGCTGGGGGATCATATCCGTACCTGTGTCAAGGAAGATATCCTTGCCGGGCGGGAGGGTACGGTGGAGGAACTGGTGGCGACCCTGCACAAGCTGATGAAATAAGGAGCGAAAGTGATGAAGCAATATAACGTAACGGGCATGAGCTGCGCCGCCTGCAGCGCCCGTGTGGAAAAGGCGGTCTCAGCGGTGGAAGGCGTAACCGCCTGTTCCGTCAGCCTGTTGACAAACAGCATGGGGGTGGAGGGCACCGCCAGCGAAGCTGATGTGATTGCCGCAGTAGAGGCAGCCGGATACGGCGCCAGCCTCAAGGGCGGCGCAGAAGCGGGCAATGGTGCGGTAGCCGCTGCGCAGCCTGATGCGGATGCCCTTGCAGACCACGAAACCCCGAAATTGAAACGCCGCCTGATCGCCTCGCTGGGCTTTCTGCTGGCGCTGATGTATGTTTCCATGGGCCATGGCATGTGGGGCTGGCCTCTGCCTGTTTTCTTTGAAAACAATCCGGTAGCGGTGGGCTTGTTGCAGCTGCTGCTGTCTGCTATTGTCATGGTCATCAACCAGAAGTTCTTCATCAACGGTTTCAAGGGCCTGATGAAGGGCGCGCCCAATATGGATACCTTGGTAGCCATGGGTTCTGCGGCTTCCTTTGGCTACAGCGTGTACGCACTCTTTGCCATGACCGGCGCGCAGGTACAAAGCGGTGCGGAGGCAGCAGCCCATTATCTGCATGAGTTCTACTTTGAATCCGCCGCCATGATCCTGACCCTGATCACCGTGGGCAAGATGCTGGAAGCCCGCTCCAAGGGCAAAACCACCGATGCGTTGAAAAGCCTGATGAAACTCGCCCCCAAAACCGCCACTCTCTGGGTGGATGGGCAGGAGGTGGAGACCCCTATCGAGCAGGTAAAAACCGGTGATCTGTTTGTGGTGCGTCCCGGCGAGCACATCCCGGTGGACGGAGTGGTGGAGGAAGGCGAGAGCGCGGTGGATGAATCCGCGCTTACCGGCGAAAGCATCCCGGTGGACAAAACCGTGGGCAGCCATGTATCCGCTGCCACCACCAACCGCAGCGGTTATCTGCGCTGCCGGGCCACCCGTGTGGGGCAGGATACCACCCTCAGCCAGATCATCCGCATGGTCAGCGATGCGGCGGCTACCAAAGCGCCCATTGCCAAGGTGGCGGATAAGGTGTCCGGTATTTTTGTGCCGGTGGTGCTCACCATCGCTGCCATTACGCTGATCGTTTGGCTGCTGCTGGGCCAGACCTTCGGCTTTGCGCTGGCCCGGGCTATTTCCGTGCTGGTGATCAGCTGCCCTTGCGCTCTGGGTCTTGCCACGCCGGTGGCGATCATGGTGGGCAATGGTGTGGGCGCAAAGAACGGCATCCTGTTCAAGACCGCTGCTTCATTGGAAACCACAGGTAAGAGCCAGATCGTGGTGCTGGACAAAACCGGTACTCTTACCAACGGCGCGCCTGTGGTGACGGATGTGCTGCCTGCGGACGGACTTACTGACGATGATCTGCTGGGCGCGGCTTACGCGCTGGAACAAAGAAGCGAGCATCCGCTGGCCCGGGCTATCGTTGCTTATGCGCAGGAGAAAAACATGGTGCCTTCTGATGTGGAAGGCTTTCAGGCATTGCCCGGCAATGGCCTTACCGCCCGCCTGGGGGAGAGCGTGCTCCGTGGCGGCAATCTGGCCTATCTGAACCAACACGGCACTGTGCCTGCCTCCCTTCGCGCCCAAGCGGATGAACTGGCTTCTCAGGGCAAAACGCCCCTGCTGTTCAGCCGGGATGAACAACTGCTGGGCATCATCGCGGTGGCGGACACCCTGAAGGCAGATAGTGCCGAGGCAGTTGCTCAGTTGAAGAATTTGGGCGTTCGTGTGGTGATGCTCACCGGAGACAACCAGCGTACCGCCGAAGCGGTGGGCAAGCTGGCTGGCGTGGATGAGGTGATCGCGGATGTGCTGCCTCAGGGCAAGGAAGCGGTTGTCAAGCGTCTGCAATCCGCTGGACAGGTGGTCATGGTGGGCGATGGCATCAACGACGCGCCTGCCCTGACCCGCGCGGATATCGGCATTGCCATTGGCGCAGGCACGGATGTAGCCATTGATGCAGCCGATGTGGTGCTGATGAACAGCAGCCTGCGGGATGTGCCCGCCGCCATCCGGTTGAGCCGGGCTACCCTGCGCAATATCCATGAGAATTTGTTCTGGGCTTTCTGCTATAATGTAATCGGTATTCCGCTGGCAGCGGGTGTATTGATCGGCTTGCTGGGCTGGAAGCTGAACCCCATGTTTGGCGCTGCAGCTATGAGCCTCAGCAGCTTCTGTGTGGTATCCAATGCGCTTCGTCTCAATCTGATCGACATTCACAGCGCAAAGAGGGATAAAAAAATCAAACCTGCCAAGGAGGTACAACCAATGGAAAAGACCATGAAGATTGAAGGCATGATGTGCGGTCACTGCTCCGGTCGTGTGAAGAAGGTGCTGGAAGAGCTGCCCCAGGTGGTGGAAGCCGTGGTCAGCCACGAAACCGGCACCGCTGTGCTCACCCTGAACGCCCCTGTGGAAGATGCTCTGCTCAAGAAGACTGTGGAGGATCAGGGTTATACCGTAATCGGGTAAGGTTGGATTGTTCAATGGAGTTCATAGGTTACGAAGCATACGTCCGTAAGGAATGTCAGTAATTGAGGCAAGTGAATGCCATGTTTTCGAGAGAGAGCATGGCTTTTGCATTTGCGCAGCAAAGGGCGCACCTCGCAGGATAAAGGATATTCAAAATATGTATAGTTTTGAAATGGTTTCATCCTTGATATGCAATGAATATGTAAAGAATATACATATTTTTTTATTGCTTTGGAAATGCTTTCTTACCAGTGAGAAACAGAAAGGTCATCGATATAAATATATATCTGTAATCCGTTTTGTGTACAATAGGATATGAATAAACCCTGCAAAGGAGAATGAATCATGAGACGGATTATTGCTGTATTTTTATGCATTTCTATATGCATCAGTTTCTGTGCCTGCGCTTATGCAGAAACAGAAACGAAAGTAGTAACCACAGAGCTTTCTGTAACACTTGGCGAAAGTATCGATCTCAAACCCTTTCTGGCCAGCTGTTTCGGTTCATCTGCACCGTCTGGATACCGCTTCATTGATGGCGAAAATCCTAATGGCGTCATTCAAGACGGCATATTCACCCCGGACACAACCGATGCTGTTGCTGTGTCGCCGGTGTTTGCAAACGGTTCCGATGTATGCAATGGATACCGCCAAATCATGGCTGTCTATGTGGTTGATCGTCCGGGCCAAAATGGTTCCAATGGCATCTCCATCAGTTCAGGTACCTCCATTCATTTGTTGGAGGTGATGCCGGTTGAATACCGCCTCGCCTCACTATCCATTACGTTCCACATTGTTGATGCGGGCGAAGCCGAACCGGTGCTGGATGGCGATCTCTTAACTGTTACTGATAAGCCGGTCAACACAGTTGCGGTTATCAAGGCTGTTATGCAGGATGGCATTGCCCCAGGTCAGGACAGTGAGTATGAGATGCTGGTGGAAGTGCGAGGTGGCAGTTCCAGTGTTGAAATTTTTAAACAATCAGATTCTGCATTCGGGGAGATCATTTTCTGTGATGAGTCTATAGACATTCGCAGGTATGTCAATGATGAGTTTGCGAATGCAGCTGCAACAATTGATTATTCGATCAATCAAGGGAACGCTGCAAATGCTGTACTCACCAATGGAATCATTACCGCAAGCAATCCGGGCTTGGTATATATTACTGCTTCTATTCCTGATTATTATGGTTCTGGGCACGCTGCAACAGATGGTAAAGCATTTGTTTTTTGTGAGCATCCTGCAGCCTACGAAGCCTGCATGGAATATGTATGTTTCGGAAAGACATTTAATCTTGTGAGATTTCTTGAAGGGAAAAACAAAGCATGGATGATGGGAGCATCTACCAACACTTATCAAGCTGAATACGAAGGTTTTAATATATCCAATGTGACTGTGTCTGTTCTCGATGCAGGAAGCGCAGATGCAGAAATCGTCAATAACAAAATGGTTGTTTTTGCCAATGAAGGTAATGCAATCATAAGGGTAGTTTTAAAGAATGGTGCGCAAAATGGCGAAGATAGCATTTTGGATATCAATGTAATTGTTACAACAAATGGGGATATGCAAGAAAATGACTATGAGTACAGTACGAAACCTGTCATTATGCTATCCAATCAGGTCAGTCAATATCTCGGTTTATATGTTGACAAGAGTGGTGTGAACAATGGAGGGTGGCAGGATTTTGATCCCCTGAAATGGGAGTTTGTGTTGAAAGATGCCGGAACTACCAATGCCAGGTTGGAAAATGGCGTTTTCTATGCACCGTATGCAGGTACTGCCATCGTTACCTTTACCGCTAAAAATGCATATGGAGCAGGGAAAGATTATGTATCTGATATGACGGTGATTGTGACGGAATACGAAGGAAACGTAATCGCCGGAAGTGCGGTATGGAATTATCGTACAGGAGAGCTTCTTTCTGGTAAGCCAGCCGGAGGTGTAAGCTATAATGCCTCCAACCATACACTTATGCTTGAGAATGCGGTGTTGACAGCAAATGCATATCAGCAGACAGCACTTATCCAGTCAGCCCATGACCTGACAATAGAATTAAGGGGGGACAACATTCTTGTTTCTAATAAAGTGAATTGCTCGAGTATTGATGTTTCTGGAACCCTTCCGACACAAGAGCGAGCAACATATGATTATGTAGTTGGTGGTGGTAAACTGACTTTTGTTGGAGAAGGAAAGCTAATTACCGATAGGCATATTTCAACTGCTGATGGTGTGATAAATGTGATCAGCACGAATATCGAATGCCTTACAATGAATAGCGGTTCTCTCTATCTTTTTGACAGCGTTCTGGAAACAAAGAATATTTGTTGTACATGTATTTATGTAGAGGGTGACAAATCGTATGTCTGTTCTGTATCGGATGACATCGATACCGGTATTACCTTTGATGCCTACGATGGGCGTTCAATGATCGTTGCCGGTGGTACTGTAATTGCATCGGGAATTTGGGCATATGATACATTACTTCATGACGAAGGCAATTCAAATGGAGATATGCCCCAAATCCACCCCAGTTACACCAACGCCCGTGTCTGGATGGGTCACACAGAAGAAGAAGCCAATGCCCGCGGTCCGCTTCCGCAAAAGGTGTTGCAGCCCTATAACTTCTATGAGTATATTCGCATTGCGCCCATCGAAGAAACAGAGCCTGCACAGACACCGGAGCCTTCTGTTGCAATACCGCCCCAAACGGGCGATACATTCTGGCTGCCGCTCTATACAGCGCTCTCTCTGGCAAGCGCTCTGTTCCTGATGGCATTCTATGCTTTGCACCGCAGAAAAACCATATAATCAAAAATCCGTCCGCATACATCAGCAAGCGGGCGGATTTTTGTGTTTTGTCTGTTTGGACAAAGAAAAACGCTGTGCATCTTCACACAACGTTTTTCTTTGGCTTATCGCAAATGGCTGGGGTAGCAGGATTTGAACCTACGAATGCGGGAGTCAAAGTCCCGTGCCTTACCACTTGGCGATACCCCAAGGTAAGTGGGGTGGATAGTGGGGTTCGAACCCACGACTTCCAGAGCCACAATCTGGCGCTCTACCACTGAACTATATCCACCATAGCTGGCGCGCCTGAAGGGATTCGAACCCCTGACCCACGGCTTAGAAGGCCGTTGCTCTATCCGGCTGAGCTACAGGCGCATATCCTTGGGGGGAACCTCTGCGAGGCCGCTAACAAGATAGGATTTTAGCATAAGTTCTCTCATCTGTCAACAATAAATTGACCAAAATGAGAAATCTTTCTTTGGCGAAAAAGCAGTGTGGCATAAAGGAGGATAATCAATGAAAGACCGGGCCTGCTTGGAAGTTTCAACGGGTGATATGGGTTTTCCGATAGAGCTTCTTTTCGGCATACATGGCATTGTCGGCTTCTTCCAACTGTTCAACGATGTTCGCATTTTCTGCCCTGTAGCTGTACCCGACGGATGCATTGGCCTCATGCTCTGCCATCAACTGATTCATTTGCTGGATCATGGCTTTGAGCTGTTCTTCATCCGCATCCGTCAGGAAAGCCACAAACTCATCACCGCCGATCCGGTAGGTGTTTTCGCCGAATACCTCCCGGATGATGCGGGCTGCAGTTTGAATCAGCTGGTCGCCTGCATCATGACCGAAGTTGTCGTTGGTCACCTTCAGGTTGTTCAGATCAGCGTAGACAATTCCCAGCTGGTGCGGCGGCTTTGCTGCCATCTGATCAAACACATGGTTGAACTTGTTGCGGTTGTACAGACCGGTCAGCGTATCTTCGTAGCTGAGCTTCTCCAGCATGGCCTGGTAAGCGCGTTTGTCCAGCGCGTTGAGGATAAAGAATGTAATAGCGGACATCAGGGAGATGTCCTCATAATTTTTTCGGGGATTATCCACCCCAAAGAAACCGATGATGTGCCCGTCCTTCTCCAGCGGCACAGCAATCAGGCTGTGAATGCCCTGCATCTCCAGAATGCGATAGGTATCGGACCCCTTGTCCACCTCTTCATCCAGATCGGAAATATAGAAACTGCCTACCTGAGCAAAGGCATCGATCCAAGTCTGGATCACCGAAAGGGGAACATTCTGCAGAATGTCGATTTCTTTTTCTACGCCAGCAGCAGCCCACTCATAGGTATTGTTGGTCACTTGTTTTTCATAGTCAAACTCAAACAGATACGCCCGGTCTCCGTTGAAATAGCGGGCTACGATCTCCAGCAGACTGTCCAGCGGATTCTTGGCATGGGCATCTGCTTCCAAGGTTTTGACGCACTGGAGCAGCACCCGTTCTTTTTCCAGCTCCCGCTGGATTTTCCGTTCCTTTTCCAACTGCTCCGTTATATGCATCGCCAGTTGCAGGTGGCAATCCACGCCTTCCACTGTGATGATCTTTTCCTTTATCCAATAGTGCATGCCATCTGGTTCGTGCAGATAATTCCAACGGAAAAAAGCCTGCTTGTTGATCACACTGCGTTTGCAGAATTTGCACGGTTCATCAAAGCCATGCAGCAGTTTGTAACACAGCTGGCCTTCGTAGGATGTATCATCTTCGTTCAGTCCAGCTTCCAGACGGGCCTGTCTGTTCATATATTGGAGCTGGTAATCCTCCATTCTGGATACATACAGAATGCTGTCGTTGTCTTCTAAAAGCGCTTCTGCGATGCGTTCCCAGAGCATGGCAGTCACCTCATTATCTTGCTTTTTTCTGTATATATCATAGCATTTCAGTTGCCTGCTGTCAAAACCCTGTCACTGAATTGGTTACATTCCAGAAACGTGAAAACAGGCTGCTTGGCAAGCAACTTGTCACCAACAGCCTGTTTTTTCATGAAAATTTTACAGAAATGCCTCAATCAACTGGCAGGCTTCGCCAAAGGGATCCGCCTGCATATCCAGCCAATGGATTTCTTCATTGCGGCGGAACCAGGTCATCTGGCGTTTGGCAAACTGCTTGATGGAGGTACCCAACAGGGTTTCCAGCTCTTCCCGGGTATCGATCACGCCGGTCAGATATTGGGTGATGATGCGGTATTCGAGTCCCAATTTCAAAAGGAAGGTGGGGGAGACCCCATCATCCAGCAGGGACTGCACTTCCTCCAGCATGCCCTCAGCAAAGCGGCGGGTCATGCGTTCGTCAATGCGCTGGCAGAGGATCTCCCGGGGCCATGTGACGCCAAGGCGAAGCACCTCATAGCGAGGCTTTTTGGTGGGAATCACATCGTCGCCGTCGTGGAGCTTTTCCAGAAGGCGCATCACCCGGTTGCGGTTGCGGCGTTCCACATCGCAGTCGGGCCGCTGCTGCATCAGCATGCGGTAGAGGGCTTCGGTGCTCATCTCTTCCAATTTGGCCCGGTAGGCCAGATCCGGCATCTTGTTGCTGAGTATGTAGCCATCAGCAACGGAATCCACATACAGACCGGTGCCGCCCACCAGAAAGGCAGGCTTGCCACGGGCGATGATGTCATCGATGGCCTCGTAGGCCAGCCGCTGGAAATCCGCCATGGAGAAGAAGTCTCCCGGATCGCAGATATCCAGCAGATGATGAGGCACGCCATCCATTTCTTCCGGTGAGATCTTGCCGCTGCCCAGATCCAGACGGCGGAACACCTGCCGGGAGTCGGCAGAGACGATCTCGCCGCCGTAATGTTTAGCCAGCTTCACGCCCAGATCGCTTTTACCGGATGCGTTGGTACCGGCGATCACAATCAGTTTCGGCAGCATGCTCATCCCTCGACTTTCTCGGTTTTGTGGTAGGCGATGCGGGGGGAGCCATCCGCCACCCAGATGGTGCCGCAGCGGAGAAAACCATTGCGCTCAAAGGCCTTCTGCATGGGCCGGTTCAGCTCATGGGTGTCGCCGCGCAGGTTGCCGCACCGCTGATAGGCCCAATCCACGATCAGGTCCACCATACCCCGCTTTTCGCCGCTGGAGGCGATGCGGTGCAGAGTGCCATAGGGCAGCTCGTTCTTCCATGCCCCTTCGATTTTCTGATAGGTAGGCTCCGGGCGGTTGATCATCACAAAGCTGGCGTAGATGTGACCCTCTTCCTCACATACATAGCTTTCGCCTGCGGCAATATCCGCTTCCAGCATCTCCCGGGTGGGGTAGCCGCCCCACCACTGCGCGGTGTTGCCATTGGCAGCCATGAACCGGCGGGCATTTGCAAACAGCGCAAGCAGCTGTTCCATATCCGCCAGGGTTGTCTTTCGGATCGTCATGGGATTCCTCACAATTCATGATAATAGGGGCAGATATCTTCGTAATGTCCATCCGGCATCAGGAAACCGCCGGGAATGGTACCCAGCTGCTGGAAGCCCAGCTTCTCGTACAGCTTGCGGGCGGTGGTATTGGTCGCCACCACAGCGTTGAACTGCAGCAGCCGGTAGCCCAGTTTCTTACCCTGACGCAGACAGTCGCTCACCAGCGCCTTGCCGATGCCGTGCCCCCGCATGCGGCGGTCTACGGCATAGCTGGCATTGCAGATGTGTCCGCAGCGGCCCACATTGTTGGGGTGCAGGATGTACATGCCGACCACTTTTCCGTCCAGCTCAGCCACAGCAGTCAGATCCTGCTGCCCAAAGAAAGCCTCCGCGGCAGGCAGGTCAAGGGTTTCCATCTGGGGGAACGCGATACCGTCCTCCACCACCTGATTCCAGATGGCAGCGGCGGCTGGCAAATCTGCTGGCTGCATGGGGCGAACTGTCACCATGTTTTTTGCAGTATCACACATGATCAGCCCACCTCGTTTTCCATGGGGATGCGGTACAGACGGCAGGTGTTTTCAAAGGCTTTCCGGGCCAGTTCTTCGGCTTCCATGCCCTTGAGTTCCGCCACCATCTGCGCCACGTAGCGCACATTGGCGGGATCGTTGCGCTGGCCCCTGAGGGGAACAGGCGCCAGATACGGGCTGTCGGTTTCCACCAGCAGCCGGTCGGTGGGGCAGTACTTGGCTACCTCTTGCAACTTGGCGGCGTTTTTGAAGGTGACCGGACCGGCAAAGGACAGGTAGAACCCCATGTCCAGATACTGCCGGGCGCATTCCAGACTGCCGCTGAAGCAGTGCAGCACGCCTTCCGGCAAACGATTTTTGCGGTGGCTCAGCATGTCCAGCGTATCGCCGTGAGCATCCCGGATGTGGAAAGCTACCGGTACCTGTTGTTCCAGAGCGAAGTCCAGCTGGCGCTCCAATACCTGCCGCTGCACATCCCGGGGGGAGTGGTCGTAGTAGTAATCCAGACCGATCTCACCCACGCCGACAATTTTCGGGTTTTTCAGCCACTGCGCCATCTGCAGGAGGTCTTCTTCCTGGAACTGGGAAGCCTCATGGGGATGAAAGCCCACCATGCCGTAGACCTGCGGATATTGATCCGCAAGCGCTACGATCTTGGTACCGGTGGGCATATCGCTGGAGGCCAGGATGCAGCGGTTCACGCCGGCTTCCGCCATGCGGCCCAGCACATCCTCCACCTCGCCCTGAAAGCGTTCATCCTCCAGATGGCAATGGGAATCAAACAATTCCATCATCCGACGATGGCACCGTCCTCAACGCCCTCGCCCACGGAGACCAGACGCAGGTTGCCGCTTCCGTCCACGGCAGAAAGGATCATGCCGTGGCTTTCGATGCCCATCATGGGACGGGGCTTCAGATTGGTGATGGCAACGATCTGGCGGCCCACCAGTTCTTCCGGGTTGGGATAGTACTGAGCGATGCCGGAGAGAATGGTGCGCTCACCGTCCTTGCCGAAGGACAGGCGGAACTGAAGCAGCTTCTTGGACTTGGGCACATTTACGCACTCCAGCACGCGGCCCACCTGAATCTTGGACTGGAAGAAGGTATCGATGTTGATCTCCTCAGGGAATTCGGGCTCGGCATGCTTCTTTTCAGCCTTTTTCTCCGCCTTCTTTTCGGCTTTGGGGGCTTCTTCAGGCTGGGGATTGAGGATCTCCAGTTCCTTCTTTACATCAATGCGGGGGAACAGGGCTTCGCCCTTGACCACCTTGGTGCCGGCGGGCAGCTGACCGAAGGTCTTGAGGCTGTCCCAGGTCTTCAGGGACTCATCCGCCACGCCCAGCTGCTGATAAATGCGCTCGGGGGTGGTGGGCATGAAGGGATAGATCAGCACAGCCACATAGCGGACACACTCTGCCAGCGTCAGCAGCACGTTGGCAAGACGATCCTTCTTCTCGGGATCCTTGCCCAGAATCCAGGGCTGGGTCTGGTCGATGTACTTGTTGCACTCGCCGATCACCTTCCAGATCTCGGAAAGGGCCTGACTGTACTGCAGCTTGTCCATCTGGGCTTCCACCAGAGCAGGTAGGGCCTGACAATGCTCATGGAGAGGCTTGTCCAGTTCATCATCCACAGCATCAGTCCAGGCGGGCACAACGCCGTCGAAATACTTCTCCAGCATGGCAACCGTACGGCTGACCAGATTGCCCAGATCGTTTGCCAAATCAGCGTTCATGCGGTTCAGGAAGGCTTCGTTGGTGTAGTTGCCGTCCGCGCCGAAGGGCATTTCGCGCATGAGGTAGTAGCGCAGGGCATCGCAGCCATAGCGGGCTACCACGGGCTGGGCGTACTGCACATTGCCCTTGGACTTGGCCATTTTGTCGCCGCCAAAGAGCAGCCAGCCATGACCGAATACCTGCTTGGGCAGGGGCAGACCCAGCGCGTGCAGCATGATGGGCCAGTAGATGGTATGGAAACGAACGATTTCCTTGCCCACCAGATGCACATTGGCAGGCCAGTATTTCTGCATCAGTTCGTCATGATCGGTGCCGTAGCCCAGCGCGGTGATGTAGTTGCTCAGCGCGTCGATCCATACATAGACCACGTGCTTGTCGTCAAAATCAACAGGCACGCCCCACTTGAAGCTGGTGCGGCTGACGCAGAGATCCTGCAGGCCGGGGCGCAGGAAGTTGTTCAGCATTTCGTTGGCGCGGGCGGCGGGCTGGATGAAGTCCGGATGGGTCTCGATGTAATCGATCAGCCAATCCTGATACTTGCTCATCCGGAAGAAGTAGCTTTCTTCCTTGGTGGGCTGGCAGGGGCGACCGCAGTCGGGGCAGACTTTCTCGCCATCCTTTTCCACCAGCTGGGAAGAGGTCCAGAAGGACTCGCAGGGAGTGCAGTACATGCCTTCGTACTCGCTCTTGTAGATGTCGCCCTGCTCGTAGAACTGACGGAAGATCTTCTGCACGATCTTCTCGTGGCGCTCATCGGTGGTGCGGATGAAGTCATCGTACTGGATGTTCATCAGCTCCCACAGCTTCTTGGTTTCCGCCACGATCTTGTCCACGAACTCCTTGGGGGTCACACCAGCTTCGGCGGCCTTCTGCTCGATCTTCTGACCGTGCTCGTCCGTACCGGTCAGGAAATAAGCGTCATGACCGGTCATGCGCTTGAAGCGGGTCATGGTATCGGCGGCGACGGTGGTGTAGGTATGACCGATGTGCATGTTGCCGCTGGGGTAGTAAATGGGGGTTGTGATGTAGAACTTTTCTGCCATTGGGGTTCCCTCCTTGAATCTCTCCATGGTGGAATGATGCCTGCCTGTTCATAACGAAAGAAAAACCGCCCTTTTCGATTCCTTTTGGAACCAAAAGGGGCGGAGAATTTCCGCGGTACCACCCTGGTTTGTTACTTGATAAGGCTGATATCGGAGCCAGACCGTTTGCCCTACCTATCGGGCCAAAGCGCTCCCGAGCCATGTTCGCCGCTGCCATCCGGGCTGCCTTTCACCTTGCGCAGCTCTCTTGTGCCGGTCTCATACGGGTACTCTCTCGTTCATTGCGCGAAATATGTACCCGGTTATTATACCCGATTTTGCGCAATTGTCAACGAAAGAAAAGCCCGCTTACCCAAAGACCTGCCAGCATTCCGATGAGGGCGCAGGGAATGGCGTAGCCGGTGCGGCGGTCCTTGCAGCCGCTCAGGTAGACACAAACGGTGTAGAATATGGTTTCGCTGGAACCCATGGCAGTGCTGGCGACGAGTCCGATGCGGCTGTCCGGGCCATACTGG
The DNA here is from genome assembly GCA_015056245.1 of Clostridiales bacterium. Classification (GTDB taxonomy): domain Bacteria; phylum Bacillota; class Clostridia; order Christensenellales; family Aristaeellaceae; genus Limiplasma. The sequence continues at coordinate 10,394 of SVGQ01000015.1, read as the reverse complement.
GACAGGATGCGCTCCAGAATTGCCAGAGAAGCAGAGCCGCTCAGGGGACGAACTGCCACCAATGGGGCTACTTCCCGGGGCAAGCCGATCAGCTCCAGCAGGGGCGCGCACCACTGGCAGATCTGCGCGGTCAGGCCCGTGCGTTCCATCAGGGTGACGGCAACCAGCATCGCCGCCAGATTCGGCAGGACCTGTACAGCCACCGTCATGCCATCCTTGGCACCGGATACGAACAGATCATATACGGGTAACCGCTTCCATATGGCAGCACCCAGCAGGATCATCAGCAAAACAGGCCAGAGCAGATCAATTCCCATGCTTTGCCTCCGATAATGTACGGCAGCCCACCCCCAACAGCACACCTGTGAGCGTGGAAGCCAAAGTGGACAGCAGGGATGGAAGCAGAATGGCATTGGGATCTGCCGAACCTGCTGCGATGCGCAAAGTGAGCACTGTGGTGGGCAACAACTGGATGCTGGTGGCATTGATGATCAGCAGCATATACAGCCCGTGCCGTTTGCTGCTGCCAGCATCCAGCAAACGTGCAGCTTCTATGCCATAGGGAGTGGCAGCGTTGCCAAGTCCCAGCAGGTTTGCGGACAAATTCATGCATACAGCCTCAGCAGCTGGTTCGTCTGTTTCCCCGCCCAACAAGCTTCCGATCATCGACCGGCTCATCCGGCAGAGATACTGCTGAATTTTCAATTTGTTCACAATGGCGATCAGTCCGCAGAAAAACAGATATCCTGATAACAACTGTAACGAAACTGTAATGGCATTCCGGGCACCATCCAGTGCGGCTGGCAGAATGGAATTGCCTTGTCCTGTAAGCACTCCCCATATCAGCGATGCGGCGATCATTAAAAACCAGAGGTACTGTAACAGCAATTGTTCATGCCTCCCTGCACGAAAATTTTGTCGTTTTTGTGTCGTAAAATGTCATTTCCATACACCAAATAATATGTAAACAGGGCGTGTTAGTTGCCGTATTGTGCATTGACAGTTCGATCAAATTCAATTATGATAAACCTGTCTGATTTCTTGATATGCTTATAGAACAGGAGGCAGCATTGATGAAATCCACAGGTGTTGTTCGGAAACTGGACAATCTTGGCCGCGTGGTGATTCCCATCGAATTGCGCAAAACCATGGGAATCGCAATCAAGGATACCCTTGAGATCTTCACCGAAGGGGACGAGATCATCCTCAAGAAATACCAGCCTGGCTGTATTTTTTGCAACGATGCTCGTAATGTAACCCTTTTCAAAGGAAAGCGCGTGTGCGAGAAGTGTCTGGCCGAAATGAAGGGCCAGGATTGATCTTTCCCCAAAAAACAAAGCAGACTTGCCGCTTATGCACAGTCTGCTTTTGTTTTGCGTATGATTCTCAAATAGAAAAGCACCGCAGCCATGGCTGGGTGCTTTTGTGCGTTTTTGGGATTAGTATCAGAGCATATCCACAATGCCCTGCTTGCCGGTGTAGCCAACCGATTGATTGGCAGCCTGACCATTCTTGAAAACGATCAGTGTGGGGATGCTCATCACGCCGTAGCGGGAAGCGATTTCGGGAGCATTGTCCACGTTCAGCTTTACCACCTTAACCTCCGGATGCTCGGCGGCGATCTCTTCGATCACAGGGGTCAGCATTTTGCAAGGGCCGCACCAGTCAGCATAAAAGTCCACCAGCACGGTCTGGCTGCATTGCAGCACTTCACTGTCGAAATTTGTTGCGGATGCATGAAGGATAGCCATTTGTTTTCCTCCTGTCGTTGTCATTTTACTGTATGCGCGGTTGGCTTGCCGGCAGAACCTTTCTTTTTGCGGTTCTGGGCAGATTCGGTTTCATCCCCGGCGGGCTGAGAAGGATTCAGCGGGCCTACACGGTAGCTGAACATCACATTGCTGTTGGGGTAGCGCTGGTAGAAGAAGCGTTTGATTCGTTCAATGACCATGTGGCTGGTCTCGTCGGTGACGGTGGGCAGAAGAAGCGCGAACTGAGACGGGCTGAAGTGGGTGAAGGTATCGCCCTTGCGCAGGCGTTCCTTCAGGATCGAAGAAAGCCCCTTCATAATATCATCCAGCCGCAGGGGATCGATGGGCTCACCGTCCATGCTGCTGACCATGATCATTGCCAGATACATATTGGTGCCAAAGCGTTCCAGATTGCGCATCTGCAGGTTGTAGATCTCGCGGAACACGGCGTATTCGCACTCAAAAGCGCCGGAAACATCACCGTACTCCTGCAATTCTTCCCGCATGCTGTCCAGATTCATCTCCAGGCTGTTGCCTGCCTGAATGATCTGCTTGTAAAACTGCTGAATGCCTTCCGGCGGTTTTACACCCAGATAGCGGAAGTGCAAGTTGGTTACATGCTTGTATTGCATCAGCGCTTCGTTGTTGCGATTGGTTTTCACCAGCGCGTTCATCAGTTCCAGATGCAGCCGCTCGTCAAAGGAATCGGTTTCCAGCGCAAAACGGCAGGTCTGGATGATGTCGTTGTATTCCTCTGTCTGCTTGAGAAAGTCCAGATACTCGTAGACCAGTTTCAGGTATTTACCATGCAGGCCTACACTGGCGCTGACCACCCATTCATCCTGTTCGGCGGTGGAAAGCAGGTCGCCGGAATACAGGGTCAGGGCTCTCTGATAGAGTGCGCGGTTTTCGGGTGTTAATTCACGAATGCCCTGCAATTTGCGGCAGATTTCCTCAAATTCGAATACATCCACGCTCATGCCTTCCAGCAGAACAAAGCGGTATCCGCCCCGGCTTGCTTCAATGCAACTGCCCAGTCCTTCTTGGCACTGGTTGAGCAGCGCGCGGAAACGGCTTACCAGCGTTTTGAGGGCGTTTTCCGGGTTGCTGCTTTCTTCGTTGGGCCAGAGCAGCTCGATCAGCCGGTAGTTGGGCACGGCAGAATCGTGCTTGAGAATGATGTACTGCAACAGCGACATGCCCTTCTTGGATTTGAGGATGCCGGTGTTTTTGCACTCGTTGTTAATATAGAGGTTGAACCCTCCGAACATGCAAATCCGAATATTGGTATCCATCATGCAGCATCCTCCCAAAAGTAACAGTCGCAAACCTACATCGAACAATTATACCAATGTTTTTCATTTAGTTCAAGCAAAAGCAAAAAATAGCAAGAAATATGTGGAACATGGACAGATCTGGCAGATTACTGACCGATGGCATCGCTGGTGTGGCTGATATCCAGACATCCGGCAGGAATAAAGCCGCGCACGGTTTTTCCTTCCGCGATGGTCTCCACATAGTCCCAGGGATAGCTGTTGAAATAACTGCTCAGGTAGGTGACGGTCTGTCCGGGCTGTAGGATCACGATGGAAGAATTGGTACGGGCGGGGTCATCAGTGAGGGTGCAGCGGGCGTTGACGGCAGCGGGCAGGTAATCGTAGGTAAGGCGGCGGTTCTCCGGCACATTGCCCTTGATATCGCCTGCATCCACATAGCCTACGCGCACAGAGCCGCTGTTGGTTTCATACATGATGAGCAGCCAGCCGTTTTCCCAGCCGGCAGCCCATACATTGCCGTTAGTGCTGACCTTGGCTTTGCCGTTGGCGCCCTGCCAGGAGGAACGGCTGGGGGCAGAGTATACGGGCAGCTTCTGCCCGGCTTTCAGCTCGATGTACTCAAAGCCCTGCAGCGTATCAAAGCCAGCGGAGAAATAGTCCCATACGGATTTGCCGCCGGGGTTGTAATTGCCGGTTTCCCGCATCTGGCGGCGCACAGCTTTCACCTGCTGCTCGTTGTACCATTCCACCCGGTTGAGTTTGGGATAGCAGGCTTCCTGATTGTTGGGGTTCTCGTTGGGGGTATACCAGGGCATGCAGCGGAAATAGTAGTCGTACTTCTCGCCAGGAATGAAGTTGTAGCCATGCCGCGCGAAAATCTCATTGAGAATGTAGCCCAGCGATTCATAATCCCATTGCCACAGTTCATCCTGAGAAAGCTGACGGGAATCACTGTCAGCGATCAGATAGCTCAGCTCCGCCAGAGAAGCAGCTGGCAGCGACAGGCAAAGCAGCAGGCACAGCACAAGGCAAATCAGTCTTTTCAAGGGAATCAGTCCCCTTTCTGTTTATTGGTTATTCGTCTTCCGGTGTTTCTTCCGGGGTGAACAGCTCAAAAATGGGGAAATCGTAGGTGCCTTCGCAATCATCCAGCACGATCTGCTCCCGGATGGTCCAGGCCGCCAGCATGGGATGGAACAGATTCTTCATCAGCCACATGGACAGGGTATGATCCGTGGGTACGGAATACGCGACAAAATGGGGCCGGGAGAGACAGTTCACCAGCAGATGCTTCAAAAGGAAATGCAAAAGAAGAGTATTGTCCTCTTTTTTCCACGGGCCGCCATAGGCCAGCTGACCCCGTACCACATCCGGCGCGTTTTTCTGGAAATAACGCATCGCCAGCGGATGGAAGGATTCCACACAATAGGGCCCCTTGTAGCCTTGCAGCGCCTCGCAGGCGGCTTTGGCGATCGCGGTCACATTACCGTGGTACTTCACTTCCACGATCAGCGGCACCTTGCCGTTCACCAGCTCCAGCACCTGAGAAAACAGCGGAATGCAGGAGCCGTCGGGCAGGGGATAGAGCTGCAATTCGTCGTAGGTCAGGGTGTGCAGCACCCGATCCACGCCGCAGACTCGCTTGAGGGTCTTATCGTGGAATACCACCAGCTGATGGTCAGCGGTCAGCTGCACATCCAGCTCCATACCATAGCCGTTTTCCATCGCCAGCCGGAAGGCATGCAGACTGTTCTCAGGCACCTGATAGTTGCCGTCATGAAGACCGCGGTGGGCATAGAGCCAACCCTCCAGCATGGAGGTATCCGGGTGATGATCCGCAGGAGCGATCAGCAACAGGTACAGGCCTGCCAGCAGCAGAACCAGAGCCAGAATCCAAAGAATGGTCATACTCAGTCATCTCCTACATCAAAGGCTTCCAGCTTGTCCTTGGGCGGCTGGGGTTTGCTGTCGCCGTGGCGGGTCAGGCTGATGGTCACAAAGGAAATCGCCACCATGATCGCCGCATAGGGCAGCAGGGTATGGTAGCCCACATGCTGCAGGAGCATGCCGCTGAGGATGGGGGTGATGATCTGGGCAGCCATGGAGAAGGTGTAGTAGTAACCGGTATACTTGCCCACATCGCCGCTCTTGCTGATTTCCACCACCATGGGGTAGGAGTTCACGTTGATCATAGCCCAGGCCATGCCCACCAGCGCGAAAACACCGTACATGGCTACGCTGAAGTTGGCAAAGCAGGCAGCCGCAGCAAAGGCGCAGGCCAGCACGATAACGCCAATCTGGATGATACGCTTGCGACCGAAACGGGAGGACAGCATACCCACCGGTAAATAGCTGAGCACCGCAGCCACGGTACCCACCATCAGGCACTGGGAGGCGGCAGCCAGATCGTAGTTCCAGCGTACGGATACGTATTTGGTAAAGGAAGTGCTCACGGCATTGTAGCCCATGAACCAGAAGAATACGGAGGCCAGAATCAAAATGAGGCTGCGGCGCATTTCTGGAGGCAGCGCGCCCATGTTGTGATCCTTCGCAGCGGCGGATGCTGCCTGTTCTGCGTTGGCAGCATCCAGTTCCTCGTTGATCTTGGTGGCTTCGGCAGTCAGCTTGTTTTCCTTCACAAAGAACAGAAGGATCAGCACCGCCACCACCATCAGGGCAGAAACCGCGATAAACAGCGGCTGATAATCGGGACGACCATTCGCCTGTTTGCCTACCAGCATGCCGGTCACTGCCAGCGTGAACACGCCGCCCAGCGCACCCATCAGATTGATGATGGCATTGCCCTTGGAACGCAGGGGCTTGGGGGTTACATCGGGCATCAGGGCAACGGCGGGGGAGCGGTAGGTGCCCATGGCGAAGAGCAGCAGCCCCAGCAGAATAATAAAGGGCAGCAACGCCATCTTGTGATCCATGATGGGCAGCAGATTCATCAGAACGACCGCGCAGGCAGTGCCGAAGAAAATGAAAGGACGGCGCTTGCCCAAGGGGGTGGACACCTTATCCGACAGTTTGCCGAACAGAGGCAGCAGGAACAGCGCCAGCACGTTGTCCAGCGCCATGATCACACCGGAGATATCATCGCGCATGTTGAAGGTGTTTTTCAGGATCAGGGGTACCACATTGTCATACAGCTGCCAGAATGCGCTGATGGAAAGGAAAGCCATACCCACCAGAATGGTACGCTTCGTGTTGAGTTTCATGGACGGATTCCTCCTGTTTTTTGCCGTGTGATATGCGTATTTTGCTCAAGTACGCTGATACAAGTATCATAGCCATTTCGCGGAGGAATGTCAATGGCGGTGTTCAGGCGGCAGGGAATCCCATTGGATGCTGTGCGAAAACGTTGCACAAATGCTGCGAAAAATGTATAATAACAGAGGTACGGCATCCGTAGCCTGCTACCACCAAAGGGGAGAATGAACGAATGAAGAAAACGGTTTGGGTCACCGGCGCATCCAGCGGATTGGGCATGGCAACCGCCAAAGCATTTGCAGCAGCTGGCTGGCGGGTGATCGGCGGCGCCCGATCCTTTGCTGATGCCGCTCCGGAGGCAACAGAGGATCTGTATCGCCTGCCGCTGGATGTGACCAGCCCGGAAAGCTGCGAATCCTTTGCAAAAAAGGCGTTGGAGATTTCTCCGCGGGTGGATGCCATCGTCTGCGCCGCCGCTGTGCTGGTGTTGGGTTCCTGTGAAAACACCTCCTGCGAAGAATACAGCCGGGTGCTGGAAACCAATTTCGTGGGAACGGTCCGTATGGTGCAGCATGCTCTGCCCCTGATGCGGCAGCAGATGAGCGGGCGTATCATTCTGTTTTCTTCCATCAATGGCCTTCTGGGCATTCCGTTCCAAAGCGCCTACACCGCCAGCAAGCACGCCATGGAAGGCTATGCAGAGTGTCTCGCCATGGAGACCCGCCGCTTCGGCGTGCAGGTCTGTCTGGTGGAGCCCGGCGATCACCGGGGCGGCAGCAATCATACCCGCCTGCATGCTGCTCAAGAGGGAACTGATTCCGCATATCAGGCAGCCTATGAAAGCGCCTGCACTGTCATTCACCGGGATGAATCCGGCGGCCTTTCGCCGGAGGCTCTGGGGCAGAAAGTAGTGCGCAATGCCCAGCGCAAGCACATGCGTTTCCGCTTGCGGGTGGCGAAATTTGACCAGCATTTGGCGGTCTGGCTGCACCGGTACCTGCCCAATTGGGTCAATAGTCTGATTCTGCGGAATTATTACGGCGCTGACAAGGCTAACCATTGAAATTTTCCCTGTGACAATGTATAATGATACTGGTGTCATCCATTTTATATCGGAGGAAATAGCGTGTACAGGTTATTGATCGTTACGGAGAAACAAAGTGTCCGGGAGATGTTTGAGGGCATGAGCGGTTGGGAAGTGATGGGCTTTAAGCAGCCCAGACTCCGCTCCACCACCGAGGATGCCCTCACCTGCATGGAAAAGCACCACATCGATGCCATCGCCATGGATCAGAGCGGCGTTTTTGCCGATCTTGATGCGCATGTGGAGGAGAATTGTCCCACTATGCTCCGCTTTGATGTGGAGGACACCCCGGAGGAACAGCTGAAAACCATCCGTTTGCTGGATCGTTTGCTCAATCAGATCCGGGCGGATCATTCCAATAACCAGTACGACGATAACAACGCGCTCCAGTATACCCGCGACCGCCAAATGAAAGCGGTGCTCAGCGGACGGGTAGCCACCCAGAAGGAACTCAGCGCCCGGCTGCGTATGCTTCGCTGCCCGGAGCAGGGAAATGTGCCCTGCATCGTGGCCCGGCTGGGGCTGGATGAAGAAGATCCCTTCCTGACGGAACGCTGGCATTATGGCAGCGACCGGTTGGAGGTTGCCCTGCGTAACTTCTTTGGTGGGGATCAACCTCATATGCTGGTGCATGTGGCGGTTGTATCTCAGGACGAAGTTCGTGTACTGTGCTACCCTCGCGATGCGGGTAGGGCGCTTGAGGAAGAAAGCGTCCGTGCCTTCATCGAGGAAGTGGCGCAGCAGGTGGAAAACTATATGGGACTGCGGATGAAGGTTCTGGATGTGCAGCAGATTCCCGGATTGTGCGCCTTTGCCCGGGAATGCAGCGCAAACTGAACATCAGATAAACAACGGAATATCGAAAGGAGTCTTTACAATGGGACTGTTTGACATCATCAAGGGCCAATTGATCGACGTAATCGAATGGACTGATTCCTCTGCCAACACCATGGTGCACAAGTATGACATGAATGGCAAGGAAATCATGATGGGCGCTCAGCTGACCGTCCGTGAAAGCCAGGCTGCCATCTTCGTCAACGAGGGCCAGTTGGCCGACGTATACGGCCCTGGTCGCTATGAGCTGACCACCCAGAACATGCCCATTCTGACCGCTCTGAAGAGCTGGAAGTTCGGCTTCAACTCTCCCTTCAAGAGCGACCTGTACTTCGTCAACACCAAGCAGTTCATGGATCGCAAGTGGGGCACCACCAACCCCGTCATGATGCGTGATACCGATTTCGGCATGATCCGCATCCGTGCCTTCGGTTCCTTCTCCTTCAAGGTCAAGGACGTGACCACCTTCATGAAGGAAGTGTTCGGCACCAGCGCTCTGTTCACTGTGGAAGGCGTTGAGAACCAGCTCAAGAGCATGGTGGTCAGCGGTCTGAGCGATGCCATCGCCCAGAGCAAGATCGCCGCGCTGGATCTGGCTGCCAATTACATGGAACTGGGCCAGTACTGCATGCAGGTGCTCAATCCCAAGGTAGAAGCCCTGGGCTTGACCCTGAGCGATTTCAACATTGAGAACATCAGCCTGCCCGAAGAAGTGGAAAAGGCCATCGACCGTCGCACCTCCATGGGCGTTGTGGGCGATCTGAACCAGTACACCCAGTTCCAGGCTGCCGAAGCCATGCGCGAAGCTGCCACCACCCCCAACAGCATGGCTGGTATGGGTATGGGCATGGGTGCTGGCATGGGCATGGGCAATATGTTTGCTCAGGTCATGGGTATGGGCATGCAGCAGCAGCCCGCTCAGCAGCCTGTACAGCCTGCGGCTCCCGCACAGCCCGCTGCGCCCGCTGGCGCTCCCTGCACCGGTTGCGGCGGTATGGTACCCGCTGGCTCCAAGTTCTGCCCCAACTGCGGTCAGAAGCAGGAATCTCCTCAGGCTACCTTCTGCACCGGTTGCGGTCAGGAAGTCCCCGCCGGCAGCAAGTTCTGCCCCGCCTGCGGCACCAAGCTTGGCTGATTGCTGAAACAGGAATAAGCAAGGCTCCCGTTCCTCTTCGCAGAGGGCGGGAGCCTTTTCGCATATAAACCGCAGCTCCGGCGAAAGGGGGCTGCTCTTGTACCCCATGATTTGACATACAAAAACAGCAGCCCTGCCAGGGAGGGGGATGGAAAGGAGGGAGTTATCCTTCGCCAGCCATTATGCAAACAACGGAAGCGCAAGCCTTGCCTGGCTTGCGTTTTCTTGTGCTGCTGTGATAGAATGGAAATGGTAAACTTGAATTTTCTTGATAAAAATTAACTGGACAAATGTGTCTAATCCTTATAAATACGGCATTTCTCACTTTGTGTCGTGTTAAAATGTGAGGCCATAGGATATTCTGGTTATGAAAGGAGGGTTTGGTATGGACCAAATGAAAATAGGTTCTTTTTTAAAGGAATTAAGAAAAGAAAAAGGAATGACACAAGAACAATTAGCGGAACAATTAAATACATCTAATCGTTCTGTTTCGCGTTGGGAAACGGGAAATAATTTGCCAGATTTGAGCATGCTAATTATATTGGCAGAGTACTATGATGTAGATGTTAGGGAAATTATTGATGGCAAAAGGAAAAGTGAGAATATGAATGAAGAAGTGAAAGAAACATTAGAAAAAGTTGCAAGTTATAATGAGATGTTGAATTTAAAGTCTATGCGTAAAGGAATCATAACAATGTGCATAGTTTTTATTATAATGGTTATTATTTCTGCCTGGAAGGAACTTTCACCAGCTCCACTGGTTAGTATGATTTGTGCATACAATGGGGCTTCTTTTATAAGTAAAGCAAGGGAAGGCAAAGATAAATCAGATTATATTACAGGTAGTATATTTTTTGTTGCAATGTTGATAAACACAGTTGCTTTTATTTTAAAATAACAAATAAATTGGTACAGTAAGATTATTGTACAGATAAAGCGAAAATTCCAATTTGTCGAGCTGGTAAATAACGCCTCTCCCTCATTGGGTGAGGGCGCAATTATACGCACTGTGCCAGTGCATTGCGTTTATACAACCACCTAAGTAAACGAGCATCCGGCATATTCGCCAGATGCTCGCCTTTTTCGTTGTGGGATCAATT
>SVGQ01000134.1 GCA_015056245.1 Clostridiales bacterium | reverse complement strand
TGATCGTGGTGATGATCAGGGTTTTGCTGTATTTTTTGAGCATAGCGTTACTCTCCCTTCAGATTGGATACCCAGAACAGCACGTCCTCCAGCACGGAGGTGTTCAGGGTGTAGATGATGAACTTGCCATCCCGCTGATCGCGGATCAGGTCTGCGTCTTTCAGGACGGACAGATGGCGCGAGATCGCCGCTGCGGTAATATCGAACTTTTCGCTGATCTCCCCAGCGGATTTGCTGCCGCCGCGAAGCATCTGCAATATTTCCCGGCGGGTCGGGTCAGACAGCGCCTTGAGGGTTTCCTGCAATGACATATGATTCCTCTCCTTCGGCCAGCTCCGGATGCTGGCGCACTTACATTTAACATTTAACGTAAGTGTTAAATGAATAATAACATAGAAGCAGACGGTTGTCAACCTGTTTTTCAAAACATGCGCAATGATTCACACTGTACCGGTGCATTGCACTTGTGGCATCATATAAATAAATGAGCAACCAGCATTTTCTGCCGGATGCTCATGGTTTCATTGCGGGATAAGGTATTCCTTAAGCCATCACCCCCGGCGGGGATGATGGAAAAGATGGAGTGATCCTTCGCCTTCCTTCATGTGGATAACAAGCCCGAAAGCTTTGTCGGGGTGCATTGTATAAGTATGTTTTACGCAATCAGTCCAAAAAAGCTTCCTTCAGCTCCACCTTGAAATCCCGGGCGATGGCGCGCAGCTCGTCGTCTTGAATGGTCTGCAATTCAGGCAGGCCGGTGGACTTCTGCCGCACCCAGATCTCTGCAGCCTTCTCGATGGTGTGCATCAGGCCGAAGGTGATGTCAAAATCCGGGCCGGAGGCGAACAGGCCGTGATGCGCCCAGACCGCAGCATCGTATTCCTTCATCTTTTCACAGGTGGCAAGGGCGATATCCGCGCCGCCGGGCACCATCCACTCAACCACGCCCACGCCGCCGGGGAACACCACGGGGCACTCGGTGGCGCTCTTCCACAGGGCGCGGGTGAAGTCCCGGTCGGTCAGGGGCAGCACAAAGGTCATGGCGATGATGTTGGCGGGATGGGCATGGTAGATCACCCGGCACGCGCCACCAGTAGCCGCCACGCGGACGGAATGGTTCATGAAGTGGCTGGGGAACTCGCTGGTGGGTTTGCCGCCGTTCACCAGACCCCACACGATGCGGTAGCTGTCGCCCTTGTCGTTGATCTCCACTACGCAGATGGAATCTTCGGGATCAAGGATCACATTGCGGAAGAACTTGCCGCTGCCGGTGGACAGGAAATATTCCCCTGCCAGATTTTCGCCGGTAACGCCCATGTTCACCCACTCGCGGGGCACCTCGTCAAAGAAGGGGCGCATCTGGGCCACTTCATCCTTGGTGAGGCGATAGGTCAGGTTGCCGCCGTTGCGCTCGTGCCAGCCCTGCAGCCAGCCGTCGTTTGCCATGCGGATGTATTTTTCAACAATGGGAAGTTGGGTCATGCTCATTGGTGTTTTCCTCCTGTGTGGATCATATCGTGTATGTGATTTGGCTCTCTCCGGCGTACGCCCCAGCCTCCCTTGTGTAAAGGGGGGTCCGAAGGACTGACGGAGGGAAGCGCGTGCCCAGTGGGCTGGATGCCGAAGGCGTTAGCGGCCCGCAGACGGGGAGTGAACCGAGCACACGGGCACGGCAGTGACTGCTGCGTCGCTTGAACGACCGGGGGATAGCTCGACGAAGCTTTGGATTGCGCGCTCACGCCAACAGACCGACCGGACACACCCCGCCAAATGCGAAGCAACTGTACCCTCACCCGCGGGCCTGCTGCACATCCTTTTCGTACTGCTGTACCGTCGCAAACCACGCGCCATCCTCCGGTGCGCCGCAGCGGCGGCAGTACTCGTTCCAGATCTCGCCAAAGGGCAGGGTCTTCATTTCTTCCTGACGCACCATCAGTTCGGTGAACTGATCGGTATCCTGCAAGGTTTTCAGCTGCTCATTGGGGGTCAGCAGGGCCATGAGCAGGGCTTTTTGCACATTGCGGAAGCCGGTCACCCATGCGCTGACCCGGTTGATGGAAGCATCGAAGTAGTCCAGCGCCATATGCACCCGGCCTTCCAGACCGCCGCAGCGGACGATCTCCTTGCAGATTTCCTTGGTTTCGTCATCCAGCAGCACCACATGGTCGCTGTCCCAGCGGATGGGGCGGGTGATGTGCAGCGCCAATTCCGGGAAGAAGCTCAGCAGCGCGGGGATCTTGTCGCTGACTACCTCGGTGGGATGATAGTGACCATTGTCCATCAGGGGGATGCACTTGCCGGCGTTCAGGGCGGCGTACAGCAGGGCGTATTCCGCGCTGCCCACCGTGTAGGCCTCCACGCCGATGCCGAACACCTTGCTCTCCACGCAGGGCTTCACCTTGTCAAAATCGAAGGGCTCGGACAGAATCTCGTCCATGGCTTCCTTGTAGCGCATGCGGGGGCCCATGCGGTCGGCAGGGATGTCCTTGAAGCCGTCGCCGGTCCAGATGTTCATGATGCAGGGCTGACCCAGTTCTTCCGCCAGATACTGGCTGATGCGGATGCAGGCCTTGCCGTGGTCGATCCAGAAACGGCGGGTTTCCTCGTTGGGAGAAGCCAGCGTCAGGGGATCGCACTTGGGGTGGCTGAAGAAGGTGGGGTTGAAGTCGCAGCCCAGACCACGTTCCTTGCAGAAGTCCACCCATTTCTTGAAATGCTTGGGCTCCAGCTTGTCACGATCCACCCAGCCGCCGTTCTCTTCATCGAAAATGGCGTAGGAGGCATGCAGGTTCATCTTCTTGGTGCCGGGGCACAGCTTCAAAACCAGATCGATATCCGCCATCAGCTCTTCCGGCGTGCGGGCACGGCCTGGATAGTTGCCCGTGGTCTGAATGCCGCCGGTCAGCGGCTTGGTGGGATCCGTGTCAAAGCCGCGCACGTCGTCGCCCTGCCAGCAGTGCAGCGCCACCGGCGCGCTTTGCAGCTTGCTCATCGCCGCTTCCACATCAACGCCCAGCGCTTCGTATTTTGTTTTCGCCTGTTGGTACAAAGTCATATATATCAGTCCTTTCTGTTTTGCTCCGCAGGGCAAGGGGCGCTGCCCCTTTCATCCCCGGCAGGAGGCAGTGCCTCCTGCACCTCCGCATTGCGTCCATTTCATGGACGCAAAACGGATGCAGTAGGGTTGGCTATGGTATGTAACGGTGCGGGCGGAATATTGGCTGAAAAACTCTGTTCCCGCCCGCATTGCGAGCCGTGGCTCCCGTTGAGCCGCGGCGGTCTTCTCCGAGTCCACCAAACTCCAGAGCCCACTCTTTCGCCTGTGAAACAGGCGAAATGAGCGGGATTCTTAAGGGGCTCAGCCCCTTAAGCGGGGTGCAGGGGCAGCGCCCCTGCCTTCGCCCCCCTGCTCTCACTCCGGCAAATAAGTGACAATCTCACAGCTCCCCACCAACGCTTCCCGGAAGGCGCGCAGGTCTGCAAAGTCGCCGCCGGCGATCATCTGGGCGGCCAGGTTGCCAAGGGCGGTGCCTTCGGTGGGGCCGGCGTAGACGGGTAGGCCGCAGACGTTGGCGGTCCATTGGTTGAGGACTACGTTCTGGCTGCCGCCGCCCACGATATTGATGCTGGTGAAGGCCTTGCCGGTAATGCGGCCCATATCGGCGATGGCGTCCCGGTAGCAGACTGCCAGACCCATGGTGACGGCACGAAGGATGTCGGACAGGTCAGCGGGTTCGGGAGCGCCTGCGTCGCGCAGGGCGGCTTTTACTTCGTTGAGCATGCTTTCCGGGGCAAGGAAGCGGTTGTCAGCGGCATCCACCCAGCAGGGGTAGGAAGACCGGGCTGCCATCTGCGCCATTTCTGCGAAGGAATGGGCTTTGCCGGTCTCCTGATGGATGCACTGGAGCATCCACATGCCCATGATGTTCTTGAGGAAGCGGGTCGTGCCTGCGTAACCGCCTTCGTTGGTGAATCCGGCATCAAGGGCGGTCTGGTTGGTGATGGGCTGGCGCAGCTCGGTGCCCAGCAGACTCCAGGTGCCGCTGGACAGGAAGGCCGCCCGGTCGTCCCTGGCAGGTACAGCCATATAGGCGCTGCCGGTATCATGGGTGGCAGGCAGGATGACGGTGGCATCGTAGCCCAGCTGGGCGGCGATTTCCGGCCTGAGGCAGCCCAGCACGGTGCCGGGCTTTACCAAGGGGGTGCGGAACCACTTCTCCGGTAGCTCGGCGGCATTGCGGATCACTTCCGACCAGCTGGCATCGTGGGCGTTGCACAGGGCACCGGTGGTGCAGTTGGTCCACTCGTGAGCCTTCTGTCCAGTGAGGATGTAGGACAGGTATTCCGGCATCATGAGGAAATCATCGGCGGCTTCCCGGTATTCCGGATGCTCCTTGATCAGCGCCATCATCTGATAAACGGTGTTGAAGGGCTGCTTGGCAATGCCGCATTCGCTGTACATATCCACAAAGGACAGCACCTCTTCTAAATCGCGGTCCATGCCCTCAGTGCGGCTGTCCCGGTAGGCTACGGCATCACCCAGACGATTGCCATCGCTGTCCAGCATCACAAAGTCCACGCCCCAGGTGTCGATACCGATCATGGCAGGAGCCAGCCCGGCTTCTTTGGCGGCTTTCAAGCCCGCCACTACATGGCCTTCCAAGGCTTCGATATCCCAGCACAGATGCCCGTTCTTCATGCTGGCACCGTTGGGGAAGCGGTACACTTCCTGCATCTGAATGATTCCGTCCTCTAGCCATGCGGCGATGTGCCGCCCGCTGGATGCGCCGATATCAATGGCAAGATAAATCTTTTTCATGGCGGTCACTCCATCAGGAACATCTGCTTCAGCTTGGGCTGCGCGCCGGTGACGGGATCCATCACCAGATCCAGCACATCCTCCATGTATACATTCCAGCGATCCACAATGGGGCTGCCTGCCTGCGTTTTTTCGGCAAACTCGATGCCCTTCCCGCACTCGTAGTAGCCAAACAGCAGGTCGCCGTCAGACCAGATGGTATAGTTGCAGATCCCTGCGCTTTTGAGCAGTTCCACCATCTCAGGCCAGATCTCATCGTGGCGGCGTTTGTACTCGGCCTCCATGCCGGGCTTGATGCGTCCCATCCAGGCAAAGCGTTCCATGGGGTAGCCTCCTTTGCTGCATTCGGTTGTAGGAAGATCCTATGATAGCCCGATTGTACCACGGAGGCTTTCCCTGCGATAGGCCGCCACTATCTCACTTTTCGCGCCCTGAATTAACATGACGGTACTGGGTGGGGTTCATGCCGGTCATTTCGGTAAAGAGCTGATAAAAATGGCTGGTGTTGCTGTACCCCACCTGATAGCAGATTTCCGTAACGGACAAACGGGTTTCCCGCAGCAGCTTTTTGGCCTGCCCGATCCGCTGCCGCTGCAAGTGCTGGGTGGGGGTCAGCCCGGTGGCCTTGCGCACCGTCTGGCTCAGATACGCCGCCGACACATGATGCCGCTGGGCAAACTCGCTTAGGTTCACCGACGGATACCGGTGCCGGATCTCCTCCAACACCGCCACCACCAGCTCATTGCCGCTGGAGGGGGGCATGGCCAGATGATCGGTGTATTCCAGCATGTACATCAAAAGAAGTGTGATAGAAGTTTTCAGGATCCGCTGGGACGCTGGCTTTTCGCTGACCAGCGCGCACACCAGACTTTCCAGCACCGCCTGAATGCCCGGATGCTCGCCCACCCGGAAATGCAGATAGGGCAAATTCGCCTTACCCTGCTTGATATTATCCAGCAGAAACCGTCCCAGCGCGTTGCCCGATCCAATGGCCCGCTGGGTTTCCTCCAAAAATGCAGGCTGGATGATGAAATTGACACCCACATCCCCTTCGCCGCACTGCTCAATGGCATGCACCGCATGGCAGCTCATCAGCAGCACATCCCCGGCCTTGAGGGTCAGGGGCTCCCTGCCGGGAAACTGATGCACCGTCTGCCCGCTGACCATGTACAGCATCTCCACATAGTCATGGCGATGGGCCGGAAACGCCACAAAGCGTGTATGGGGCCGGAGGGTGATCATCCGGGAAGTAGGCAGCAGCCGCTGCCCGGATACGGTCAGGATCTCGCCCTCGCCGTAGTTGCTGCGTTGGAGGGGTTCACCCCGCAGGATGGCCTGTTCTTCTTCGGTAATGACCCGTAGCCGGTTCAGAATGGATTCGTTCATGGTGGTCACCTCGTTCTGAACCTATTTTAACCTGGGCGGGCTGTGGTTGCAAGGGCTGTTTCCTCCCCAGTCCGATGCAAACCCGGCAGGTGCCGGCGGCCTATGAGCGCAAGGCTGAAATTTTGTATTTACATTTTGCGCCGGTTGTGCTATGATTTGTTTTGCACCAAGGTGCACAAACATGTTCACCCATTGCGGTGGTAATGGCCTGAGGGTTCCACCTGTTCCCATTCCGAACACAGAAGTTAAGCCTCAGCACGCCGATGGTACTTGGCTGGAGACGGCCCGGGAGAGTAGGTCGCTGCCG
>SVGQ01000133.1 GCA_015056245.1 Clostridiales bacterium | reverse complement strand
CCGAGGACGAGGTAGACCACCTCTTCCGCATTATGAACCAGCTGACCAGCGAAGGCGTTGGCATTATCTACATCAGTCACAAAATGGACGAGATCCTGCGCATCTCCAACGAAGTGACCATCATGCGCGATGGTCAGTGGATTGCCACCAAGGATGCCAAGGAACTCACCAAGGCCGAGATCATCCGCCTGATGGTGGGCCGCGAAATGAACAATCAGTTCCCGCCCAAGAACAATCAGATCGGCGAAGTGCTGCTGGATGTGAAGAATTTCTCCGGTATGTACGAACCCACTTGCCACGATGTGAGCTTCCAGCTGCATAAAGGCGAGGTGCTGGGCGTAGCCGGTCTGGTGGGCTCCCGCCGTACCGAGCTGCTCAACTCCCTCTTTGGTTACTACACCAAGGGCGGCGGCGAAGTGCTCATGCACGGCAAACCCATCAACAACGTAACCACCGACGAAGCCCGCAAAAACGGCTTCGCTCTCATCACCGAGGAGCGCCGCGCTACCGGTATCTTCGGTGAAAATACGATTCTGTTCAACTCCATCATCGCCAATGTGGACGCATACGGCTCGCCCTTGCTGAACAACAAGCAGATGGAAAAGGACACTGACTGGGTCATTGACTCCATCAAGGTCAAGACCCCCAGCAAGAAGACCCACATCAAGAGCCTTTCCGGCGGCAACCAGCAGAAAGTCATCATTGGTCGCTGGCTGCTCACCCAGCCGGACGTGCTGCTGCTGGATGAACCCACCCGCGGCATCGATGTAGGCGCCAAGTACGAGATTTATCAGCTGATCCTGAATCTGGCAGAGCAGGGCAAGGGCGTTATGATGGTTTCTTCCGAAATGCCCGAGCTGCTCGGTATCTGCGACCGCATTCTGGTCATGTCCAACGGACGGTTGGCGGGCATTGTGGAACGCGGCAAGGACTTCGGCGATATCCCCGGCGAACAGGAAACCATCATGGCTCTGGCGGCCAAGTATGTGTGATGAGGTGAAAACGAATGACTAAGAAAAAGATACTCAGCATCATCATGCTGGTCGTGCTGGTGGCCGGCATCGTATGCGCGGTTTACGGCAGCACCGGAACCGCCATCTACAACAATGCTGCTGAAATGCTGGGCGGCGACAAGAAGACCGCCATGGTATACATTCAGGATCCTTCCGAGCTGACCGAGCTGGGCAACCTCAGCAAAGTGGGCGCGGACAAGGTGAAGGACTTCCTCAAGAGCCTGGGCGCGGATGCCGCTGCGGTGGATGCTGCAGTGGAAGAGCGCGTGGCCTATGAAACCGCCACCGCCAACGCCAAGGATCGTGAAAAGTTCCTGGTGTACGCCCAGAGCGTGGATCCCACCGTTACCAAGGACAACCTGAACGACCTGATCAAGAACCGCGAAGTGAGCGAGCCCATGCGCAAAGCCATGGCTATGCAGGAAATGGGCATCGAAGACGAAGCGGCCTTCGACAAGCTGGGCAGCAACGAAACGCTGGTGGGCATGTATCAGCAGGTACTGCCCCAGTTGCTCCAGAACAAGCACATGACCAGCGCGGTCATCTGGCAGTTCATCGGTATCATCCTGATCGTGGGCGCTCTGGCCTACTTCCTCATTCAGGCCATGGATATCAAGCCCCGCGCCCGCACCAAGGCTATTAACCCCAAGGTGGAAAAGACCACCTCCTTCCTTCTCAACTACGCACTGTTCATCATCATGGGTCTGATTCTGGTGGTGGTTTCCATCATCCGTATCGACTTCCTGAGCATGAACAACATCCTCAACATTCTGCAGAACGCTTCCACCAAGGGCATTCTGGCGCTGGGCTGCGCCGGTCTGATCGTTCTGGCTGGTACGGACCTGTCCATCGGTCGTGTGCTGGGTATCTCCGCCGCGGTCACCGCTTCTCTGGTGCAGTCCACCTCCTACATCAGCCGTATGTACCCCACCATGGTGGAGCCCTTGGGCGCTTTCGGCCTGCTGATCCCGCTGTTTGCCTCCATCGCTGTGGCTGTGGCTTTCTGCATGATCAACGGCTTTGGCGTTGCCAAGCTGCATCTGCACGCCTTCATCGTCACCCTGGGCACCCAGCTGATCGCTTACGGCGCCAACTGCCTCTACATTGAGTCTCAGCCCTCCGGTACCGCTCAGGCCCTGTCCACCTTCGACCAGACCTTCCTGAACATCGCTGCCGGTGCCATCAAGATCGGCAATGTGCGCATCCCGCTGGTAGTTATCTACTTCATCATTCTGGCTGTGATCATGTGGGTCATCTGGAACAAGACCAAGCTGGGCAAGAACATGTTCGCCGTTGGCGGCAACACCGAAGCTGCCGCTGTTTCCGGCGTAAACGTGGCAAAAACCATCATGCTGGTGTACCTGATGGCTGGTATCCTCTACGGCATCGCCGCCTTCCTGGAGGCTGGCCGTATTACCGCCGTTGGCGCTAACACCGGTCTGAACTACGAAACCGACGCTATCAGCGCAGTCGTGGTCGGCGGTGTCAGCTTCTCCGGCGGCGTTGGTACCATTCAGGGCGTTGTCATCGGTGCCGTCATCCTGCAGGCCATCGTATACGCCCTCCAGTTCCTGGGCGTGAACCCCTACATCCAGTACATCATCCGCGGTTTGATCATCATTCTGGCTGTGTCCATCGACGTACGCAAGTACATCGTCAAGAAGTAAGCCATGAGTATGAATCAGGACGGCCGTCAGGCCCGCGCGCAGATGGAAACCGCAAAGGCTGAGGTGGAAAAGAAAACCCAGCAGCTTCCCCGTCGGTTCGGCATCTACGACAAAATCAAGGATAACGTTTCTCTTCGCACCATTGATACCATCATCATCGCAACGTCGGTGTTGATTGTGGTGCTGCTGGTGGTGGGAATCGTTACCGGAAATCCGCAACAGTAACGTTGGAACAACTGAATTGGATGATGAAAAAAATAGCCCTCTCTGCCGGTCTGGTTGGCTGGCGGGGAGGGTTTTTGTGACAATGAAAAGGGGCTGCGCATTTTTCTGTGCAGCCCCTTTGTATTCATGACATTACATCCCCGCAAACACCCGCATAGCCTTCTCCACATCAGCCTCCATGGCCTTCTGGGCAGCCAGCGCCAGATCGTGGAAGAAGGTCACATCCCCCTGCGCCAGCATGTCCTTGACGGCGTTCACGCCTGCCTTGGACATGTAGCTGTAGTAGTTCACCTTGCGGATGCCCTTCTGGATGGCGATGCGGTAGTCCTCGTCGCTGACACCGCTGCCGCCGTGCATCACCAGCGGCAGGCCGGTCTTCTCGGCGATCACCTTCACCCGCTCCAGATCCAGCACAGGCTTGCTCTTATAGATGCCGTGAGCCGTACCGAAGGAGGGAGCCAGCGCATCGATGCCGGTATCCTTGCAGAAGGTTTGGGCCAGATCCGGATCGGTGTACACAGGCCCGGCAGCGTTCGCTTCCTCGCCGCCCTCCCGGGCCGCCAGCTGACCGATCTCCGCTTCCACGCTGGCACCGTACTGCTTTGCCATGGCTAAGGCGGTGCAGGTATTCTTCACATTTTCTTCGTAGGGCAGCACGCTGCCGTCGTACATCACGCCGGTGAAGCCCATTTTCAGGGCTTCTTCCATATAGGAAAGGGTCTCGCAGTGATCCAGATGCACGCATACCGGCACCTTGGAGGCCTTGGCGGCCTGCACCATCACCGGGCCGATGACGCTGAGGGGGGCCACTGGCTCGTGCAGCTCCGCATGGCTGATGATCACCGGCACATCCAGCCGCTGTGCCGCATCCAGCACGGCGTTTAAGCATTCCAGATTGGGGGTGTTGAAAGCGCCGACGGCGCAGTTTTTCTCCGTGGCAAGGGCCAGAATCTCGTTGAGTGTTACAAGCATGGCTTATATCTCCTTATAGAAAGCGCGTAGTTGTTTGTAAAGCTGATACCGCTGATCATAGATGGCCTGATGCTCCGGGTTGGGCTGGACGGGCTCCGCATACCGCCAGAAGCCCTCCGCCAGCTTGAGGGGGCTTTCCCCCAGCACCGCTGACAGGCCCAGAATGGCGCTGCCCATGGCACCGGTTTCCTCCTGCTGAACAGGAATGATCTCGCAGCCCAGAATATCGGCCTTGATTTGCAGCCATACGGGGGATCTGGCACCGCCGCCGCAGGCCAGCAGACGGTTGATGCCCACATTGCCCTCGGATAGTTTCTCCATATTATAGCGCATCTCGAAGGTAACGCCCTCCAGAATGGCCCGATAGAGATCCGGCAGGCGGGTCTGGGTGGTGAGGCCGGCGATGAGGCCCGTGGCGTTGGGATCCACATCCGGGGTGCCGCCCATGCCTTGCAGGAAAGGCAGTACCATCAGGTTGGTGGGCTCGCTGGGAGCGGTTTCGTTGAGCACGGTATAGACGCTTCTGCCGCCTTCCTTCAGGTGGTAGGCCAGCGCATCCCGGCACCAACGCACCACGCTGCCAGCGGAGATGTTGTAGGCATAGGTCACATAGCCCCGGCCTTCCAGATAGGGCACACAGGCGAAGTTGTTGCGCTGGAAGTCCAGCGTTTCCGGGATGGCGGGATACAGGGGCGTGATGCACTCGCAGGTGCCGGAGGTATCCACCGCGTCGCCGATGGCGGCAACGCCAGCCCCCAGCGCGTTGACAATCTGGTCGTGGGTGCCGATGACCACCTGCACCCCTTCCGGCAGCCCCAGTTCCTGAGCCATACCGGGCAGCAGGCCGCCCAGCAGCGTACCGGGCTGAACCACCGTGGGCAGCTGACTTTCGCTGATTCCGGCAGCCTCCAGCAACTCCTGAGACCAGCAGCCTTTCTCCACATCATACAGCAAAGTGCGGCAGGCCAACGATACATCCGTCATGCACTTGCCTGTGAGCCGGTAGCAGATGTAGCCCGCAATGAACAGGAACTTCCACACCGGGGCCTTTTGCAGGGTGTAGAGCATCTTTGCCAGCGAATAGGAGGCATCCGGCAGGATGCGGCAGATGCGCATGAAGGTTTCCTCGCCCACCTGCGATACCAGCGCGTCAAAGGCGGCGCTTTCCGCATTGCCGAAGTACATCAGGATGTCATCCACCGGGTTGCCGGCTTCATCGATGGCTACAAAGGACTCCCCGAAGGAGGATACCGTCACCACGGCGATATCCTCCTTGTTTGCCAGGCGTGCGGCGCAGTCCCGGATCACCCGGAACACGGAGGCAGCCAGCACCAGCGGGGGCAGGTTCACCATGCCCGCCGCCAGCGGATATTCCTCATAGCTCATGCCCAGCTGCACGCCGGTATGGTCGAAGGCGACACATTTGCAGCCAGTGCCGCCAATGTCGATGCCAAGGGAAATCATGGGCTTCCCTCCTTAGTCGATATCCACCCAGTCATAGCCCAGATAGGTGGTGAAAGCCTCTTGCAGGATAGCCTTGTAGTGGCCTTCGCAGATGGCAGTGTGATGCTTGAAGCCGCCCCGGGCCAGCCGGATGAGCTTGTCCTGCAAATTGTCGATCTCCGCCACGCCGCCACAGCCGAAGAATTCGGGCTCGATCACGTCATCGGTGAACTTGCCTTCGCTGGCATAGATGACGATCTTGCCATCCTTGGTCTGGCAGTTGGAAATGGTGATGGGCATGGGCTTGATACGGCCTTCGTTGCAGCCCCAGCCGCTGCCGGGATCGTTCTTGGCGAACATCTTGTGCTCGGTGACGGTACCCTTGCAGGTCATCAGGCTCTGGGCCACGGGGCCGCAGTGGAACAGGATCACCTTGTTTTCATCATCGCCATAGTTGTTGTTCCAGTCCAGCACAGCCGTCGCGCCCTCGGAGGCCAGACTCATGGCCCGCATGGTGATAGCAGAGCACATGTCGATCTCGCAGGAAGCGGCGATACCCCGGTCGTTCAGTTCGCTCAGCAGCACGCAGGGGCAGACCCGCAGGTAGGTTTCCATCTCGTTCCAGCAGCGCAGGGCCAGCGCGTCCAGATGATACTCCTCGATGTACTCGTCGATCACCACGGATACCTTGGCAAGGGTCAGGGCGTTCTCGGCGGGCACCAGAGAGAAGTCGGTGTAGTTCTTGAGCCGCTCCAACTTGGCCTGCACGATGGGGTCATCGTTCTGCTTCTCACGCACCTTCTCGAACAGCTCGCTCAGGTCGAAGGATTCCACATTGATGCCGTGCTTCTGCATGGCGATCTCGTCAAAACGCACGGTCTTGAACGCGGTGGTGCGGGCACCGATGCAGCCCAGATTGAACCGCTTCATGCCATTGACCACCCGGCAGATGGCGGCGAAGTCACGCAGGTTCTGCTGGAAGGCAGGGGTCAGGGGATGCACCACATGGGGCTTCATCACGGTAAAGGGCACGTTGTACTGGCAGAACACATCCGTCACGGAGAACTTGCCGCAGTAAGCGTCCCGGCGGTGCTTGAAGTCCATCTTGCCGATCTCGTCCGGATAGGCCTGCATCAGGATGGGCACGCCAGCGTCCTGCAAGGCGGTGATGGCACCGTTTTCGTCCGCGAAAATGGGCATGGAGAAGATCA
>SVGQ01000014.1 GCA_015056245.1 Clostridiales bacterium | reverse complement strand
ATCTGACGGGGACGGCCCGGCAGCATAGCGGCGGATTTTTCCACCACCCAGTCGTACAGGGGGCGATGATCCTCATACTCCAGGGAGCACAGGCTGTGGGTGATGCCTTCCAGCGCGTCGCCGATGGGATGGGCGAAGTCGTACATGGGATAGATGCACCATTCTTTGCCCGTGCGGTGATGCTCCTTGTACAGGATGCGGTACATGGCGGGGTCGCGCATGTTGATGTTGGGGGAAGCCATATCGATCTTCATGCGCAGGATCATGCTGCCTTCGGGATGCTTGCCAGCCTTCATTTCCTCGAATAGGCGCAGATTCTCCTCCATGGGACGGTCGCGGTAGGGACTGTTCTTGCCCGGCTCGGTGAGGGTGCCGCGGTATTCGCGCATCTGCTCCTGACTGAGCTCGTCCACATAGGCCAGATCGCGCTTGATCCAGTCCACAGCGATATCGTAGCACTTCTGATAGTACTCGCTGGCAAAGAACAGGCCGCCCTTCCAGTCGAAGCCCAGCCAGCGGATGTCATCCATGATGCCGTCCACATACTCGGTTTCTTCCTTGGCGGGGTTGGTATCGTCAAAGCGCAGGTTGGTCACGCCGCCGTAGCGCTCAGCGGTCAGAAAGTCCGCCACCAGCGCCTTACAGTGACCGATGTGCAGATAGCCGTTGGGTTCCGGGGGAAAACGGGTGTGCACGCTTTGGCAGCGCCCGCTCCGTAAATCTTCTTCTACGGCTTCCCAGATGAAATTGCTTTTCGTTGCGGGTGTTTCCATTGCAGTGCCCTCTTTCTTACATATTAACGGTGAAAAAACCGTTACCGCTAATTATATAGCGGATAACGGTTTTTGGCAAGACAAATATAGGGGGAAACGTTACGCAGGGAGGCGCTGCCTCCCTGCACCCACCGCTTAAGGGATTTCATCCCTTAAGAATCCCTGTTTTGGTGCCGCTTTGCGGCATCAAAAACTATTAAGGTTTGCAAGAAAAGCATCTGTCTGAACGTTCTATTGCTGAACCAAAAAATACCAGGAGGAAGCACCATGCGACGATTGATTATTCTTTCCCTTATCCTGCTTTGCAGCGTTTCCTCTGCCGCAGCAGATCCCTATTTCGACCTGACACCCGGGCCTGTGACCACCTTATCGCAAATCGGCGTAGGGTTTTATGCAGAACCTGCTTTCTCCGGAGAACCTATTTTCAGGGTCGGCCCTGGTGTGGATATGCTCCTGCGT
This sequence comes from Clostridiales bacterium, assembly GCA_015056245.1. Taxonomy (GTDB): domain Bacteria; phylum Bacillota; class Clostridia; order Christensenellales; family Aristaeellaceae; genus Limiplasma. The sequence goes on along the minus strand of SVGQ01000014.1, from coordinate 38,621 downwards.
GACTACAGCGATACCGGCTGGGCCTCCGTATGCCTACCCCTGAATGATTCGCTGTATGAAGGCTATGTACGGAGCGCAACTTTAGTCATGAACGACTATGGCCTTGGCTGGGATGTTGTACGCATTGTAGCCCCAGAGGATTCTGAAACCGTCCCTTTCTATCAGGAGCCCTCCGAAGATGCAGAGGTACACGGCCTCTACTTCACGGGCGTACTGATGAATCTGTACGAGGTGCAAAACGATGGTTTTTGCCGTGTCGCCATGGGCGAAACAGTGGGCTACATCCCCACCGGTTCTCTTTTCGCCTGGGACAGCTGCGAAGCTTCCGAACTGCCTGCTGCCGTCATTACGAGCGTTTCCGGCGAGGGAGCCATGCTGGAGAATGCGGCAGGTTCTGGAACTCCTGTACCAACCCCATACCCGGACGGCACGGAAGTTACCGTTCTGGGCATCAGCCCCGACGGTCGGTGCCATGTGATGATTGATGGGCATACAGGGTTTCTGCAACAGCATGAGCTACAGCCCGTTCCAACTGTGGCGTATCAGGACGACAGCCGATGACCTGCTCCCCTATTCCTTCCCCGTCAGTTCCACGCAGGTAATTTCCCTCGTAGGCCAGAAGGCGCACAGCCGCAGCCGGTCAATCTTGGCGGGAATGGGGGTAAAGTGCTTCATCAGTGTGGGCAGGGCAGCGGCGATGGTCTCGGTTTCGTCGATGAGCATGGTGGTGTGGGGCAGCCATGGGTAACCGTGAACGATTCTGTCGCCGCAGGCAGCCTGCAACGCCGTCAGCTCCGGGCTCATGTCCGGGGCAGCGACCAGCGTTTTGCCGCCGGGCAGCACGCCAACATGACGGATCGCCACATCCACCGGAGCAAACCGTGCAGCTACTTGCTTCACCACTTCGATAGCCTCGGCTTCCCTGTCCAGCGGAAAAGTGGCAAGGCTGATATGATGCTTGAGCCCCGGGGTCTGCCTGCCGGTGAAACCCGCCTGCTGAAGCGCGTCATACCACACCGAAATACGCTGCTGATCTTCCTGGCGGTATTCCGCCATGATGGTCAGGAAGGATTCTGCCATGGATATCGCCTCATTTCATGATTTTGGGCGATAATAGCATGCCAAACAATGCTTTGTCAAGAAAGGAAGGGGCAACAGCAGAAGGCCTCATCCAATCGCATGACATGGAATTCGCTATTTCCCAAACCCGTCTGCCTGTGGTACACTGATGGCAGCAATCAATTCAAAGAAGATGGAGCGCACCATGGCAACGATCATTGACATTACCTCCCTGAACGACCCCGGCCTGATCCCCTACCGGCAGCTCACCGGCAGGCAGCTGCAAGGCGATGGCATCTTTATTGCAGAAAGCGAAAACGTGATTCTGGCGGGTTTGGATGCTGGCTGCCGCCCTCTGTCGCTGTTGATGGAGCGGCGGCACATCACCGGCAAGGGCAAAGGGCTGGTGGAACGCTGCGCTGTGCCCGTGTACACCGGCGATGATGCCCTGCTGAAGGATCTGACGGGATTCCAGCTGAGCCGGGGCATTCTGTGCGCCATGGAACGGCCTGCTGCTCTGCAACCGGAAGAAGTGCTGGCAGGCTCCCGGCGCATTGTGGTGCTGGAAAACGTGGTGGATGGCACCAATGTGGGGGCGCTGCTGCGCTCCGCTGCCGCCCTGGGCGCGGATGGCATGCTGCTGACCCTCGACTGCTGCGACCCCTTGCAGCGGCGTGCCGCCCGGGTCAGCATGGGGGCGGCTTTGCGCATGCCCTGGGCTGTGTGCGAAAACCCACTGGCTGCGCTGCAAGCGGCAGGTTTTCAGACCGCCGCGCTGGCCTTGCGGGACAATGCGGTTTCCATTGACGATCCCCGGCTGAAAGCAGCCGGGAAACTGGCGCTGTTTCTGGGCGCGGAGGGCGACGGCCTCCGGCAGGAAACCATTGATGGCTGCGATTTTGCAGTGATCATCCCCATGCACCATCAGGTGAATTCCCTCAATGTGGCAGCTGCCGGGGCGGTGGCCTTCTGGGAACTGTTCGGAAAGGGGTAAGAATAGTACAGGCGCGTTGCCAGCCAACGATGAGAGGTGCTCTATGAGAAAGCTCTTATTGATCACGGGAGATTTGGCAGCAGGAAAGTCCTCTTTTGCCACCCTCCTGTCCAGACGGTACGATACCAATCTGTTTTTCAAGGATTCCATCAAGGAAGTTTTGGGGGATACAATCGGTTTTACCAATCGGGAGGAAAACAAAAGGCTATCAGCTGCGGCGATGGAATTGTTGTTTTTTCTCTTTACGACATTTGCAAAAATGGGAAAAGACCTGATTCTCGAATCCAATTTCCATACTGCCGAGTTGGAAAAGCTGCACCGCCTTGCAGACGAATATCACTACGAAGTCCTGACCCTTGTTCTTCGCGGAGATACCGATGTGCTTTACAAGCGATACTGCCATCGGATGCAGTACGAAAACAGGCATCCTGTACACCTGAGCACCACGCTGGATCGCTATGGCGATTTCAAAGAATGCACAGAATATCTGCGGAGCGAATCCATTCCCGGCAACACGCTGGCAATCAACGCGGATGACTTTTCCTACCAAACGGATCCTCAGGTTTTGGCGGCAATTGATGCCTTCATGCTGACTGAATAAATCCCCTCGCCATGGCAAAAAACCATGGTGAGGGGATTTTCCATTCACTTTTCTTCCAACGCAGCGAACACCAGCGCCATCACCGCGTCATAATCCCGGTAGCGGTCGCACTTGCGGATCTTCTTGAGCAGCTTGTCGCCGATCTCGTAGCCCACGCCCAGATAGGCCCACAGTTCCTTCATTTTCATCATGACGAAGGCTTCCGTGCCCAGCAGATCCCGGTAGGCCTGATACATCCGCTCATGGAAACGGCGCAGCTGATCCACTGTGGGCTCCTGCCCCCGCAGCTGCCCCACCATGCCGGGCCGCATCAGAAAGCCCCGGCCCATCATCACCCGATCCACATCCGGGTGGGCGGCCTCAAAGGCGCGTACATCCTCGGCGGTGTACAGGTCTCCGTTGTAGCAAAGGGTGAAATCCGTATGTTCCTTGGCGAACTGGAACCACTCCGGGCGCACCGGCAGACGGTAGAGATCCTCGCGGATGCGGGGGTGCACGATCAGCTCGCTGACCGGATAGCTGTTGTAGATCTCCAGAATGCGCTCAAACTCCGCTGGATCCTTCATGCCCAGCCGGGTTTTGATGGAAATGCGCACCGGGCACCGGTCAAAGATCTCGCCCAGGAAGCGTTCCAGTTCTTCCGGCCTGCCAAGGAAACCGGAGCCTTTGCCCTTGGAGATCACTGTGGAAGAGGGGCAGCCCAGATTCAGGTTGATCTCCTCGTATCCCCGGGCGATCAGCTCATTCGCCACCCACATGAAAGAATCCGCATCATTGCTCATCACCTGAGGCACTGCATGCATGCCCTGGTTGTTTTCCGGGGCGATATCCCGCTTTTCCCGCCCGGTAAACCCCTTGCCCTTGGCGGATACAAAGGGGATAAAATACCGGTCCGCAGGGGTGAAGCACTCCTTGTGGGCGTTGCGGTACAGATGATTGGTAATGCCCTCCATGGGCGCAAAGGTGTATTGCATGGGTCGGCTCCTTTTGTACTGGGGTGTTCGCGGCTCTTTGGGGAACCGCCGTTTTACGGCGCGTCCAAAAATTCATGCAGCAGACGGGTGTTGGTTGCCATATCGCAGTCCAGCACCCACATGCCGTTTACTTGCACATCCCGGCAGGTATCATCGAAGGGCACGCGTGCGCTGCGCAAATGAAGCCCACCCTCCCGGGACAGAATCGGCAGCAGATCAAATAAATCCCCAAGGCTCATGTCCGTTCGGACATGCTGGATATTCTGGATCGCAAGCCGCATCAGGGTGAAAGCATCCAATGTGGTCAAGCGCTTCAGCAGGCCTACCAGCACCTGTTGCTGACGGCCCACCCGTCCAAAGTCGCTGTCCAGCTGCCGGATCCGGCTGAAGCTGAGGGCCTGCAAACCGTTGAGCACAATGGGATTCCCTTCGGAAACCAGCTGCCCGTCCACCGCAATGCCTTCATCCCGGCAGTAGGTTGCCAGAATGCTGTTCAGCTCCATCCTTTCCTGAGGAGTCAATTCGATCTCAACCCCGCCGATCTGGTCGATCAGATTTACCATGGTGGCAAAATCCACCGCCAGCGTTCTGTCGATGCACACATCAAAACACGCCGACAGCGTCTTCTTCAGCAATTCTTCCCCGCCATAAAAATACGCGGCATTCAGTCGGGTCTTCCCATGGCCCTCAACGGGTACATACAGATCCCGCAGAAAGGAAACCAGCTTTACATCCCCGCTTGATGGGGTGATCTGGGCCAGCAGCATGGCATCGCTGCGTCCATTTTCGCTGTTGCCGGCTGCGTCCTCACCGATCAGCAGCAGGTTAAAGGTTTCTGCCTGCTCAGCCAGCGCGACGGGCGAAACGGCGCCAAGCAGCAGGGTGCACAGCAGGACAGCCAGCAGACAACCCGTCCACCGGCGCCCTCTTTTGTGATGATGCATGATCCTCTTCATTCAGCATCCCTCCATACGGATAGTGTACCGCTGATGATAACGATTCATGCATGCAGTTCATTGCCGGCAAGTTCAGCTATAGTCGGTATCATATACCACCACCAGCCGGTAGCGGCGGTCAAGGGTAGCCACATAGGCGTTCAGCGCCTGATGCAGCTGGTTCTTGTTCTGATAACCGGCAGGCAGCACGCAGTCAAAGATCACATTGGTGTTTTCCTGTCCCGGCACCACGCGGAAATCATGCAGGCTCAGGCAAGGATCCGTCTGGGTGAGAAAACCTTCAATCTTCCCCTTCAGCGCATTGGTTTCCTCATCATCGGTAACGATGGGATCCATGTGGATACAGATGGGCATATTCATCTCGTGGGCAATGTGGCGTTCCGCATCGTCGATCATCTCGTGAATGTCCAGAATATTGCCCTCTGCGCTCACCTCGGCATGAGCCGAGGCAATACACCGGCCTGGGCCGTAATCGTGCAGCACCAGATCATGCACACCCAGAATGCCGTCGTAGCTCAGCATCAGTTCCTTGATACGGCGGATCTTGTCCGGGTCGGGTTTACCGCCCAGCAGACTGTCCACCGTACCCCGGCACACTTCATAACCTGCTTTCAGGACGATCAACGCTACTACAACGCCGATCCAGCCATCGATCAGCCAGCCGAAGATCTCCTGCAAAACCATGCTGACCAGCACCGCGCTGGTGGCAATGCAATCGCTGAGACTGTCCTTGGCAGCAGCGATCAGGGTACCATTGCTGGTGGTTTTGCCCACTTTTCGGTAGAAAAAGAACAGCCACCCCTTCATCAGCACCGACAGGATCAGCAACACGCCCACCACAATGGTCACATCCAGCCGCTGGGGATTCATAATGGCAGCAATGCCGTCCCTGAGCAGACTGATTGCCATCACCACGATGATCACGCCCACAGCCAGCGAGCCCAGATACTCCATGCGCCCATGACCGAAGGGATGATCCTGATCCACCGGCTTTTGAGCCATGCGGGTCGTTACCAGCGCCACCACGCTGCCGCCCGCATCAGACAGGTTGTTGACAGCATCAGCCGTAACAGCCAGCGAGCCGCTGAGCACACCCAGCAGAAATTTGGTAGCCGCCAGCAGTGCATTGACAATGATGCCCACCGTTGCGCCAAGGGTACCATAGGCAGCGCGTACGGATGGGTCATTTACCTGATCCGCATGGCGGACAAAACGGCGGATAAGCCAGTTCGTCATAGAAACATTTCCTCCTTTGAGCGTACAAAACAAATCCCGTGAAGGAAACGGGCTGCCTGCAAGGGACAGCCCGTATGGTTCCGGAACTACAGATTATGCGATGGGACGCGCTGCGGTGCAGAGCGCTGCCATGTTTACTTGCGCTTGCCCAGCCGCCAGTCTTCAAAGGCCGCCCATACATAGCCGTTGATCAGATTGGCGCTGTAAACACCAGCCAGAATACCGATAATGATCGGCAGGCTGAATTCCCGGATCGCGCTCACACCCAGCACATACAGGCTCACGATGGTCACCAGCGTGGTCAGGGTGGTATTGATGGTGCGTCCCAGACTTTCCTGCACGGACAGGTCTGCAATCTGCGAACGGGTCATGCCGGAGCTGGCGGGCTTTTTCCGGTTCTCGCGGATGCGGTCGAAAATGACGATGGTATTGTTGATGGAATAGCCCACTATGGTCAGCATCGCGGCAATGAAGGAGGAATTCATCTGGATGAAATTCCGAAAGATCACCATGAAGCTGAGCATGACCAGCACATCGTGCACAAGACCGGCCACTGCCGCCACGCCGCTGGCAAAGTCAAACCGGAAAGCGATATAAATCAGCATCAGCGCAGCAGCCAGCAGCACGCTGAAGACCGCGTTGCGCACCAGCGTACGGCCTGCCACAGGGCCCACATAGCTGGCGGTTGCCGTGTCCGTTTCCATTTGAGGATACTGGGCCAGCAGCTTTTCCTCCAGCGCAGCCTGAAGCAGCTGGATTTCGTCCTCACTGCCAAGGCTGGGAATGCGCGCCTGCATGGTGGTGCCTTCCTCGCCAGACACGCTGACGGTGCACTCCTCAATACCAGTCTCCTTGAGCGTTTTCTCCACAAGCCCTGTATCAAAGGGCTGTCCCATCTCATACTTGAGAATCAAACCGCCGGCAAAATCAAGGCCGAAGTTGATCCCATAGCCGCACAGGGACATGATCAGCGCCGTTACCATGACCGCCAACGAAACAGCCAGACAGATCAAAGCGGATTTCTTCATGTCACTGCACCTCCTTTTCAACCTGCGCTTTGGGGGCGCAGAGGAACAAAGCGGGATTCTTCACCAGACGGCAGGCGTTGGTAAGCAGCATGCGGGACACCACAATGGCTGTCAGCATACTGGTGAGCACGCCCAAAAGCAGTGTGATGGCAAAGCCGCGCACGGAACCTGTACCGAAGATCAGCAGCACCACAGCAGCAATGATGGTGGTAATGTTGGCATCCAGCACTGCGCTCATGGCGTTTTTGAAGCCGATGCGCACGCCGTGGATCAGCGGGCGTCCTGCGCTGACTTCTTCCTTGATGCGCTCAAAAATGACCACATTGGCATCCACTGCCATGCCGATGCCCAGCACCACGCCGGCAATACCGGGCAGGGTCAGCTGAATACCGGGAATCACGGCGATGAGGAAGAACAGGGCGATAATATAGATGCACAGTGCCCAAGCGGACAGCAAACCGCACAGGCGGTAGCGGATGACCATGATCAGCATTACCAACAGGATGCCGATCATAGCGGCAGTAACGCTGCTGTCCAGCGCATCCTGGCCCAATGTAGCAGAGATGGTGTCCAGCTTATCCTGACGGAGCGTCATGGGCAGTGCGCCGCTCTGCAGCTGCAGCGCCATATTGGCGGCAGTTTCCACCGTGTATTCGCCGCTGATCAGCACAGGGCCATAAATAGCGGCTTCCACCACCGGGCTCATCAGCAGCTGATCATCCAGATAGATGGCGATCTCCTGACCGATGCTCCGGGCGGTCATATCGCCAAAGAGCTGCACGCCTTCCTCGGTCAGCACCAGCTGGATGCAGGGCCGGTTATCGTTGTCATAGGACTGGGATGCAGTCTGCACATAGCTGCCATCCATGAAAATATTGCCCTGCGGGTCGGCAAACTCCAGCTTGGCAGGCGTTCCGATCAGATCCAACACGGTCTGCGGATCCTTTACATCGGGAATCTCAACACGGATGCCGCTGTTGCCGATCTGGGTGACCGTTGCTTCGGAAAAGCCTTTATCGGAAAGGCGTTCCACCATCACCTTCTGGGTGGCTTCCAGCAGGCTGTTATAGTCCGCGCCACCATCGATCTGTTCCTGAGAAAGACCGGCCTCATATTCCACATATACGCCACCCTTGAGGTCAAGACCCAGCGATACGCTCTGGGGCCAGTTGCCCGGCTTGGGCACCCACGGCAGCAACCGGTACAGACCACGGCTGTCCAGCGGCATGCCATTGAGTGAAAGGTAACCTACCAGCAGCGTCAGCACCAGCGCGATGCTCAGGGTAAGAATCGCTGCGGTTTTCTTCTTGGCGCGATTGTTGACTTTCATTGGGTCAACCATCCTTCCTGATCATGGTTTGCATTGCGCCGGAAACGGAAAAACAAACATCTGCCATTGGCGCATACTAAATTATTATACCTGCGGGATTTCTCATCGTCAAGCAAAGGAGGCAATACATGGAAAGAAACGGGATGCTGCTGCCCTACGGCGGTTTCGGATTGCAAAAATCAATAAAAACAGATAAAAGAATGAGAAAATTGGCGATTATGCGTTAAAACCCCTTGTTGTTGTTCGGTATTTGACTTTCTTTGACTTTCATGGTCGATCATCGAACTTTGACTTTCTTTGACCTTAATGTTATCATAACAATGCGCAAGGGAGAAAGCCTTCCCCCTGCACAACACAGAGCGAATCACAATGATCAGACGAACCATAACAGAGGAGGATGTACAGTATGATGTATTCCATGATGAAGCCCCTGACCCCCATGTTCTCCGACCCCTTTTTCCGGGATTTCTTTGGCGAACCCCAGCGCCGTGCCCACCGTCCCGGAATGCAGATGCGCATCCATGAGACGGATGCTGCCTACTTGCTGGAAAGCGATTTGCCCGGCGTAGGCCGCGATAACATCAGCCTGTCCGTAGACGGAAATGTGCTCACCATCACCGCCCTTCGCCGCGGCCCCGAGTCCGCGCAGCCTGCCGAAGACGAACACCAGCCGCCTCGCCGCGAACACCGCATGGAGCGCCGCTTTGAACTGGATGGCATCGATACTGCTGCCATCGCCGCCGATTATGTGGACGGTGTACTCAAAGTAACCCTTCCCAAGGAGCAGCCTGCAGAAAAGCCCGCCCCACGCCAGATCGCCATTGGCGGCTCCGGGCAGACAGCACTGACCGAATAACCTGACAGTCCGGCAGCAATAGCTGCGAAAACCCTCCATTCAGCCAATACAACGGCTGATGGAGGGTTTTCGTATGGATATCAGATTTCAGCGTTTCACCGCAATCAGCGGGATGGTCATCTCTTCAGGGGTGATGCCTGCGTGGTTGCCCTTGTGATCCGGGGAATTGTGTGCGATGCCGATATCGCCAACCCCAATGGCAAGATAATCTCCCAGCATACCGTCCAGCAGCGGATGGTTTTCGCCAGTGCCCAGCAGTTGTTTTTCCAGCACTTCCTCTTTGCCAAGAAGAATGAACTCCTCCGGGAAATACTTGGCAAAAGCGGCTTCCAGCTGTTTTTCCATGCCGGGTTTCACAAACAGATTGGCTGCCCGTAATTCGATAGAGGGCATGCGCATAAGACACTCCGCGATTTCCGGATAGCGCAGGATCTCCACATTATGATTGTTGATATGCCCATGATCCGCAGTAATGATCAACAGCGTATCCTGCAGGGCGGCTGCCATTTCTTCCGCACGGCGTTCCAGAGACCGCATCAGCTCACCGATTTCCGGCCCGTCCACCCCTCTTTCATGCATGGTGTGATCCGGTTCATCCCAGTAAGCATAGACATAGGAAGGCTCCCTCTGTGCGCACAGGGTTTGGATCTCCTTGCAGAAAGCATCGAAGGTTTTGGGAAACGGCGGCAGGAAGGGCGCAAGGCTATGGGCCGCCGTGCCTCTTTCCTTGATCTGATCCGGCAAACTCCGATAGGGCACGTAGGTCCACGGCACATTACAGTCCTTCATGTCCTCGCCGGTATCATTATCCACATTCCAGTAGTACACGATATTCCTGTCCAACTGCGGAAAGTACCCCACCCAGCCCAGCCAGCCAGATTGATTGGGAGTCAGGCCGCTGAGGGCTGCCGTGGTGGCTGCCACGGTAGTAGGCGGGAAGGTGGAGGAATATGGCGTGATCAAATGGCTGCGGAAAAAGCCATCCGGCGAGAGGTGCTTTTCCATATTCGCAACGCCCATGCCATCCAGCAGCAGTACCACCACATGTTTTGCCGGATGGCTGTTCAACAGCTCATCCGCCACAGGCAATGTGGGGTTGGGCGGCGTGATGCCGTAATGATTCAAAATGGAGCAGGCCAGATTGGCGATGCTGTTGCTGTAATCGGGATACTGTACAGGCATGTTGCCGCCTCCTTGCATCCGGGAAGGACCGGTTGGTTTGGGGTATCATAGCACAAAAGGCAGGATCGCGCAACTTCGCTGTATGGGCTGTTCAACGATATTGGAGCCGATATATCTGTACCCATATCCATAAAACAGCCCCCGACCCGGTCATTCATCCGGAATCGGGGGCTTATACTGTCCGGCAGAGGGAAAAATCAACGCACAAGGCGGCCTTCCTGCCGTGAACAGTCCTCAGGAGAAGCCGGGCAGCGATGGCAAACATGCGCCGTTCCCTGCCCGCGGTCTGCGCTATACCGGTATTTCCACGCCTTCGTTCGCTAAATAGGCCAGCAGATCGCCAAGGGTGCGTAACTCCGCCTCCCAGCCAAAAACTCGGCCATACAGCGATTCGATCATCGCCACAAGACCAAGGCATTCGCAGGAGGACAGTTGCAGATCCTCCATCAGACGGGTGGCATGGCACAGCCCAGCAAAGTTTTCACCGGGGCGCAAAAATTCCAGCAGCATCCGAATATCTTCCATGATTCTTTGGCAGGCAAAGTCTCGATACCCGCCGCTCCTTTCCGATATGTATTGTAGGATGCCCGCCTCTCCTGTTTCTCAATTCATCATCAAGGATTGTTGACGAAAACGCCCCGGATGCAGCTGCTGAACTGCACCCGGGGCGTTTTCCATAGCTTTTCCTTTTATACTCTGGCATCCAGCCAAGTAGTCAGATCTGTCCAGACTTCCTCCCGGTTGGTTTCGTTGAACATCTCATGGCGGCCTCCTGTGTAGAGCGTCAGCGTCAGATCCTTGATTCCGGCAGCCTTCAGCTCCTCATACACCTTCCGCACGCCCACGCCGTTCTTGCCCACCGGATCCTGATCACCGCTGAACAGCAGCACAGGAACCTCCTGATTCATGGCGGACAGCTTGTCCGGGTAAAGCATGCGCAAACCATCGAACATATCGCCGTAGGCTTTGGCTGTGAACATAAAGCCGCACAGCGGGTCGGCGGCATAGGCAGCCACCTGCGCCTCATCCCGGCTGAGCCAGTCGCATTCCGTTTTGGGATTTTCCACCGACTTGTTGTTGGCGGCAAAATTCATGGTATGCAGCAGTTTACAGGGCTTGGCTGCGCCGCCGAAAAGCCCCTGCAGGCCAGCGATCATACCGCCGGCTGTCAGGATGGGTTTCTCGAAGTGGCCCGTACCGCTGATGATCAGGCCATCCAGATCCCTGTGACGCAGGGCATAGCAACGGACCACAAAGCTGCCCATGCTGTGTCCCAGCAGGAAATACTTCAAGCCGGGGAATTGCTCCTGCGCCCACACCCGAACGCTATGGGTATCGGCAAGCACGGCTTCCCACCCATCCTGATCCGCAAAATAGCCTTGGATCTTCGCCAGTTTGCCATGGCCCAGATGGGTATGCCCTACCACATGATACCCCGCTGCATTCAAGGCCTTGGCGGTATCCTCATAGCGATGGATGTGCTCTGCCATGCCGTGCACCAGCTGCACAATGCCCTTGGCCTGCCCCTCACAGGGCCAGCAAAGCAGTTCCAGTTCCTGTCCGGTAACAGAACGGATGGTGATTTCCTGTGCCATATCAATCCCTCCCGATGGTCGATCCATTTTTCTTTTTTCACAGCCAATCCTGCGCAATGGATTGGTTTTTTCATCTGATAGGATATATGTTCCGCGGGGAAGCCGCAAATTCCTGCATCAAGGACGAAGAATCTGCCCGTGCCTCTGGCAAAAGAAAGGCTGCTGCCGAAAGATGGCAACAGCCTCGCGTATTGTTTCCGCTTTGAATACATGCTGCGGTGCACGGATGCGGAAGCGCTCCCCCGCTTATTTATTACTTTCCGTAGGGGCTGTCAAACTCCCGCTCTGCCTTGGCGACAGCGTCCTCCAGCGTCATGCCGGTAAAGTTCTGCGCGCCCAGGAAACGACCGCACTTGCCGTCATCCACAAAAGCGCCCACCACAATGCCGGGAATGGCGCTTTCGGGAGCGTTGGGAGCCTGCTGACCGCCCAGATCGGTACGGCACCAGCCGGGGTCGGTCAGGTTGATGAGCACATCGGAGCCTTCGTACTTCATGCCCAGATCGATGGTCACCTTATCCAGCGCAGCCTTGCTGGCAGAATAGCCCGCCTGCTGGGGATCCAGATTGATGCCGCTGGTGGTGTTCAGGATGCGTCCGAAACCCCGCGCCTGCATCTTGGGCAGGAAGTGGTAGCAGATCATCATGGGAGCGATGGTGTTCACATTGAAGCTGACCAGATAGTCCTCCTTGGGGGTGGACAGATAATCGGTGCGGTAAGCAATCTGCAGACCGGCATTGTTCAGCACGATATCCACCGGCACGTTCAGCGCGTCGATATCGCTGAGCATGGTTTCCACAGCAGCCAAGTCGTTCAGTTCAGCGGCGACGCAATGGGCAGACACGCCCAGCGCTTCCACCTCGGCCTTGACCTTCTGGGTGCCTTCCATCGTACGGCTGTGAAGAATCAAATTGCAGCCCTGTTGGGCCATAAAGATGGCGGTCAGGTAACCGATGCCGCGGCTGGTGCCGGTGATCAGCGCCCATCTGCCTTTCACATTGACCATAGAGATTCCTCCTTGTTTGTTAAAATGATGCAGCATCCTTGCGCATGGATGCGGAGATACCTTTCTTATTCCGGCTGACGGGTGCCCCGCATCACCAGATAGCTGAGCACCAGCGATACAAACGCCATAGCGCCCTGAACCCACTGCCAGTTTTCAACCGTGAAATCAGCAACCTTCTCCAACCAGCTCATAAAGCGGAAGAACAGCACCATCAGCTCGCCTTCACTGCCGCTTTCCAGCATTTCCGCCACGCCCTGTATGGTAGGCAGCAGAATCAGGGTAAACAGCAGCGCGGGCACGCCCACCAGCACGATGATGGTGGCAGCCTTCCAGCGGCGCAGGCAGCAGGCCAGCAGATAGAAGATGCAGGTGTATTCCAGCAGCCACAACAAATTCCAAGGCAGCGCCCCGCCCATATCGGTAAACAGATTGAGCAGGTATTCCCCCACCGGCAGCTGGTAGCGGTCTGCCAAATGGATAGCGCTGCAATGGGGAGCCAGCGCCACCGCTGCCGCGCCAGTCAGCGCATTGACTACTGCGGACAAAAGCAGATAGATCACGCCGCACAAAAACAGCGACAGCACATTGCTCAGCCACACGGAGGTACGGGGGGTACCGAAGCGGAGCAGGAAGGTGGTATCCTGTTTGGCGGTGCGCATGGCAAGGCAGAACACCAGCGCCAGCGCGAAGGGCAGGTCCGGCATCTGCGCCGTCAGGCGGTATTCGGTCAAACCGAAATAGGCCATGATCAATTCCAGCGCCTGCACGACCAGCATCAGCAGGGCAAGACCCGCTGCCAGTTTCAGCTTCTTTACACGATGGAAGCGCATGCAGCCGCCAAAGCGGGACAGGGTAAACCAGTTGTGATTCTCCACCAGAGGAGCCAGACGGTTTTCCATTATGCCTCCACCTCCTCAGCCACGGGTTCCGTGCTGTTTTCCTGTGCCAGAAACACAAACAGCCGCTGCAGATTCATGGGCGCAATCTGTACTTTCCCCTCTTCTTTCAGGCGTTCACCCTCCCGGACATTGTTCAGCCGCAGATGCCGCACCAGCGAACCGGCGATGGATTCTTCCTTGAGGATGGTCATGCCGTCGGTCTCCTGCCGCACCACATCCGGTGCGCCGGAAACGCTCATATAAATGCGTCCGAATTCAGACAGCTCCGCCTGACACAGCAGACGGCCCTTGTCGATCATCACCGCGCCGTCCAGCGTGCGGGCCACTTCATCGATCAGGTGGGTGGACAGAATGAAGGTACGCTCCGGATTACGCTCCTTTTCTTCCAGAAGCAGATCGTAGAACCTCTCGCGCATCACTGCATCCAGGCCCAGACTGGGCTCGTCAAAGATGGTGATCAGTGAACCGGATGCCAAACCAATGGTCAGCATGGCAGCTGTCTGCATGCCGCGGGAGAAGCCCTTCAGCGGACGGGTCATGGGCAGTTCGAACAGCTTGACCAGCTGCATGGCCCTCTCCCGGTCCCAGCCGGGGAACAGACCATCGCAGATATACAGAAGCTGCTTCACATTCTTCAGCTTGCCGAAATCCGGAGTGTCGCCGATCATACACAGGCTGGAAAGGGCGGCGGTGTTGTTATAAATACGCTGACCGAAGAGCCACGCATCGCCTTCCTTAGCCTTCAACTGACCGGACACGATGCGCAGAAGGGTACTTTTGCCTGCACCGTTGCGGCCCAACAGGCCCATGATACGACCCGGCGCAATGGCAAAGGTGAGGCCATCCAAGGCTTGGGTTTTGCCAAAGCGGTGGCTCAGACCTTCCACCTCAAGGGCAGGGGTAACAGGATTCTGCAAAGGGATTCCTCCTTAAAGACACATTGCCCACGCAAAGGGGCGTGGGCAATGGTATGGGGTTGTGAAAAACACGTTGGTTTGGTTGCTGACCCTTCATGGATCACAGCGGCTTTCACTTCGCTGCGCTCACCTTTGGAACAGCAATCCCCCAACAAATCCCCCTTCTCCTGAGCCTGCAAAGCAGGCTCAGACAGCGGGATTCCAAAAGGCCTCAGGCCCTTTGGCGAGGTGCGGTGCGGAGCCCCGCATTCGTCCCCACGCTTACTTCACAATGATATTGCACAGGCGGCCAGGCACGAAGATCAGCTTGGCGATGGTCTTGTCGCCCACCAAAGCCTTCACTTCGTCCAGCTGGGGCAGCTGAGCCTCCGCCTCCTCGCGGGTCATCTCGGGGGAGACCATCAGCTTGGCGCGAACCTTGCCGTTGATCTGCACAGCGATTTCCACCTCAGTGTCCTTGCACTTTTCCTCGGAATAGGTGGGCCATGCTTCGTAGGCGATGGTGTTATCGTGACCCAGACGCTGCCAGATTTCCTCGCCCACATGGGGAGTGATACAGCTCATCATCTTGATGAAGCCCTCAGCATACTCACGGGGGCAGGTGCCGTTCTTGTAGCACTCGTTGACAAAGGTCATCATCTGAGCGATGGCGGTATTGAAGCCCAGCACCTCAAAGTCGGAAGTGATCTTCTTCACGCTCTGGTGATAGATCTTGGTCAGCTTGCCATCGTCAGATTCAGTGATGTTCTCAGGCACAGTGAAGAAGTTCCACACGCGGTCGATGAACTTTCTGGCACCGGCAACAGCAGCGGAGGACCAGGGCTTGGATACTTCCAGCGGGCCCATGAACATTTCATAGAGGCGCAGGGTATCGGCGCCGTACTCGCGGACGATATCGCTGGGGTTGACCACATACTTGGGGAAGCGCTTGCCCATCTTGATGCCGTTCTCGCCCAGGATCATGCCCTGATGCACCAGCTTCTTGAAGGGCTCCTTGACGGGGCTGATGCCCTGATCGTACAGGAAGCGGTTCCAGATACGGGAGTAGATCAGGTGACCCACCGCGTGCTCGGGGCCGCCCACGTACAGGTCAACGGGCATCCAGTGCTTGAGCAGTTCGGGATCGCAGAGCTGGTCGTTGTTCTTGGGATCGATGTAGCGCATGTAGTACCAGGAGGAACCGGCGGAACCGGGCATGGTGGAGGTTTCGCGCAGACCCTTGATACCGTTCTTGTTGTAGTGCTTCCACTTCTCGGCGTTCTCCAGAGGCGCCTTGCCGCCGCGACCCTTGTAATCCTGCAGTTCGGGCAGGATGACGGGCAGTTCCTCATCGGGCAGGAAGACGGTCTCGCCATTTTCGGTGTAGACGCAGGGAACGGGCTCGCCCCAGTAGCGCTGGCGGGCGAAGATCCACTCACGGAAGTGGTAGTTCACCTTGCGGCGGGCAACGCCCATGCCTTCCAGCTTGACGGTGATGGCTTCCTTGGCTTCCTCCACGGTCAGGCCGGTGAACTCCTCGGAGTTGATCAGCTTGCAGCCCTTGCCCAGATAATCCTGCTTTTCAAAGGCGCACTCGGACACATCGCGGCCCTCGATGACCTGCAGCATGGGGATGTTGTGGGCGATGGCATACTCAAAGTCGCGCTGGTCGTGGCTGGGAACCGCCATCACAGCGCCGGTGCCGTAGTTGCCCAGCACGAAGTCGCCGATGAATACGGGCACTTCCTTGCCATTGACCGGGTTGATGGCATAGATGCCCTTCAGGGGGCAGCCGGTCTTGGTCTTGGTGGCATCGGTACGGTCGATCTCGCTCTTGCTGGCAGCAGCCTTGATGTAGGCTTCCACCTCGTCCTTGTTCTGGATGCGGTCCATCAGGGACTGAACGATCTTGCCGTCGGGGGCCAGCACCATGAAGGTGATGCCGTAGATGGTTTCAATGCAGGTGGTGTAGATGGAGAACTCGCCGCCGCCCACCAGCTTGAAGTCCACTTCCACACCGGTGGACTTGCCGATCCAGTTGCGCTGGATCTCCTTGGTGGATTCAGGCCATTCGATCTCGTCCAGACCTTCCAGCAGCTTTTCAGCAAAGGCGGGCTGGTCGATAACCCACTGCATCATCATGCGCTTTTCAACGGGGTAGCCGCCGCGCTCGGACTTGCCGTCGATGACTTCGTCATTGGCAAGCACGGTGCCCAGGGCTTCGCACCAGTTGACGGGCATCTCGATGCGCTTGGCATAGCCGGCTTCCCACAGCTTCTTGAAGATCCACTGGGTCCACTTGTAGAACTCTGGATCGGTGGTAGCGATCACCTTGGACCAGTCGTAGTCGAAGCCCAGTTCCTTGAGCTGACCGGAGAAGGTTTCGATGTTCTTCTGGGTGAAACCGTTGGGATGGTTGCCGGTATCCACGGCGTACTGCTCAGCGGGCAGACCGAAGGAGTCGTAACCCATGGGATGCAGCACGTTGTAGCCCTGCATGCGCTTCATGCGGGACATGATATCCGTGGCGGTGTAGCCCTCGGGATGGCCTGCGTGCAGACCCACGCCGGAGGGGTAGGGGAACATATCCAGCACATAGTACTTGGGCTTGGAGAAATCCCACACATCGGTAGCGAAAGTGTTGTTTTCCTCCCAGTACTTCTGCCACTTGCCTTCCATGGCGGCGGTAGCGATGCAGCGTTCCAGCTTGCGGATACCGAAATCAATGCGGCGCAGGGATTCTTCCTTGCCCAGCAGATAGGCGATCTCGGTGGCGCCGCCGGGGGTGGATACCAGACCGGAGATGGCGATGCGCACAGGCCACATGATCTGACCGGTCTTCATGCCATTGTCGGCAGCCAGCTGCATCAAAGCGGCCTTCACATTTTCCTCGCTGAAATCCTCCAGCGCAGCCAGTGCAGGGCGGGCCAGCTGCAGGGCTTTCAGGGAGATGGGCGAATCGGTCTTCATCTTCTTGTGGGTGAAAATGCCCACATTGTACTCCGGCAGCTCCGCCAGGAACTTGACCTGATCGGGCACCTGAGAGAAGATCTCGGTGCGGGTGTGCATCAGGCTGGCCAGCATGCGGTAGTCCATGTTCTTGCCAGCCAGAACCTTGTCAAACCACGGGGTAGCCATCTGGAGATAGTCCTCAAAGTCCATCTTCATGATGTACTCATGGTTGAACCAGTTGAGCTTTTCCACATTGAAAATGGCGGGGGACTTGCTCAGGCCGCTGAGGTCGAAAGCCTCGATGAGCTCGTCCATGGTGAAGAATTCCTTCTCGCCGTACTTCTTCACATCGGGGCACCAGCCCAGCAGAGCGATGAAGTTGATGATAGCATCCCGCACATAGCCCTGCTCCAGCAGGTCTTCAAAGCCGGGATCGCCATAACGCTTGCTCAGCTTGCGGGTGGAATCCTTCATCACGGGGCTCATGTGGATATAGACCGGGGGTTCCCAGCCCAGAGCCTCGTAAAGCAGATTGTACTTGGGGGTGGAAGAGAGGTACTCCGTGCCGCGCATCACGTGGGTGATGCCCATCAGGTGGTCGTCGATCACGTTGGCGAAGTTGTAGGTGGGCAGACCATCGGCCTTGATGAGCACGTTGTCATCCAGCGTATCGCAGGGAGCTTCCACGTGACCGTAGAGGGCATCCTCAAAGCTGGCGGTGCCAGTGGTGGGGATGTTCTGACGGATGACGAAGGGCTCGCCGCTCTGCATACGGCGCAGGGCCTCCTCCTTGGGAATGGACAGGCAGTGCTTGTCGTACTTCCACTGACCGCCGTTTGCAGTGGCAGCATCACGGCGCTCCTGCAGCTCTTCCTTGGTGCAGAAGCAGGGGTAAGCCGCGCCGCTTTCCACCAGCTGCATGGCATAGGGCAGGTAGGTTTCCTTGCGCTGGGACTGGATATAGGGGCCGTACTCGCCGCCTACATCGGGGCCTTCGTCGTAGTGGAGACCCGCCATACGCATGCTGGAATAGATCTTTTCAACAGCGCCCTGGACCTCGCGTTCCTGATCCGTATCTTCGATACGCAGGATGAACTTGCCGCCGTTCTTCTTGGCGAACAGGTAGGTATACAGGGCGGAACGCAAACCGCCCAGATGCAGGTAGCCCGTGGGGCTGGGTGCGAACCGGGTGCGAACAGTCATAAGGCGCCTCCTAAATGAATGAAAAAATAAGCTTGAAGGATCGTATAACCCTTCAAGCTTATATTATAACCGAAATGTAGCTTCCTGCCAACGGTTTTTTTGTAATCCGTGGGAATTTCGCGCTCGGGGGAGCGTTGGGCGAGTTTACCTCTGGATTTGCTCGTTTAATTGGAATTTGTCGAACAGTCAAACTGAAATTTATCTTTTCTTATATGTCGCTACAATTCCAACTACAAAAGCCAAAAAAGTAATCGGCGCAATTCTTACAAATAAGAACTCGAACCCATGCATTATTGTTCCCGCCACCGCTAACTCAGGATCATTGTAATTCCAATCCAGATAAGAACTATTCATAGATGCAAGTGCGAAAAGTATTATCACTATAACCGCACACAATGAAATAAGAATCCATCGAATCGTTTTGACATTTGTTATCCTTCTTTTTGCGAGTTGCAAATTAATAACTTCCAACTTTTCAGAAAGGGTCTTTAAATCAGCGGTAGTTGGTTCTGCTATGGGTTCTCCAAGCAATTCACTTACAGTAGTATCCAATTCATCCGCCAACACAATCAGCATACTGGAGTCAGGAACTGACATACCATTCTCCCATTTTGATACAGTCTGTCTTACTACATTCAGTTTAATTGCAAGTTCTTCTTGCGATATCCCTTTTGTCTTTCTAATTCTTTTGATATTTTCATTAAGCATAATCTGTGCCTCCTTGTTTTGATGGCTCAATTATATATTCAAAAGAGCCGTTGCCACAAGCAACGCAAATTAACATACGCTTATTTATGGGCTTTTCACAGACAAATTCAAGTTTAACATTTTCATTCTATCATACCAGCATATCAAACCACAATCCACCATTCCCACCCTTTCCTCCATTGCACAAAATCCTTTTGTCTGCTATACTGCAAGCAACATTTCCCCATCAAGGAGGACAACTGCATGACCCGCGCCCTTTCCAATCCACAGGCCACCCCTGCCGCCCGGCGGCTTTACGATTATCTTTGCAGCCTGCAAGGTCATGGCTGCCTGACGGGTCAGATGGAATCCGTCTGGTGCGGCACGCCGGAACACGAGATGAACTATCTGCTCAGCCGGACAGGCCGCCTGCCTGCCATCCGCGGGCTGGACTTTATCGACAACGATTTTGCCGGTGTGGTGCGCCGCGCCATGGAATGGCATGCCCGGGGCGGCATCGTGACCATCTGCTGGCATACCGGCCCGGACTTTTCTTCCTCCTACAAACAATCTCAGGAAGAGGACATTGATTGGGCCACCGCCCTTACCCCCGGCACGCCCGCCTATGACGCGCTGATCGCCGGTATGGACCGGGCCGTCCCCTATCTGAAACGGCTGCAGATGCGGCATGTTCCTGTTCTGTGGCGGCCTTTCCACGAAATGGACGGCAAATGGTTCTGGTGGGGCAAAGGCGGCCCGGAAGGGTTCGTCAAGCTGTGGCGCATGATGTATGACCGCTACGTGAACCACTGGAGCCTTCACAACCTGATCTGGGTGCTGGGTTTCTCCGATGCCACCGCCGATCTGGCTCCCTGGTATCCCGGCGATGAATATGTGGACATCCTTGGCGGCGACAGCTACAAGGGCGGCGCGCAGGGCGGCCTGTATGCCCAATGCGCTGCCATCGCTCCAGAGGGCATGCCCATCTGCTACCATGAAAACGGCGAGATTCCCACCCGCACCCAGATGGAAGAGGAAAAGGCCCCGTGGGTCTGGTTCATGACCTGGCACACCAGCTGGATTGTGAACAATGACAAAAACCCGCAGGAAAAGCTCCACGAAGTCTTCCACGACCCCTATTTCATCAACCTGAACGCCGTGCCCGATCTGATCGACGAAACCGAAGCCTGACCCTGCAAAGGAGACGAAACCATGCTGAGCTTGCAACAACGCCTGAACATGCTGGAGATCCCCACCGGTGTGATCGATGTGGTCATCGACAGCGACACCTACAACGAGATCGATGACCAGTTCGCCATTTCCTATGCCCTGCTGTCCCCGGAACGCTGCCGGGTGCAGGCCATCTATGCCGCGCCGTTCCTCAACCACCGCTCCATCTCCCCTGCGGACGGCATGGAGCGCAGCTATCAGGAGATCCAGCGGCTGTTGGACTTGCTGGGCAAGGATACCCCCTATTTCCGGGGCGCGACCGGTTATCTGCCCAGCGAAGAAACGCCCGTCGTCTCCGCTGCCGCCAAGGATCTGAGCCAGCGGGCTATGGCCTACACTCCTGAAAATCCCCTGTATGTGGTGGCGCTGGGCGCTATCACCAATGTAGCCTCTGCCCTGCTGATCAACCCGGAGATCGCCGATCGGATCGTGGTGGTCTTTTTAGGCGGTCACGCGCTGGAATGGCCTCAAAACCGGGAGTTCAACCTGAGTCAGGATGTGGCAGCAGGCCGTGTGGTATACGGCAGCGGCGCGCCGCTGGTGATGCTGCCCTGCCTTGGCGTGGTGAGCACCTTCACCACCACCGGCCCGGAATTAGATCACTGGCTCCGGGGCAAAAATGCGCTGTGTGATTTTTTGGTCAAAAACACCGTGGACGAAGTGAAAACCTATGCCGAGGGCAAGGTGTGGAGCCGCGTGCTCTGGGATGTGACCGCAGTGGGCTGGCTGCTCAACGACGACCACCGCTTCCTCCATTCCCGGCTGATCCCTACCCCTGTGCCGGAATATGATCATCATTGGGGCCGCGCGCCGCTGAATCCTCTGTGCCGGTATGTATATCACGTCAACCGGGATGAATTGATGGGTGATCTGTTTGGCAAGCTGGCGAATGGAGGCAGCTCAAAATGAAAACTTTGGTGTTTGGTTCCCTGAATATCGACCATGTGTATCAGGTACCACATTTCTTGCGCCCCGGTGAGACCATGGATTCCTCCGCCTACAGCCGCAACGCTGGTGGCAAGGGACTCAATCAGGCCATTGCGCTGGCCCGGGCTGGGCAGGATACTGCCTTTGCCGGAGCCATCGGGCAGGATGGCCTGTTTCTGCGGGATGCCCTGCAAGAGGCAAATGTAGATACCCAGCATTTGCAGCTGTTGGACACCCCCACCGGGCATGCCATTATACAGGTAGAAACCGCTGGCGGCAATGCCATCCTGCTCTTTGGCGGGGCCAACCGGTGCATCACCCGGGAAATGGCGCAAGCAACGCTTTCTCACTTTGTCCCCGGAGACTGCGTACTGTTACAGAATGAGATCAGCTGCGGCAGAGACATCCTGCTGCTGGCAAAGGAAAAGGGCTTGCGGGTGGCTCTGAACCCTTCCCCCGCCTCGCCGGATCTGAAGGAGTGGCCTCTGGAACTGGTGGACTGGCTCATTCTCAACGAGGTAGAAGGACAGGATCTGACGGGCTTTGCCGACCCGCAGGCCATGCTGGATACCCTGTGCAGCGCCTATCCCAAGGCCGCCATTGTGCTGACCCTTGGCAGGGACGGCGCCTGGTACCGGGATGCCCACCAGCAGCTGCACCAACCTGCCGTGCCTGTACAGGCCGTGGATACCACAGCTGCCGGGGATACCTTCACCGGTTATTTTTTGCAAGCGGTGCTTACAGGACAGCCGCCTGCCTTCGCTATGGCTCTTGCCGCCCACGGAGCGGCGCTGGCAGTCACACGGCCCGGCGCAGGCACATCCATTCCTACAGCGGATGAGACTCTTGCCTTTATGAATCAAAAAGCATAGCCAGCCAACGCCGTTTCCCATGATTGCTGGCTGCTGCCAACCGTGGGAAGCCCATTGAAACCCCACATACGAAAACAAGCCAATACCTTTCCATGACAAAACCCCGGAAAGAGACGAATCTCTTTCCGGGGTTTCGTTATGTCATCCGACCGGGACTCCCGAAGGAGTCCCAGCGGATAAATCAGGCAGATTATTCAGCCAGACCCTTGTACCGCAGGTAGCGGTTCATAGCGTCTTCCTCGTTCTGCTGGAACAGGCCGGCAGCAACCTCGGGGAACATCTTGGCCAGAGAAGCATAGCGGTTCTCGGACTTAATGAAGTTCTGGTACTCGGCGGCGTTGGGCTCCTTGGAGTCCAGCGTGAAGGGGTTCTTGCCTTCGTCAGCCAGAGCGGGGTTGTAGCGATACAGGTTCCAGTAGCCGCACTCCACAGCCTTCTTGATCTCAGCCTGGGCATGGCCCATGTTGATACCATGGTTGATGCAGGGAGCGTAGGCGATCACCAGAGAGGGACCATGATAGGCTTCGGCCTCGACCATCGCCTTGATCAGCTGAGCGGGGTTGGCGCCCATGGCAACCTGAGCAACGTACACGTAGCCGTAGCTCATAGCCATCATGCCCAGATCCTTCTTCTTGGTGCGCTTACCGGCAGCGGCGAACTTAGCCACGGAGCCGGTGGGGGTGGACTTGGAGGACTGACCGCCGGTGTTGGAGTACACTTCGGTGTCCAGAACCAGGATGTTGACGTCCTCGTTCTGAGCCAGCACGTGGTCCACACCGCCGTAACCGATGTCGTAGGCCCAGCCGTCGCCGCCGAAGATCCAGATGGACTTCTTGGTCAGCAGGTCCTTATCGGCAACGATGGCCTTGCACAGGTCGCAGTCGCAGCCTTCGATCAGAGCCAGCAGTTCCTTGCCAGCGATCTTGGAGGCCTTGCCCTCTTCCTTCACTTCCAGCCACTTGTTGGCAGCGGCCTTCACTTCGTCGGAAGCCTTCTCGGAGGCAGCCAGAGCGGCGACGTTGTCAGCCAGCTTGGCGCGGCGCTGGTTGATGGCCAGGTTCATACCGAAGCCGAACTCAGCGTTGTCCTCGAACAGGCTGTTGGCCCAAGCGGGACCATGGCCGTCTTCGTTGGTGGTGTAGGGGCAGGTGGGAGCGGAGCCGCCGTAGATGGAGGAGCAACCGGTGGCGTTGGCAACGATCATGCGATCACCGAACAGCTGGGTAACCAGCTTGACGTAGGGAGTCTCGCCGCAGCCAGCGCAAGCGCCGGAGAACTCGAACAGGGGCTTGAGGGCCTGGCTGTTCTTCACGGTAGCAACGTTCTCGATGGTCTGCACTTCGGGCACAGTCATAGCGAAAGCCCAGTTGGCTTCTTCGGCCTTCTGGCTGTCCAGGGGCTGCATGACCAGAGCCTTTTCCTTGGCGGGGCAGACTTCAACGCAGTTGCCGCAGCCGGTGCAATCCAGGGGGCTGACCTGCATACGATACTGCATGCCGGCGAACTCCTTACCGGTGGCGTTCTTGGTCACATAGCCTTCGGGAGCGTTCTTCATGACTTCCTCGGAAGCGTAGATGGGACGGATGCAGGCGTGGGGGCAAACCAGAGCGCAGTTGCCGCACTGCACGCACTTGTCAGCCAGCCACTCGGGCACGGTGACAGCGATGCCGCGCTTCTCGAACTTGGTGGTGCCGGTGGGCACGAAGCCGTTGGCGCTCAGAGCGCTCACGGGCAGGTTGTCGCCTTCCTGAGCCAGGCAGGGAGCAACGAACTCGTTGAAGTACTCGGTAGCTTCGACCTTCACGGGCTCAGCGCCGGTGGTGCAGTCAGCCCACTCAGCAGGCACGGGGATCTCAACCAGACCGGAGATGGCGATGTCGATGGCGTCCCAGTTCTTCTGGACAACGGCGTCGCCCTTCTTGCCATAAGCCTTCTTGGCATAGGCCTTCATGTACTCGTCAGCCTGCTCGTAGGGGATCACGTCAGCCAGCTTGAAGAAAGCGGCCTGCATGATGGTGTTGATGCGGTTGCCCATGCCAACCTGCAGAGCCAGCTTGGTGGCATCCACATTGAAGAACTTGGCATGCTTCTTGGCCAGCTGCTGCTTCATCTTGGCGGGCAGACGATCGTTCATCTCTTCAGCGGTCCAGGGGCTGTTGAGCAGGAACACGCCGCCTTCCTTCAGCTTGGAGGCCATGTCGTACTGAGTGACGTAGCTGGACTTGTGGCAGGCCACGAAGTCGGCGGCGTCGATCAGGTAGGTGGACTGGATGGGGGTCTTACCGAAACGCAGGTGGCTCACGGTGATACCGCCGGACTTCTTGGAGTCGTAGCTGAAGTAGCCCTGAGCGTACATATCGGTGTGGTCGCCGATGATCTTGATGGAGTTCTTGTTGGCACCAACGGTACCGTCGGAACCCAGACCATAGAACATGCAGCTGACGGTGCCAGCGGGAGCAGCGATCACCTGCTCGCCCAGAGGCAGGCTGGTGAAGGTCACGTCATCGTTGATACCAACGGTGAAGTGGTTCTTCATAGCGCCGTCGTTCAGGTTGTCGTACACAGCCTTGACCATGGTGGGGTTGAACTCCTTGGAGCCCAGACCATAGCGGCCGCCGACGACTTCGATATCAGTGCGGCCTTCTTCCATCAGCGCGGTGCAGACATCGGCGTACAGGGGCTCGCCCAGGCAGCCAGGCTCCTTGGTGCGGTCCAGAACGGCGATCTTCTTGCAGGTGGCGGGGATGGCGGCCATCAGGTGCTTGGTGGAGAAGGGACGGTACAGGTGAACCTTCACCAGACCCAGCTTCTCGCCCTTGCTGTTGAGGTAGTTGATGGTCTCTTCGATGGTTTCGCAGCCGGAACCCATGGCGATGATGACCTTCTCAGCATCGGGAGCGCCAACGTAGTTGAACAGCTTGTACTCACGGCCGGTCAGCTTGGAGATCTTCTCCATGACCTCTTCCACGATGGCGGGAGTGGCTTAGACGTACTTGTTGGCGGCTTCACGGCCCTGGAAGTAGATATCAGGGTTCTGGGCGGTACCGGCCTGATGGGGATGCTCAGGATTGAGAGCATTCTCGCGGAAGGCCTTCACCTTGTCGAAGTTGACCAGAGGACGCAGCTCTTCATACTCGAAAGCGTCGATCTTCTGCACTTCGTGGCTGGTGCGGAAACCGTCGAAGAAATGCAGGAAGGGCACGCTGCTCTCGATGGTGGCCAGGTGAGCCACAGCAGCCAGGTCCATAGCTTCCTGAACGGAGTTGGAGGCCAGCATGGCGAAACCGGTCTGGCGGCAAGCCATCACGTCGCTGTGGTCGCCAAAGATGTTCAGAGCGTGGGCAGCCAGAGCGCGGGCGCTGACGTGGAACACGCTGGGCAGCAGTTCGCCGCTGATCTTGTACATGTTGGGGATCATCAGCAGCAGGCCCTGAGAAGCGGTGAAGGTGGTGGTCATAGCGCCAGCGGCGAGGCTGCCGTGCACAGCACCGGCGGCACCGGCTTCGGACTGCATCTCGCTTACGTGCACAGACTGACCATACAGGTTCTTCTGGCCACGGGCGGCCCACTCGTCAACGACTTCGGCCATGGGAGAGGAAGGGGTGATGGGGTAAATGGCTGCCACATCGCTGAACGCATACGCAACGTGGCCGACAGCAGTATTGCCGTCTACGGTCATTTTGATGGCCATTGGGATTCCCTCCTAAGTGATTTATCATTGAAAGCCGTCTGTCTGCATTGCTTTTTCGGGGGCACAGAAAACGGAATGCCTTGGCAGCGCTTTCATTTCATCCCCTGGCACAGCGGCAGTCGCTTATGCGCATAGCAAACAGACGGAGGTTTCCAACGTATTCTATTATAGGATTTCTCCAAGGTATTGTCAACCTTTCGGGAGAAGTGGCGAAAGGAATTTCAATGAAAACGTGAAAGATTTAACGATGTTTCATTCATCAATCCCGCTTGCCACAAACAGAACCATGCTTTACAATTTCCTTGCCATGAAAATTTTTTCATGACGGAATGCAATACTTTACCCTTCTGAGCCGTCTATTTCCATTGGAGGGTTTTTCATCCGATACATAAGAGAGGGGACATACACCCATGAGAAGCATGACGCTGTTCAATTTTCTGCTGGAAGCCACGCTGATCGGCGGGGCGCTGGTGCTGGTGATGCTGGCGCTGCGCTCCCTTTTGCGGGGGCGGGCCTCCAACCGGGTGCTTTACGCCCTGTGGCTGGTGGTGGCGCTGCGGCTTTTGCTGCCCATCAGCCTGCCCAATCCCCTCATGAATGACCTGCGGCCCACCCTGTCTGTGGACAGCGAAGCCCGGCCCGTTGCCGATCAAATCCGCACCCGTTTTCTGGATACGGTGGATGCCCTGTCCTCCGGCGACGGCGCGGGCGCTGCTGCCCTGAGCCACATCGGTAACGAGACCCGCAGCGGGCGTGCCGGAAAATGGCTGCTGGTGGCTTATGGGACAGCCGGCGCTGGCGTGGGCGTTGCGCTGGTACTGAAATCCAGCCGCCGCAAGAGCCGCATCCTGCGCAACCGTACCGGCGTGCCGGATGAAATTCTCATGGCTCGTTATCATGAACTTTGCCAGCAGTACAAGCTGAAACCCGTGCCGGTCTATCTGGTGCAATATCTGCCTGCCCCCTGCATCGTTGGGCGGGTGAAGCCCTTCATTGCCATCCCGGAAACCTCTCAGGCTGCCCACATCCCTCACATGCTGGCTCATGAGATCTGCCACCTGAAAGCCGGAGATCAGTGGTGGTCTGCCCTGCGCAACATCTGCTGCATGCTTCACTGGATCAATCCCTTGGTCTGGCTGGCGGCCTACCTGAGCCGGGAGGATGCAGAGCTGGCCTGCGACAGCCGGGTGACCGGGCATCTGCCGGGGCTGGAGCGCCTCAGCTATGCCCATGCTTTAGCCGGTGCCGCCGGACGCTGCTGCACCGGCGCCAGCCATCTGATGCTCAGCGGCAAACGGCTCAAGCAGCGCATCAATGGGGTACTGCACAACGAGAAAGCCCGGAAATGGGGCGTTACGCTGGCTTCTCTTCTGGGCGCGGTGGTGCTGCTGGCGGCGTTTTCCACAAGGGAGACCCACCAACCCGTTACGATCCACACCATTCCGAAAACCAGCTGGGTGGCTGCTGCCGCGCCCCTGAACGATGTTGATGACGCGCTGGCCTGTGCCCGTCGTTTTCTGGCCTCTCCCTTTGTGGCAGTGGATACCGATGCCCTGACCCTCCGCTGCGAAGCTGACGAAAGAGGCTGGCGTGTTACCGGCGTCTCCCCTGCCGATGATGCCAGTCCCGTCTGTACCCTGCTGCTGTCTCCCGAGGGTGAAGTGCTGCTCTACGATGGCTCTCCCGCCTTGGGCCAACTCACCTCCATGGGCTGGCTGGACACCCGTTCCGCGCCCTCCCGCAATCTGGACCGGTACGCCGCCGCTTTTGCGGCAGCCTGTCTGCCCGGGCGCGCTGTAGCTGCCGCCACTCCCATGGATGACCTGACTGCTGATGGCGGCGTGCATCTGGTGCTGACCACCCTCACCGGCATGGATGGCGAGGTGCTCACCGATGGTCTGGCTTTGATGGTGAAGCCGGAGGTGCGGGTGGTAATGTACGAAAGAGAGGCATGGGGCGAATAACCCTCCGCGTTTTCCCAAAAATTGAACCAGCCCACAGAATCCATTCCTGCGGGCTGGCAGACTGTCGAAAAACCCATACTTCTGTTCAAAAGTCGCACATCTTGCACCTACGGTGCTCGCTGTGCTTGCTGAAAAGCGCTGCGGCGCAAGGTTTTGTGGGCTCTGCCCACACCCGGCAGGAAACTGAGTTTCCTGCACCTTCCCCTTTTTTGACAACCTGCCAGCCCGCAGAATCCATCTCTGCGGACTGGTTTTTCATTGCCAAAATACCCTTGCTTATCGACCGGCTGAAACACCCCCGGAGCTTCCTTTCCTGCAAGCTCCGGGGGTGTTGTCCTGTCCATCCGGCTTAACCGGATCACTGCTCGGAGGCTGCATTCTCCGGCATTTCAGTCTTTTCATTCTCGAACTGTCCGGTGGAAATGCCCTGCTTAATAGCCTCCAGAATACTGTCCTCCTGCTCCTTCAAAGGAACATCCGGTTGATAGGCCACCGGCTTTGCCACGGTGATGCGCCGCTTTTCCAGATCAATATGTACCGGGTAAAACTTCAGCGCCACTTTCATGGTACGCCACGCCATGGGGCCGATCTGCAGCCAGCCTTTGTTCAGCTCCGCTGCGCTTTCCCCGTGTCCGGAGGGCTGCTCGGTGAAGATGATCAGATTCTTGCCTTCCTTCAACAGCTCGATGCTGCGCCGGAAGGTCTTGATGACCCGGCTGTCGTGGTACACAGGCACGCCGGGCGCACTGCGCAGGATGGGCGGGATGATCGCCGCCGCGATATACGGAATGGTGGCGTTGTAGAAGGGCTCCAGTTTGCAGCCGGGCTCCCACCAGTAATCCTGACGCACATAGGCAGGCACCAGTTTGGCTTCCATCATGCCGTTGTTCATCCAGGAATAGCAGCTGTCCGTCAGTTCAAAATGGGCGCACATGCTGATAGGACCCATAGCACCGGCATGGTTGGGGCAGAACACCGCCAGCTGACCATCGTAGGGTTCCTCCCACACAGTTTCCCATTTGCGGCTGAACAGCCGGATCACGCCTCTGATGCTCTTATACAGAAATCCCATGATGATCAACTCCATTGCCCCATGAGGGCGTTTTGCGGCAGGGCCGCTGTTTTGTTATATCACAACCATTTTGTGGCTGCAAGTGGGCATTGTGCGCGACCCAAAGATGCAAATTCCCTGATGATAAAAGGTTTTCCGGCAACATACACTCACGGTTTTGTTCATTTCTCAACGATTGTTGAGGTTTCCTGACTGGTGGATATCCAAAAGCCCCTGCCAGCGCACGGGGCACCGGCAGGGGCTATGTTCCTTATATACAAAGGATTTAAGCGTTGTTGATCATATCCAGCAATTTCAGCAGATCCTCCCGCTTCACCACTCCATTGCCGAAGCTCAGGCTGGAGCGCAGGGGGCTGTTCTGCATCATTGCCATCGCCATTTCCGGGGTGATGGCTTCCCGGGCGGTCTCACTCTCCGCTTCGCAGCCGAAATCCGGCTGCTGGGCATCCAGGAAGGGCTTGATCACCGCCATGGCACGGGGATCCTTGGCAATATCCATGAACAGGGTATCCAGCGTGTAATGGGTGGGCAGCTGAACGGTGCCCTCCACGGTGACCTCCGCGCTCAGGGCCACATCCCGGCTGGACAAGCAGATCTCGATAGCAAACGCGCCGGTTTCCACATGCCAGTCACTGATCTGGGTGTTCCAGTAGGCAAAGGCCCGCTTGTCCAGCCTGAAGGTGACGGTCTTGGTTTCGCCGGGCAGGAGGGCGATCTTCTCAAAGCCCTTCAGCTCGCGCACAGGACGGAACACCGTGCTTTCCTTGTCGCTCACATACAGCTGCACCACTTCCTTGCCAGCCACCTTGCCGGTGTTGGTCACATCCACGGAGATGGTCAGGGTGTCCGTATCCTTGATGCTGTCCGCGCTGAGGGTCAGGTTGCTGTACTGGAAGGTGGTATAGCTCAGGCCATAACCGAAGGGGAAGAGCACATCCATCTTCTTGCGGTCATAATAGCGGTAACCCACAAACACGCCCTCGCTGTACACCGCCGTATTGCCCTCGCCGCCGTAGGTCAGGTAGGAGGGGTTGTCCTCCAGCTTGATGGGGAAGGTTTCCGGCAGCCTGCCGCAGGGGTTCACATCGCCGAACAGCACCAGCTTGGTGGCCCCGCCCACGGCCTGACCGCCCAGATAGGCTTCCACAACCGCCTTGGCGCTGCTGAGCCACGGCATTTCCACAGGGGAGCCGTTATACAGCACCACGATGGTGTTGGGGTTGACTTCTGCCACGCGCTTGATCAGCTCCACCTGACAGTTGGGCATGCGCATATGGCTGCGGTCATAGCCTTCGCTTTCGAAGCTGTCCGGCAGACCTGCCACGATGACCGCCTTTTGGGCCTTGGCTGCTGCGGCGCAGGCCTCAGCAATAAGGGCTTCGTCCGGCTCCTCGGTGATGATATCATAGCCCTGCGCATAGGTGATGCCGGGCATGCCAGCAAGGGCATCCATCAGGCTCTCCGTCTTGAAGGAGTTGATATGGCTGCTGCCGCCGCCCTGGAAGCGGGGCTTCACCGCAAACTTACCAATCACGGCGATCTCCTCGCCCTTGGCAAGGGGCAGCACATTGTCCTCGTTTTTGAGCAGCACCATGCACTCAGCAGCCAGCTGGCGGGCCTGCGCATGCTGGGCTTCCTTATCCCACACAGTGTCGGGCTTGGCGTTGTCCAGATACCGCTGGTTGATGGTCAGGATGCGCTCCACCGCCAGATCCACATCCGCTTCGTCCAGCTGACCATTGCGCACAGCCTCCACCACCAGCCGGTCGTTTTCGCCGCCGGAAGCAGGCATTTCCAGATCCAGCCCCGCATGCACACCCTTGACCCGGTCGCTCACCGCGCCCCAGTCACTGACCACATAGCCGTCAAAGCCCCACTCGCCGCGAAGCAGATCCGTCAGCAGCTGGCGGTGCTGGGAGGCATACTCGCCATTGAGCCGGTTGTAGGAGCACATCACCGTCCACGCCTTGCCATTCTTCACAGCGCTTTCAAAAGCGGGGTAGTAGATCTCCCGCAGGGTGCGCTCATCCACCACGCTGTCGGAAGCCATGCGGCGGTGTTCCTGGGAGTTGGCGGCAAAGTGCTTCACGCTCACGCCGATGTTCTTGCCCTGCACCGCCTTGATAAAGCTGGTGGACAGTTCCGCCGTCAGGTAGGGATCCTCGCTGAAATACTCGAAATTGCGACCACACAGCGGGCTGCGCTTGATGTTCACCGCCGGGCCCAGAATCACGGACACCTGTTCATGCTGGCAACCATCGCCCACGCCCTCGCCCACCTGACGCAGTACGTCCCGGTCAAAGCTGGCGGCGGTGGCGCTGGCGGTGGGATAGCACACCGCCTTGATGCTCTCGTTGATGCCCAGATGGTCAGCTTCCAGATCCTGCTTGCGCAGGCCGTGAGGGCCGTCGCTGACCATCACGCTGGGAATGCCCAGACGCTCCACGCCCTTGGTGTGCCAAAAGTCCAGTCCCGACAGCAGGGAAGCCTTTTCTTCCAATGTCATTTGAGAAATCAGCTGTTTGATATCCATCGGTATATGTCTCCTTGTTTTATTGTTCGACGCATTGCCGCCTGTGGGCGGTTGATTGGTTGGGTTCATTATATATGGGCGGGTGGGGGGATGTCAAATGGGAGTGATATGGAGACTGGTGGCTTATGAGAGGCAAAGTGCTGAGATGCTTTATCAAATGACCGGTACTTGTCTCCTCAGCCGCACATCTTGCGCCCTTTGAGCGCTCGCTGTGCTTGTGCTTTTGCGCTGCGGCGCAGCTTTGTGGGCTCTGCCCACACCCGGCAGGGGAGACGGAGGGAAGTGTGTGCCCAGTGGCGACGGAGGGAAGTGTGTGCCCAGTGGGCACTTGCCCGAAGGGCAAAACGACCCGAAGTCGTCAACCGAAACAAGTGTAGGCTACGGCAGTAGCCTGCACGAAGATTGAGGTTGCGGAACACAACGCCGTAGGCGTTAGCGACCCGCAGTCGCGGGCCGAAGCAAGGGCTGGGCACGGTTAGTGCCCAGAACGCCGACTGAGGTTGCGGAACGATCCCCCTGCACCCCACTCATTCATCTACCTCCCCTGCTGTCGAATCCGGGCATATTTTCGCCAACATTTTGATTGACAAATTACCCTTCCTTTGATAACATCTATAAGAACGATTTTTAAGCCGATACCGAGTGATCGGCAAGATCGATTCAGCGCACGGGTATCGCTGCGGTTTTTTTCTGTGTGTCTGTACCGTCTTGCCATCCCGGCAGGACGTTTTTTCATTGGCGGAAAGGAGATCTGGAATGACTGCTTACATGGACAACCAATCCGCGTTGGCTGCTTGGCGCAGTGGCCTCAAAATCGAAGGGGATGCTGTTTCTTCTTCCAAATATGCTGTTTTTCCCGGTTTCTGTGATGTGCATGTGCATTTCAGAGAGCCGGGTTTTTTGTTGAAGGAGACCATTCTCACCGGCAGCCAATCCGCTGCCGCGGGCGGTTACACCGCCGTGTGCACCATGCCCAACCTGAATCCCGTGTCGGACAGCCCCGGACACCTGCAAATCCAGCTGGACGCCATCCGCAGGGATGCCTCCATCGCTGTCTACCCCTACGCGGCCATCACCGTGGGCGAAAAAGGCGAAGAGCTGGTAGACATGGAAGCCATCGCAAAGGATGCCATCGCCTACTCCGATGACGGTCGCGGCGTGCAGAGCCGGGAGATGATGAAAGAAGCCATGCTCCGGGCCAAGAAGCTGAACAAGCTCATCGCCGCCCACTGCGAGGACAACAGCCTCCTCTTTGGCGGCTACATCCACGATGGCGAATACGCCAAAGCTCATGGTCACAAAGGCATCTGCTCTGAAAGCGAATGGGGCCCCATTGCCCGGGACTTGGAGCTGGTGCGGGAAACCGGCTGCAGCTACCACGTTTGCCACATTTCCACCAAAGAGAGCGTGGAGCTGATCCGCAAAGCCAAGCAGGAAGGGCTGGACGTAACCTGCGAAACCGGTCCTCACTATCTGGTGATGGACGACAGCATGCTGCAGGAGCACGGTCGTTTCAAGATGAACCCGCCCCTGCGCAGCGCCGATGACCGCAAAGCCCTTGTGGAAGGCCTGCTGGACGGCACCATCGACATGATCGCCACCGACCACGCCCCCCACACCGCCGAGGAAAAAGGCAAGGGCCTCTCCGGCAGCGCCTTTGGCGTGGTGGGTCTGGAAACCGCCTTTGCGGTCATGTACACCCACTTTGTCAAACCCGGTCTCATCACCATGGACAAGCTGATGGACCTGATGGTTTTTGCCCCCCGCAAACGGTTCGGCATCCCGCTGGAGGACGGCGACTACACCCTCTGGGATCTGGATACTCCTGTCACCGTTGACCCGGAAACCTTCCTCAGCAAGGGCCGCGCCACCCCCTTCGAAGGCGCGCAGCTCTTTGGACGCTGCATTGCCACCTACAAGGGCGGTCAGCTGGTTTTCAAAGCGTAACCCAACCAACCCCACCAACCCATTCACCTTACAGATAGATTACAGGAGGCGGTTCACATGCCAAAGCGCACAGACATCAAGAAGATCCTTATCATCGGTTCCGGCCCCATCGTCATCGGTCAGGCGGCAGAGTTCGACTATGCCGGTACGCAGGCCTGTCTGGCCCTGAAGGAAGAGGGCTACGAAGTGGTGCTGGCAAACTCCAACCCTGCCACCATCATGACCGATACCTCCATCGCCGACAAGGTGTACATGGAGCCCCTGACGCTGGAATTTGTGGCCCGCATCCTGCGCTACGAGCGTCCCGATGCCATCGTGCCCGGCATCGGCGGTCAGACCGGCCTGAACCTTGCCATGCAGCTGGAAAAGAAGGGCGTGCTTCGTGAGTGCCACGTGGAACTGCTGGGTACCAGCAGCGCCAGCATCGAGCGCGCCGAGGACCGCGAGCTGTTCAAGGAGCTGTGCCAGTCCATCGGCGAGCCTACCATCCCCTCTGAAATCACCTACAATCTGGACGAAGCCAAAGCCGCTGCCGAGCGCATCGGCTATCCCGTGGTGCTGCGTCCTGCCTTCACGCTGGGCGGTACCGGCGGCGGCTTTGCCGACAACGAGGAAGAGCTCATCGAGATCGGCAACAACGCCTTCAAGCTGTCCCCTGTGCATCAGGTGCTCATTGAGAAGAGCGTGAAAGGCTACAAGGAGATCGAGTTCGAGGTCATGCGCGACTCCACCGACCATGCCATCACCATCTGCGGCATGGAGAACATCGACCCCGTGGGCGTGCACACCGGCGACTCCGCCGTGGTGGCTCCCATCCTGAGCCTCAACGACCACGACCTGAAGATGCTGGGCGACAGCGCCCTCAAGATCATCCGCGAATTGAAGATCGAAGGCGGCTGCAACGTACAGTTTGCCCTCAACCCCGAAAGCAGCGAGTACTACCTCATCGAGGTCAACCCCCGCGTGAGCCGCTCTTCCGCCCTGGCTTCCAAGGCCAGCGGCTACCCCATCGCCCGGGTCACCGCCAAGATCGCCGTGGGCATGACGCTGGAAGAGATCGAAATCGCCAACACCAACGCCGCTTTCGAGCCCAGCCTTGACTATGTGGTTGCCAAGCTGCCCCGCTTCCCCTTTGACAAGTTCACCAGCGCCTCCAACCAGCTGGGCACCCAGATGAAGGCCACCGGCGAGGTAATGGGCATCGGCTCCAATCTGGAAGAGAGCCTGCTCAAATCCGTCCGTTGCCTGGAAATCGGCGTGAACCACCTGTACATGTCCAAGTTTGACAACATGACCGAAGAAGAGCTTCTGGACTACCTGAAGACTTTCAAGAGCGACAACCTGTTTGCCATCATGCAGCTGATCCGCCTTGGCGTGAGCCTTGACAAGATCCATGAAGTGACCAAGATCACCATGCTGTTCCTGGAGGCGTTCCAGAACATCGTGGACATGGAGATCCTGCTCAAGGCCAACCGGCTGGATGCCCGCATCCTTGCCGACGCCAAGAAGATGGGCTTCTGCGATCCCTACATCGCCAAGCTGTGGAATGTGAGCGAGATCGACGTGTGGAACCTGCGCAAGCAGGAAAATATGATGCCCGCCTACCGCATGGTGGACACCTGCCATACGGGTGCCTACATCCCCTACTTCTACTCCTCCTACACCGGCGAAAACAACAGCCGTCTGGGCGACAAGAAGAAGATCATCGTGCTGGGTGCAGGCCCCATCCGCATCGGTCAGGGCGTGGAATTCGACTACTCCACCGTCCATGCCGTCTCCACCATCAAAAAGTCCGGCTATGAAGCCATCATCATCAACAACAACCCGGAGACTGTCTCCACCGACTACACCACCGCCGACAAGCTCTACTTCGAGCCCCTGACCCCCGAAGATGTGATGAACATCATCGAGTTTGAAAAGCCCGAAGGCGTCATCGCCTCCCTGGGCGGTCAGACTGCCATCAATCTGGCGGAGCCCCTGATGAAGCGCGGCGTGAAGATCATCGGCACCGACTGCGATGCCATCGAGCGGGCCGAGAACCGCGATTCCTTCGAGAAGATCCTCGAGGAACTGGGCATTCCCCAGCCCGAAGGCCATGCTGTCACCAACATTGAGGACGGCGTGAAGGCCGCCGCGAAGGTGGGCTACCCGGTGCTGGTGCGCCCCAGCTTCGTGCTGGGCGGTCGCGCCATGCAGATCGTGGGCAACGAAAGCCAGCTGCGCCACTACCTGAAAACCGCCGTTGAAATCGACGAGGACAAGCCCGTTCTGGTGGACCACTACATCGTGGGCAAAGAGGTCGAGGTGGACGCCATCTGCGACGGCCGCGACGTGTTCGTGCCCGGCATCATGGAGCTGGTGGAGCGCACCGGTATCCACTCCGGCGACTCCATCAGCGTCTACCCCGCCTTCTCCATCTCCAACAAAGTCAAGGGCACCATTCTCCAGTATGCCAAGCAGCTGGGTCTGGGCATCGGCATCGTGGGCCTGTACAACATCCAGTTCATCGTGGATAAGAACGAGAATGTGTACATCATCGAGGTCAACCCCCGTTCCTCCCGTACCGTGCCGTTCCTCTCCAAGGCCACCGGCTACAGCCTTGCCGATATCGCCACTGAGGTTATCCTTGGCAAGAGCCTGAAGGAGCAGGGCTACTTCGACCTGTACCCCGAAGAGAAAAAGCGCTGGTACGTGAAGGTGCCCGTGTTCTCCTTCAGCAAGATCCGCGGTCTGGATGCTTACCTCTCCCCCGAAATGAAGTCCACCGGCGAAGCCATCGGCTACGATGACAAGCTGAACCGTGCCCTGTACAAGGCGCTGGAGGCTTCCGGCATGCACCTGCAGAACTACGGCACCGTGTTCTGCACCATCGCCGACAAGGACAAGGAAGAAGCCCTGCCCCTGATCCGCCGCTTCTACAACCTGGGCTTCAACATTGAGGCCACCTCCGGCACCGCCACCTTCCTCAAGCAGAACGGCATCCGCACCCACGAGCGCAAGAAGCTCCGGGACGGCAGCGAAGAGATTCTGGATGCCATCCGTCAGGGTCACCTGGCCTACGTGCTCAACACCCGCGACATCGGCTCCGCTGATCAGATGAGCGACGGCTACAAGATCCGCTGCTGCGCCACGGAGAACAACGTCAGCGTGTTCACCGCGCTGGATACCGTCCGCGTGCTGCTGGACGTGCTGGAAGAGACCACCATGTGCATCTCCACCATCGACGCATAAGGAGCGCTTATGAAACAGGCATTTTTCCAAGTGATTGAGAATACCGCCCTCACTGAAGGCGTATACCGCATGAAGCTCACCGGCGATACCGAGGGCATCTGCACGGGTCAGTTTGTAAACATCAAGCTGGACAGGCTGTTCCTGCGCCGCCCCATCTCCGTGTGCGATGTGGAGGGCGATACCCTGACCCTGATCTACAAAGTGGTGGGCAAGGGCACCGAGCAGATGAGCCAGATGACCGGCGGCACGCTGGACGTGCTCACCGGCCTTGGCAACGGCTACGACCTGACCACCTCCGGCGACCACCCGCTGCTCATCGGCGGCGGCGTGGGCGTGCCGCCCCTGTACCTTGCAGCCAAGCTGCTGCGGGCTGAGGGCAAGCAGGTGTCCGTGATCCTGGGCTTCAACACCAAGGACGAAATCTTCTACGAGCAGGAGTTTGCCGCCCTGGGCTGCGATGTGACCGTCACCACCGTGGATGGTTCCTACGGCGTGAAGGGCTTTGTGACAAACGCCATGAAGCCCGGCTATACCCACATCTACACCTGCGGCCCGGAACCCATGCTGAAAGCCGTGTACAACGCCTCCGAAACCAGCGGTCAGTTCTCCTTTGAGGAACGAATGGGCTGCGGCTTCGGTGCCTGCATGGGTTGCAGCTGCAAAACCAAGTACGGCAACAAGCGCATCTGCAAGGATGGCCCCGTGCTGGTAAAGGAGGAGATCATATGGTAAATACCGCTGTAAATCTGTCCGGTATGCAGATGGATAACCCGGTGATCCCCGCCAGCGGCACCTTCGGCTACGGTTACGAGTTCACCGAATGGTATGATATCAACGTGCTGGGCTCCTTCTCCTTCAAGGGTACCACCCGGGAGCCCCGCTTCGGCAACCCCACACCCCGCATTGCGGAATGCTCCGCTGGCATGATCAATGCCGTTGGCCTCCAGAACCCCGGCGTGGACAAGGTGATCGCCGAGGAGCTGCCCAAGCTGAAAGCCTGTTTCCACAAGCCGGTCATCGCCAACATCAGCGGCTTTTCCGTGGAAGAGTACGTGGACTGCGCCCGCAAGCTGGACAAGGAAGAACAGGTAGGCCTCATTGAGGTCAACGTGTCCTGCCCCAACGTCCACGGCGGCGGCATGAGCTTCGGCACCTCCCCTGAGGCTGCCGCCGAAGTAACCCGCGCTGTGAAGGCCGTGTGCCAGAAGCCGGTCTATATCAAGCTCAGCCCCAACGTGACGGATATCGTTTCCATCGCCAAGGCCTGCGAAGAAGCAGGCGCGGACGGCCTGAGCCTGATCAATACCCTTTTGGGCATGCGCATCGACCTGAACCGGAAAAAGCCCATCATCGCCAACAAGATGGGCGGCTTCTCCGGCAGCGCCATCTTCCCGGTGGCTGTGCGCATGGTGTATCAGGTGTACGATGCTGTCAAGATTCCCATCATCGGCATGGGCGGCGTGTCCACCGCCGAAGATGTGATCGAAATGATGCTGGCAGGCGCCACCGCTGTACAGGTGGGCGCTGCCAACCTGATCGACCCCTGCGCCTGTAAACAAATCATCGACGATCTCCCCGCCGTCATGGCGAAATACCATATCACCAACCTGACTGACATCATAGGAGGAGCACACGCATGAACAGAGACGTCATCATTGCCTGCGACTTCGCCAGCCGCGAAGCCACCCTTGCCTTTCTGG
>SVGQ01000132.1 GCA_015056245.1 Clostridiales bacterium | reverse complement strand
TGTACGGTGGTTTCGGAACCCTTGCGCAGCAAGGGGCTCCTATCGCCGTTTGCC
The DNA here is from genome assembly GCA_015056245.1 of Clostridiales bacterium. Classification (GTDB taxonomy): domain Bacteria; phylum Bacillota; class Clostridia; order Christensenellales; family Aristaeellaceae; genus Limiplasma. The sequence continues at coordinate 6,585 of SVGQ01000132.1, read as the reverse complement.
GCCCGGGGAGCCGTAGGCTCCTAGGCAAACGGTGCAAAACTCGTCAAAAAAGCCGCCGCAAGGCGTGTTTTTTGACGACCTGAACCGTTGCCAAATCACCGGCAACGGTTGTTTTCCTATGTGATTATTTCAGCATTTCCACCCATTTCCCGTTTTCCAGCAGATAATACTGCTCACTGATCTCCTCCTCCAGAAACACCCGGAGCATATTCTCCATACTATCTGCCAGCGGCAGGGAACGCAGCTCATCCAGTTCCACCCAGCTGACCTCACCTTCGCCGGAGGAAGTCAGCGTGCCGGTGAAACGGTCTGCCCGGTACAGCAGGACGATATAGCGGCTGCCGTCATCCTCGGGCCAGTCTTTGATGCCGCACAGACGCGGAGCTTCAATGGTCAGGCCGGTTTCTTCCTGCACTTCCCGGATCACAGCGTCGGTGAAGGATTCCCCCGCCTCCACATGCCCGCCGGGAAAGGTGTAGCCAGACCAGTCCGGATCCACCCGATTCTGCACCAGTACCCGGGTGCCGTCGGTGATCATGCACATATTGGTCAGGGTGACAGTTTCCGTACGCGCCATATACAGCCTTCTTTCATTTGGTATGTATTGCTTGTCAGCCCCGGGGCGTGCTTTGCCCCGCCAGCAAACCGCCTGCAAAGGCAAACATCAGATTGTAGCCGCCGCAGTCTCCATCCACATCCAGCATTTCCCCCGCCGCATACAGGCCGGGAATCAGCTTACTTTCCATGGTTTGTGGGTCAAACTGGGCGGTATCCAGCCCTCCGGCTGTCACCTGCGCCTGATCGAAATCCCGGGTACCGGTGACGGGCAGGGTAAAGTTGGTCATCGCATGCGCCAGCCGCTGGAGGGATTGCGGAGTAGCGGCATCCTGCTCTCGCAAACCCGCCGCCCGCAACAGGGCAATGCCAATGGCTGGATGTACGCAGCCGGTGAGCAGCTGAGAAAGGGTGCATTCATCAGCGCTGCCCGCGCAATCCCCAGAACCATCTGCCTTTCCGCTCAACCTTTCCAGCCGCTTTTGCAGCCACACACCCGCATTCGCGCTGTCATCGCCGATCACGCTCTGGCGCAGATCCATATGCAGCGTGCATCCCGGCTCCACGAACCGAGCCAGCTGCATAGCCGCGATGCCGCTGACACCATCATCCGCAAAAAGGGCTTCGCCGTTGCTTTCGTGAAGCACTCGCCCATCCGCTGCCCGCAGATACAGCTTGGCGCGAATCCGCTTGCCAGACAGACCTTTCAGCGGTTTGGTTTCCGTCAAAAGAGCGCACAGCGCAGGCCTGACCGGGCGCAGAGTATGGCCCAGACTTGTCAGCAGGCCATAGGCGGTGCCATCGGTGCCATGGGCAGGAGCCGCCGCGCCGCCCGCAGCGACGATCACCCGGTCTGCATGTAGGGTACGGTTTTGCTGGCTCAAGGCTTCGCCCTTTTTTACCTTGCCGCTGGCCTTTACCTGATCAGGGGCGTACTCGGTCACGGTAACCGATACCGAAAAGCCGCCTTTTTCCTGCCGGATGCGCTCCGCACAGGCGCAGGGCAACAGCCGTATCCCCAGCCGCTGCATACGGTATAACAAGCCATCCACCGCAACGGAAGCCAGATTGGCTGCCGGATAGACCCGACCTTCCTCCTCTTGAAGCAGTGTGATGCCGCAATCCTCCAAAAAAGCCGCAACCGCCTTGGGGGGCATGGCTTGCAGCACCCGATGGGCAAAAGCAGTATCGCCATAATACCGCAGGTCGCTGTTGTTCATCAGATTGCCCCGGCCATTACCGGTAACGCCCAGCTTTTTCAAAGGTTTGCGGTTGCGGTCGATCACGGTAACCTTGTCGCCACGCAGCGCCGCCGCGATGGCTGCCGCCGCGCCTGCAGCACCGCAGCCGATAATCAGGGTATCCATGGGCGCATCCTCCTTACAGGCTGGTCAGCTCGTCCATGAGCCGCTGCTCGTTGTACAGGGCTTCCAGCATGTGGGTGTTCTTCATCAGGCATTCGCCGCACAGACGCACAGCTTCAATAAACTCGCTGCTCATGGCCCGCATGCCGCCCTGCTCGAGGATGGGGCAGCAGCACCAGCCCCGGGGATCGATCTCCGGCTTGGCATAGGGCTCGCCATTGTCATCCACCATCACATGGATCCGTAGAGGAAACAGCCGGCAAGCCAGCGGGCGATGCTCCCGGGGGCAAACTCCTTCGCATACCAGCCGCTTGCCGCCCTTGAACAGGGTATCATCCTCTGCCAGATGGAAGGGAAAACCCTCAATGGGCTTTTCGTAAAAACATTCTTCAAAAGGGAACAGCAGCATGCCGTTTTCTCCGCTCTCGTCGCTCTGGCAGCAAGCCGCGTCGCACAGGCGTCCGCAGTTCTTTTTCAGGGGCGTTACATCCTGCAAGATCGCCCGCGCTTCCTCCAATGTGCGCAGCGCGCCCGGTTTTGCCAACAGCTTCATCACCAACGCCATGAAAATCCCTCCAAACCTTGATACGCCTATCTTATCAAAGGTTGAAACGGTTTGCAATACATCCCGAAAAGCCATTGACATTCCACCCCAAAACCCATATAATGCCTGCAACTGCCAATGAAGGAGTTTTTCCATGCCTGCATATGAGCTGATCATTCCCCCGGAACTGGATGGTTCCACTATCCGCAGGGCAGCCACAGGCGTGCTTGGTCTCAGTTCCCGGCAGTTCAAACGCTGCAAGTTTCAGGGCGAGATGCGGCTGGACGGCGTTCTGGTGCATGCGGATGCCCGGCTCCATACCGGGCAGCGGCTGTGGCTCTATGCCCCGGAACGGGATGTGCCCCAACCGGAAGCCAGCGAAATCCCCCTGAACGTCTACTATGAAGACGAGCACCTGCTGATTGTGGACAAACCCGCGCCGCTGCCCTCCGCCTCTTCCCAGCGGCAGACGGGCGCAACGCTGGAAAACGTGGTCTATGCCCATCTGGGGTGCCCGGAAGGTTTTGTGTACCGGCCTGTAAACCGGCTGGACAAAGGCACCAGCGGCCTGATGGTGGTCGCCAAGGAAGCTCATGCCCAGTATCTGCTCCAGCAGCTGCTGCATACCGATCAATTCCAGCGTACCTATCTGGCGGTGGCAGAGGGAACCCTGCCGTGCATCGAGGGCTGCATCGACCTGCCCATTGCCAAAGAGGATGCCGCCAGTATCCGGCGCGTTGTGCATCCAGCGGGCAAGGAAGCCCGCACCCTTTACCGTGTGGAACAGACAAGCAACAATCGCTCCCTGATCCGCCTCAAGCTGGACACAGGCCGTACCCATCAGATCCGGGTGCATCTCAGCGCCAGCGGCTGCCCCATCTGCGGCGATTTCCTCTACGGCACCGAACTGGATGCCCTGCCCGGTCGTTTTGCACTTCACTCCACCGCTATCCATCTGTGGCATCCCATCCGGAAATGCTGGCTGGACTATGAAAGTCCCCTGCCGGATCCTTTGGCAGCCTTGCTTGAGGCAGACCATTCCGCAATTCCCCTCTGAAAGCTCTGAGCCGCAGACGGCATCCGCTTCTTCAGGTATCTGTCAAACTGCTCATCTGTTATGTGACATTCGTTACGGCACCATCTTCCATCAATCCCATTTCTACTGATGAGGTGACTCCCCATGACTCAGAAACTGCTCAGCCACCGCCACACCATCTACGCCAGCTACATTGGCTACATCGTGCAGGCCATCGGCAACAACTTCGCCCCCCTTCTGTTCCTGACCTTCGCCAGTTCCTATAATCTCTCGCTGGATCGCATCACCCTGCTGGTAACCATCAACTTCATGGTGCAGCTGGGTGTTGACCTGATCTGCGCCAAAGCCATCGATAAGATCGGCTACCGGCTGTCCATGGTGTTCGCTCACCTGTTTGCTGCTCTGGGCCTGATTTCCATGGCAATTCTGCCCAACGTGCTGCCCGATCCCTATGTGGGTCTGCTGTGCGCTGTGGTCATGTACGCCATCGGCGGCGGCATTCTGGAAGTATGCGTCAGCCCCATTGTGGAAGCTTCCCCCTCCGACAACAAGGAAGCTGCCATGAGCCTGCTGCACTCCTTCTATTGCTGGGGCCATGTGGGCGTGGTGCTGATCTCTACTGCCTTCTTCTATTTCTTCGGCGTGGACAAGTGGCCCATCCTTTCCCTGATCTGGGCGCTGGTTCCCCTGTTCAATCTGTTCTATTTTCAGCGGGTGCCCATCGAGTCCGTCACCGGCGGTCATGAACCGCTGGCCCTTGGCAAGCTGCTCAAACAGAAGGTGTTCTGGCTGCTCATCGTGCTGATGGTCTGCGCTGGCGCTTCCGAGCAAGGCATGAGCCAGTGGGCTTCTGCCTTCGCAGAGAAGGGTCTGGGCGTCAGCAAAACCGTAGGCGATCTGATGGGCCCCTGCCTGTTTGCTGTGTTCATGGGCACCGCCCGCGCCATCTACGGCAATTTCAGCGAAAAATTCCCTCTGCGCATCACCATGGCCTGCAGCGCCATTCTGTGCATCGGCTGCTACCTGCTGGCTGCCTTGGCTGATCTGCCTGTGCTGGGCCTGATCGGCTGCGCCATCTGCGGCTTCTCCGTGGGTATTTTCTGGCCCGGTACCTTCAGCGTGGCTGCCCTGAAGCTGCCCACCGGCGGTACCGCCATGTATGCTCTGCTGGCGTTGGCTGGCGATCTGGGCTGTTCCTCCGGCCCCACCACCGTGGGCATGGTTGCCAACGCAGCTGGCGGTGACCTGAAAGCCGGCCTGCTGGTTGCGCTGATCTTCCCGGTGATGATGCTGATCGGATTGCTGCTCCTGAAGGATCACAAGGGCAGGAATACGGAAGAATAACGGTTTATCCCCTTGACATTCGCCCTTTTCCGTGCTATCATCCCAACATCCGAGAATGACGTGGAACATGCCACCGATCCATCTGACATGACCAGAGACCGTTGCCATCGGCTGAAAGCAATGGATGCAGACCCGGCAGGATACCACCCACCGACAAGGACGCATGGCGAGCGATACAACGCCTAAATGAGTGGAAGCAGCTTGCTTTCAAGCAGGGTGGAACCGCGAGCGAATGAATATCATCGCCCGTCCCCGCATGAACCATGTGGGGACGGGCGTTTTCTGTCCCCGAAAAGCAGAAAGGAGAATTGCCCCATGGAACTGAAAATGTTCGACCAGGTCTACGAAGTCGCCGAGAATTCTTCTGTTGGCGATCTCATTAAGCAGAGTTTCCCCGATGATCTGAAAAAGTATCTGGCTGTGAAGCTGGAAGACGGCACCATGCAGGATCTCTTCGCGCCTGTGGCTGCCAGTCAGACCGTCACCCCCGTCACCTTTGACGACCCCGAAGGCCGCAAAGTGTTCTTCCACTCTGCCAGCCACCTGATGGCCATGGCCGTCAAGAAGCTCTATCCCAATGCCAAGGTTGCCATCGGCCCCGCCATTGCGGACGGCTTCTACTACGACTTCGATGTGGAAGTGCCCTTCACCCCCGAAGACCTCAGCAAGATCGAAAAAGAAATGGTGCACTGCGCCAAGAAGAGCATCCGTCCCCGCCGCTACCTGATGGAGCGGGACGCTGCCATCGCCTACTTCCAGGAGAAGGAAGAGCCCTACAAGGTGGAACTGATTCAGGATCTGCCCGAAGGCGAAGAAATTTCCTTCTATGAGATGGGCGACTTCACCGATCTGTGCGTGGGTCCCCACCTGCCCAACCTGAGCTACATCAAGGCCTTCAAGCTGACCCACGTGGCTGGCGCTTACTGGCGCGGCGATGAGCACAACAAGATGCTGTGCCGTATCTATGCCACCGCCTTCCCCACCAAGGAGCAGCTGCAGGAGCATCTGGACCGCATCGAGGAAGCCAAGAAGCGCGACCACCGCAAGCTCGGCCGCGAGCTGGATCTGTTCGATATGAAGGACGAAGGCCCCGGCTTCCCCTTCTTCTACCCCAAGGGAATGGTGCTGCGCAACCTGCTGGAGGACTACTGGCGTCAGATCCACCGCAAGGCTGGCTACGAAGAAATCAAGACCCCCATCATGCTCAACCGCGGCCTGTGGGAGCGCTCCGGTCACTGGGATCACTACAAAGAGAACATGTACACCACCCAGATCGATGAGACCGACTTCGCCATCAAGCCCATGAACTGCCCCGGCGGCATGCTGGTCTACATGCGCAAGCTGTGGAGCTACCGCGACCTGCCCATCCGCTCCGGCGAGCTGGGTCTGGTGCACCGCCACGAGAAGAGCGGCACCCTGCACGGCCTCATGCGCGTGCGCTGCTTCACTCAGGATGACGCCCACATCTTCATGACCCCCGAGCAGATCCGCGACGAGATCAAGGGCGTGTACAACCTGATTGACGAAGTGTACAGCCGCTTTGGCTTCGAGTATCATGTGGAGCTGTCCACCCGCCCCGAGAACTCCATCGGCACCGATGAGATGTGGGAGCTGGCTACCAACGGCCTGCAGGGCGCTCTGGATGATCTGGGCGTGGATTACGTGGTCAACGAAGGCGACGGCGCTTTCTACGGCCCCAAGATCGACTTCCACCTGACCGACTGCCTGGGCCGTACCTGGCA
>SVGQ01000013.1 GCA_015056245.1 Clostridiales bacterium | reverse complement strand
GAATTTGGCAGTGTTGCCTGGAGTTCCGATAACTATGGCACGAAAGTCAAAAAAGCCATGGAACTTCAGGAAAAAGGCTGCTCTATTGAGATCGTCAAAGAGAGCGAAGCACATATTGTGCTGTAATAGCTTTAATCAACATAGCCCCTTCCGGCAAGCCGGAAGGGGCTATACATTCTCCACCATTCCTATCACCACCCCCGTCTCTCCCCCAAAGCCATCATCGCCACCAACCCCCGCTCCCTCGCTCCCCATGTCATCAGCAACGGGTCGCCCTCCCGAATCCTCAGCGTCCGCCGAATCTCCTTGGGAATGACAACCCTTCCCAATTCATCGATCCTGCGCACAATTCCTGTTGCTCGCATTGCTCCCTGCCTCCTTGTCGGCGCTGGTGCGGCTTGTGCATCACTGCGCCGTTTGTCTTTGCAAGGGTAGTATGGGATTTTCAGGGCGGGTTATGCCAGGGTAAGATATGGGAAGGCGTGAAAGGGGACAGGTATTTGTTGGTTAAGAAGGAAACTGAGCCCTGCGGTGCATTGGCGAGAATGAAAAACACCTTCGCGGTGTTGGCGACCGCGAAGGTGCAGAAGATGAATCTGGATGAATGCTGGCGGAACATTTGCGCCCGTCTGCTGCTTTAGCCCATGCGCCGGAAACCAAGGCCTGCACCGCAGCTTTCCCTCACAATCAGCGAGCACTCGCTGATCTGACTATAAGGCACAATGCTGCCGCCGCTTTGCAGAGCGATCAACTCCGATACGGCGTTGCGACCATGCTCCTCAGGATGCAGGTCCACGGTGGTCAGGGGCGGATTCAGATAGGGGGTGAAGAATTGATTATCGCAGCCGATGATGGCAACATCGTCCGGGATGCGCAGACCCATGCGCTGCAAATGACGCATGGCGCCCAAGGCCACCAGATCGTTGATGGCGATCAATGCGGTGGGTGTTTCGCCGGCGGAAAGACGGCTGAACAGCTTGGCGACGCAGATCTCACCATCCTGAGGCAGATAGCCGGTTTCTGAGTGCTGGTTCCGGTCGGCGGGCAGCCCCAGGCGTTCCATTTCATCGTAGAAGGCCCGCTCACGGATACTGCTGGAGCGCACGTTGGCGGAACCGCCGATAAAGGAAATGCGGCGGTGCCCCAGTGAGTACAGATGGGTCAGGCTTTTGCGGACGGATACGGACAGGTCGGATGTAATGTTGATGCTGGTGAGACCTTCGATGCGGGGGCCAATGGTTACCAGCGGCATGATCTTTTCCAGCCGGAGAAGATCGTCAAACACTTCCTTTTCACCGCTTTCCACCACGCCGCCCACCAGAACGGCACCCTCCAGCTTCTGTTCGATCAGCCGGTCGATGACGGGCCGCGCGTTTCCGCTGCGGAGAGGAACGGTGTACATCTGCAAAGTATAGCCGTTGCGCCGGGCTTCCTTTTCAGCACCGGCAGCCAGAGCGGCAAAATAGGGATTGGTCAGCTCGGATACCACCAACGCGAGGCGGCGTTGGCTTCTTTTTTCCTGTCGATGGCTGGCGGCGGGGGAGGGAGAGTAGCAGAGAGCTTCCATAGCTTCCTCTACTTTTTTTCGGGAAGCTGCGCTTACACTGCCCCCTGACATCACCCGTGATACCGTGGCAATGGAAACACCGGCTGCATGTGCCACATCGTATATGGTAGCCTGTTTTTCGTTCATGGTGCCAACCCCATTCTTTGGTAATTACTTGGATTATATCACGAAATAAAAAAGAAAACAACCCGCTTTCATACGGTTTTCTGTTCTGCTTACATTCGCTTACATTTTCTTTTGCAAACGTTTCCGCAAATTTTGTTGTGGTTTTCGGCAAAAAATACACCAAAATATATTGACATCTGATGATTGTATGGGTATAATGAGCCCGTAATCAGCGCAGTGGTTTCTTTCGGGGCACTTACAGAAATGTAAGCGATAATGTAAGCGGCGGTGATACGCTTACCCCCGATAGAACCTCACTCTGTATCCGACAGGAAGGCACCCTTCCTGTACAGATAAATCTAAAGGAGGATATCCATTATGAAGAAATTGCTCGCTCTGGTCCTCGTGGCCATGATGGCTCTGAGCCTGGTTTCCGGCGCTTTTGCCGAGGGAAAGCAGGTTCTCACCGTCGTCACTTGGGACGCCAACACCACCCCCTATCTGATCGCTCAGGAAGCCGCCTTTGAGGCCGCTTATCCCGACATCGACCTGCAGTACATCGACGTCGCTTCTCAGGACTATGGCATCAAGGCCATGTCCATGCTGAGCGGCAACGACACTTCCGACGTCTTCATGGTTAAGGAAGTTTCCGACATCGTGAACTGGCAGGCTCAGGGCTTCGCCGAGCCCCTGACCCCCTACATCGAGAAGGATGCTTATGACGTATCTGGTTTCGTTGGCATGGAAGCCAACTACGCCTTCGACGGCACCCAGTACGCTCTGCCCTTCCGCAGCGACTTCTGGGTTCTGTTCTACAACAAGGATCTGTTCGACGCTGCCGGTGTTGCCTACCCCACCAATGACATGACTTGGGATACCTACGCCCAGCTGGCGAAGGACATGACCAAGGAAGGTCAGTTCGGTACCCACTACCACACCTGGCTGTCTGCTGTTGCCAACTGGACCGTGGCTGACGGCGTGAACACTCTGGCTGATGGTCAGTACGACGATCTGGCTTACTTCTACAAGCTGTATCAGGATCTGGAAGATGCTGGCGCTTGCCCCGCTTACAGCGAGCTGAAGGCTTCTGGCCTCCACTACAGCGCTGCTTTCGCCAATGGCAACGTTGCCATGATGCCCATGGGCTACTGGTATGTCTCCACCCTGATTGGCTACAACAACGACGGCACCTGCAACTTCAACTGGGGCATCACTTCTGTGCCTCACGCTGAGGGCGTTGCTGCTGGTTCTTCCTTCGGCAACCTGACTGGCGCCATGATCAACGCCAAGTCCGCCAACAAGGATCTGGCTTGGACTTACGTGTCTTGGCTGTGCGGCGTGGAAGGCTCCAAGGCCACCGCTTCCACCGGCACCCGTCCCGCTTGGGTTTCTGATGATGTTGCCACCGCCATGGCTTCCGTGGCTGGCTTCCCCACCGATGATGCTTCCAAGGCTGCCCTGCTGCCCACCTACGTTGCCGTTGAATGGCCCGTGGTTGACAAGCTGAGCGAGATCAAGCCCATCGTTGAAGAAGAGCACACCTTGATCATGACCCGCGAAATCACCATCGAAGAAGGCATCGAGGAAATGAACGAGCGCGTTGCTGAGGTTATGTAAGTAACTTCCCGCAACCCACATTCATCCTGACCTGACATAACCGGCGGGGAGAGCGACTGTATCACTCGCTCTCCCCGCTTTCTTCTTGCCGGAATCATTCGCTTTGTTTGAAAGGGGAGCAATCCACCATGGCACAGTCTGCCGTGAGCACTCGCAAAAAAAAGATGAGCAAGCTGGAGCGGAAAAATACCCTCGTGGCTTACTCCTTCCTTGCACCCAACTTTTTAGGTTTCGCCATCTTTACACTGGTACCCGTTCTGTTTTCCATCTTCCTGTCCTTTGTGGAGTGGAACGGTGGCGCGTTTGCCAACATGAAATGGGTAGGACTTCAGAACTACGCCGAAATTTTCAAGTTTGAAAAGGTCTTTGAGAAATTCGCCAAAGGCGACTATTTCTATTTCTTCAACCGTGTGGATCTGGGCATCGCCCTCAAGAATACGGTTTTCTACACCCTCGTCACCGTGCCGCTGACGCTGGTGTGCTCCATTGCGCTGGCGATTGCCCTCAATAAGGCCGTCAAGGGCGCGGTGGCTTTCCGTACCATCTTTTTCTTCCCTTATGTTGCATCCATGGTCGCCATCTGCGTTTGCTGGAACTTCATGCTCATGAAGGACGGCCCCATCAACCAGTTCATCATGGCCATCGGCATTCCGTTCAACAAATCATGGACGGCAGATACCACCATGGCCATCTGGGCTATCATTCTGGTCAGCGTATGGCGCAACATGGGCTATTACATGATCATCTATCTGGCTGCTTTGCAGGGCGTGCCCCGCGAGCTGTACGAAGCCGCCACCGTGGACGGAGCCAACAAGTGGCAGCAGTTCCGCAATGTGACCCTGCCCCAGCTCAAGCCCACCACCTTCTTTGCCTCCATCATGATGATCATCTCCTGCTTCAAAATTTACGATGTTGTTGCCATCATGACTGAGGGCGGCCCGGGCCGTTCCACCAAGATGCTGGTCACTTACATCTACGATATTGCATTTGCCCGCATCCGCTACGGCGAGGCCAGCGCCATCGCCATGGTGCTGCTGGTGATCGTGCTGGTGATTACCATCATCCAGTTCTCCAGCGAAAAGAAATTCGCCAACGACTAAGAAAGGAGGTTATCCGTTATGACTCAAGTTACGCTTACCCAGCGCCAGATCCGCAAAGACAACCCGGTGCTGGCTTTGATCGGCAAAGTGCTGCTCTACGTGGTGCTGATCGGTGTTTCCATCTTCACCCTGATTCCCTTTGTCTGGATGATCTCCTCTTCCCTGAAGCTGGACCGTGAAGTGTTCGTTTATCCCATCCGCTGGATTCCCGAAACCTTCCACTGGGAAAACTTCCGGCTTATCTGGGAAAAGGTGCCGCTGGTGACCTACTTCAAGAATACGGCGTTCATCGCCATCGTGGTCACTTTCCTGCAGACCCTGACCTCTTCATTTGCTGCCTATGCCTTTGCCAAGCTGAACTTCAAGGGCCGCGATATTCTGTTCCTTGCCTACATCGCCACCATCGCGGTGCCGTGGCAGGCCTACATGCTGCCCCAGTTCATTATGATGCGCTCCATGGGTCTGTACGATACCCTGTGGGCCATGGTGGTGCTGCAGGCGTTCAGCGCCTTTGGCGTGTTCCTGATGCGCCAGTTCTATCAGAACATCCCCAACGAGCTGTGCGAAGCTGCCCGTATTGACGGCCTGTCCGAGTACGGCATCTGGGCCCGCATTATGCTGCCCCTTTCCAAGGCTGCCATCGCCACGCTGGTCATCTTCACTTTTGTTGGCACCTGGAACGACTACATGGGCCCCATGATCTACCTGACCCGCGACATCAACAAGACCGTGCAGGTGGGTCTGCGCCGCTTCATTCAGGAAAACTCCAGCGATTACCACCTGATCATGGCTGCCTCCCTGTGCTCACTGCTGCCGGTATCCGTCGTGTTCCTGTGTTTGCAGAAGTACTTCATCGAGGGTATTGCCACCTCCGGCCTCAAGGGCTAAAATCTGATAGACCACACACCAAAGGGGGACAGCCCGCATGTTTGGAACATTTCTTGATTCGCACCCGTTTGCGGGGATGATCCGGAGCATGCCGGGCTGTCCCTTTCCCAAATTTGAAAACCGTGCTGCGTGGGAAGCTCTGCCCGAATGGGACAAGGCGGATCTGCTCAGCCTGTACGAAAACCACAGAGAGCCCTACCCGCTGCTGACCGCTATCCAGTTTCTTGGGTTTGTGCGCTCCGGCAGCCGGGCGGTGTTCGAGCAACCCTATTTCTACCGGCGGCGCAAGCTGATTGCCGCCATGCTCCATTGCTGCATCACTGGGCAGCTGGACGCGCTGGATGAGGTTGTTGATGGCCTCTGGTGCATCTGCGAGGAAACCAGCTGGGTCATCAGCGCCCATAACGTGAACCCCATTCCCGGCGGGCTGAAAGCGGCAGAAAAGCCCTTGCCTGACCCGGAAAACCCCTATATTGACCTGTTTGCCGCGCAGACAGCTATGATTCTGGCTTATGTGAGCAACCTCATGGCGAAACCGCTGGATGAAGTGTCGCCCATGCTGCGCCAGCGGGTCTCCAAGGAGATCGAAAACCGCATCCTTGCGCCCTTTATGCGCCGGGATGATTACTGGTGGATGGGCTACATCCGCAAGGACCTGTGCAACTGGACGCCGTGGATCCTTTCCAGTATTCTCTACACTGCCCAGTTGGAAATGAACGATCCCCGCGCCTTTGCCGCCTTGTGTGATCGCGCCTGCCGTATGCTGGACCGCTGGGTGAATATCCTGCCGGCGGATGGCGGCTGCGACGAGGGCACCGCCTATTTCAACATGGCAGGCGGCGCGCTGCTGGATTGTCTGGAATTGCTGGAGCGTGCCACGGAAGGCCGCTTCACCTTCTGGCAGAATGAAAAGATCCGCAATATTCTTTCTTTTCCGCTGGCAACCCGGCTGGAGGATGGCTGGTTCGTCAATTTTGCCGACTGCGATGCCCGTCCCTATCTGTGCGGCGAGCGCTTGCAGTTGGCGGGCGAAAAGCTGGGCATGCCCGGACTCGTCGCGTTGGGGCTGGAGCACCGCGGTACAGCCTCGCAGCAAATCGCCGATGTGCCGCATCTGAGCCGCCTTTTGAACCGACTGTTCCATCCGGCACCGTTGCTGACTGCGCAAAATAAACAGCTCCGGGACGCGTGGCTGCCCGACTTGCAGCTTCGCGTTGTGGAGCAGGACGGCTTCATCCTGTGCGCCAAGGGCGGTCACAATGACGAGGAACATAACCACAATGATGTGGGTTCCTTCATCCTGCACGTGGATGGCGCGCCGGAAGTGGTGGACGCAGGCAATATGGTCTACACCGCCAAAACGTTTTCAAGCGAGCGCTACACCCTGTTCAACACCCGTTCCGCAAACCACAACCTGCCCCTGATCGGCAGCTATGAGCAGCAGCCCGGCAAGGCTTTTGCTGCTCGGGATGTCGAACGGCTGGATGGGGGTCTGGAGCTGGAACTGGCTGGCGCATACGGCCCGGAAAGCGGCCTGAAATCCTGTCAGCGGCGTATGGAACTGGCAGACGGGGGCTTCTCCCTGACTGATACCATCACCCTGACCGAGGCGAAACCTGTCACTTGGGTATTCCTGCTGCGCAATCAGCCCAGCGTGGATGGCAGCGCCACCCATTTCGGCAGGCTGACCCTGCGGCTGGAAGAGGGCCTGAAGCCCGCTGTTGAAGAAATCCCGGTGACTGATGCCCGCATGATCAAGAATTATCCAGGCTCCCTGTGGCGGCTCACGTTGACCGCCCCGGCAGCCGCTACCCATTCCCACACCTTCCGCATGGAAAGGAATTTGGCCCATGAATGAGATTCGTTTCAATCCCCTGAAAACCCGACAGGACATGATCAAAGCAGCGTTGCAGCTTATCGACCCGGTGGTTTCCTGCTTAAGCCCGGGCAAGACCCGCTTGCTCATTGCCGAGGGCAGCGCCCACTACAGCGAGGATGTAGCGGGCATGGAAGGCTTCTCCCGCATCCTGTGGGCGCTGGTGCCCATGCTGGCGGGCAAGTGCCCGGAAGCAGAGCCCTATTGGCAGCTGTGGAAGGAAGGCATCATCAACGGTACCGACCCCAATCATCAGGAGTACTGGGGCGATATCGGCCCCTTTGACCAGCGCATGGTGGAAATGGCGGTTATGGGCATGGCCCTGTGCCTGATCCCCGACCGGTTCTACCATGAACTGACACCCGCCCAGCAGGACAACCTCTACCACTGGATGAACCAGATCAACCTGCATGATATGCCCAAGAACAACTGGCGCTTCTTCCGGGTGCTGGTGAATCTGGGTTTCCTCAATGTGGGCCGCCCTGTGGATGAAGCCCGTGTGGAAGAGGATCTGACCCTTGCGGAGAGCCACTATGTGGCCGATGGCTGGTACTTTGACAAAGCCACCCAGCGGGACTATTACACCCTGTGGGCTTTCCATTACTACGGCCTTGTGTACGCCAAGGTGATGATGGACAAGGATCCGGAGCGTTCCCGCCGCTTCCTTGAGCGCGCACAGCTGATCGCCCCCCGTTTTGCTTGCTGGTTCGACAAAGAGGGCCGCGCCATTCCCTATGGGCGCAGCATGACCTACCGTTTTGCCCAGAGCTGCTTCTGGTCCGCGCTGGCATTAGCTGATGCCAAGCCCGAAGGCATGGCGTGGGGGGAGATCAAGCATCTGTTGCTTTCGAACATCCGCGCGTGGATGCAGCTGCCCATCTTTGACCGGGGCGGCGTACTCACCGTGGGTTACGGCTACCCCAATTTGTGCATCAGCGAGGGCTACAATGCACCCGGCTCCCCCTATTGGGCCATGAAGGTGTTCGCCGTGCTGGCCTTGCCCGAGGAGCATCCCTTCTGGCAGAGCGAGGAAACCGCTTATGCGGCCCCCGAACGCTTTCTGGATGAGCAGGTGCGTCTGCTCCTGACCCGCGACAACGATAACAGCATGGTCACCGCCTACACCGCTGGCAACCACGCCTACGAGCACATGCATGAGGACGAAAAGTACGAGAAATTCGCCTATTCCAGCCAATTTACCTTCTCCATCGTCAAGGAGGCCGGCACCCTGAACAAGGGCGCGTTCGACAGCATGCTGGCCCTGCGGGAGGAAGGGCAGGGCCTGTGGCATGGACGCAGTGGCTGCGATACCTTCGCCCTCAGCGAGGAAGCGGTCATCTGCCGCTGGTCGCCCCTGAAGGATGTGCTGATCGATACCCAGATCATTCCCGTGGATGGACGCTGGCACATCCGCCGTCACACCATCCGCACCGCCCGCCCGCTGGAGGCTGCCGAAGGCGCTTTCGCCGTCAAGCGGGACTGGGCCGGAGACCGGCCCTGCGACCGGATCCGCACCGCGCTCTTCGCGGATGAAACATCTGCCACTGCCAACGGCGCTTACGGCACCAGCGCCATCTATGCCATTCGCGGCTATGAGGCGGGCGAGGTGCTCTCGCCGGAGTGCAACACCAACCTGATGCACGCCCGCACCGTGCTGCCCACCCTCCACGCGAAACTGATCCCCGGCACGAATGAGCTGGTCTGCGCTGTCTACTGCGCCCCCGGCGACGAATTGCCCACATCCATCCCACAGGAGGTACTCGACCATGCGTAATCAACCAGCCCTGATCGCTGAGAAAATCGCTGCCAAATTCCAAAGAACCGCTAAGCTGGCTGCTGATGCGGGCATCCTGCCCTACAAGAGCGCGGCTGGTGAGTGGATCACCTCGCCTTTTGACGGCAACAGCTGGTGGACGGGCGGCTTCTGGCCGGGTCTCATGTGGCAGCTGTACAGCTTTACCCACAACGATTTCTTCCAGCAGGAAGCCCTGCGCACCGAGAAGATGCTCACCGATGAGCTGCGCACCTTCCGTTTCCTGAACCATGATGTGGGCTTTATGTACCTGCTTTCCTGCGGCGCCCATCACAAGCTCACCGGCGATGAGCAGGCCGCGCAGGATACCCTCCACGCCGCCAATCTGCTCATGGGCCGTTACAATCCCGTAGGCTACATCCGCGCGTGGAACGAAAAAAAAAAGATGGGTTATGCCATCATCGACTGCATGATGAACCTGTCCATCCTCTTCCGGGCCAGCCGCATGACCGAGGATCCTCGCTTTGCCAAGGTGGCACAGCTCCATGCAGATATGACCATCCGGGAGTTCCTGCGCCCCAACGGTTCCTCTGCCCATATCGTGGAGTTTGATCCCGCCACCGGCGCACGCATTGGCGAAGTAGCCGGTCAGGGCTACACGCTGGGTTCCAGCTGGAGCCGCGGTCAGGCTTGGGGCCTGTACGGCTTCACCCTTGCCTACCTGAACACCAAAGAGGAGCGCTACCTGAAAGCTGCCAAGGGTCTGGCGGACTACTTTGCCGCCAATATCCGTCCTGATGGCCTCACCAATTCCGACTTCTGTCAGCCTGAGGGAGAGGAGCGCATCGACAATCTGGCGGGCGCCATCGCTGCCTGCGGCTTTATCGAGCTGAGCAAGGTCACTGACCGCCCGGATTATCTCGCCGCTGCTGAAACCCTGCTGGACGGCATGATCGACCATTGCGCCGACTTTGAGGATACCATCTGCGGCATCCTGACCCATTGCACCGCCAGTTACCATGATGACGGTGCGGGCCGCCACACCAATATCATCTATGGCGATTACTTCCTCATGGAAGCCCTCAACAAACTCACCGGCAACGATCCCATGCTGTGGATCTGATCAGGAGGCCTGTATGATTACCATTTCCGTCAAAGACAGCGCGGGCGTGCTGCTGGCGCAGGCTGCCCACAAGGAAGAAGCCATGCTCCGCATCGACCGGGAGTATCAGACCGGGGACACCATCGTCATTGAATCCGATACTGCCCACCTGTGGGTGCAGATGGATATGACCCTGCTGCCCGGCGAAGTGTATCTGCCCAATGGCACCATGACCTGGCCCATCCCTGAAGGCGAGCACCGGCTGGCCTATTGCCCTGTGGCATTTCTGGGAAGCCGCCACATCGTCACCGCCCGTGCCATGACCGACGCGGAAGTATCCGTCCGGCGCAACATTGCCCGCAACCCTTCCGATCTTCGCGGTGATACGGATTTCTACCCTCATTGCACTGCCAATGTGGAAACCCGCGGTGAATCTTGCTTCGCTGCCCGCAACGTGGTCGACGGCATGCGTCACAGCGACTATCACGGCGAGTGGCCTTTCCAGTCCTGGGGCATCGGTGCCCGCGAGGACGCGTGGTGCCTCTTGGATTTTGGCCGCGATGTGACCATCGATGAGATGGCCCTCACCCTTCGTGCCGACTTCCCTCACGATGCCTACTGGGTCAGCGGGCATGTGGTGCTCTCCGATGGCGCGGAAATGGCCTACGACCTTGAAAAGACCGGCGACCGCCAGTTCATCCCGCTGGGCGCTCACACCGTCCGCTGGATACGGCTGGAACGCATGCAGAAAAGCGATGACCCCTCCGCCTTCCCGGCGCTGATCGAGTGGGAAGTGTTCGGGCGTGGGTGAACGAGGGATGGGAGAGCAGGGAGGCGCATTTCCGCAACCTCAGTCGGCGTACATATCACTGCCGTGATATGTACTTGCTTCGGTTGACGACTACGGGTCGCTAACGCCTTTGGCGTTGTGCCCACTGGGCACGCGCTTCCCTCCGTCGCCCTGCACCCACCGCCAAAGGGGCATTGCCCCTTTGGAAACCCGGTTTTGAGACCGCTTTGCGGTCTCAAGGGATTTATGGCAGGAATTTTCGCTGATATTGACGAATTGTGATGGACAGGATGGGTATCCCGCGAAAAAAGGTATACCTTGACTGTCCGTTTTTCATTATCTGGCCCTATCAACCAGCAAAACAAAATGCCTTTTGAAAGGATGACCATCATGGAACGCCTTTTTGCCACTCACCAAATCCGTCATTCCCAAGAAGCAGCCCCTTTCTGGAACTTTCGTACCCTGGATGAGGGCGGTCTGGACAAGCCTATCCGCACGCTGGTGCCCGGCGCGTGGGAAACGTTGCCTATGCTGCGCAGCTACCGGGGCCGGGGCGTATATGAGCAGACCTTTACCGGTGGCGGTAATCTGCGCTTCCAGTTCGGCGGCGTCAGCTTCCGGGCCAAGGTATCGCTGGACGGGCAGGAGATTGTCAGCCATTATGGTGCCTACACCGCCTTTGATGCCATCGTTCCCGGTGTGCCGGAAGGTCAGCACACCCTCACGGTGGAGGTGGATAACCGCTTTGGCGGGGATTCTGCCCTTCATGTGGTCAACGATTATTATTCCTATGGCGGCATTACCCGTCCCGTGGTGCTGGAACAACTGCCGGATGCCTATATTGCCCGCCTGTACGTAACCCCCATTTTTACCGACGAGGGATGGAAAGCGGCTGTGGAAACCACCGTCCGCAATCTGGCAGATGAGTCTGCTTCCTATGATCTGCATATCATCATCGATGGCCTTGCAGAAGGCGAGGTTTCCCTTCAGTTGGATGCGAAAGCGGAGACAGTCACCAGCGCGCTTATCGACTGCCCGGACGCTGAATTCTGGCAGCCGCTCAACGCCAGATTGTATACCATTACCGCCCGGCTTGAGAAGGACGGTCAGCCGGTGGATGACCTTATCGACCGGTTTGGTTTCCGTCAGGTGCAGGTGCAGGGCAAGGACATCCTGTTCAATGGGGAAAAACTGCTGCTGAAGGGCTTTAACCGCCACGAGGATTATGGTTCCTTCGGCTGCGCCATCCCCCTCAGCGCCATGCAGCAGGATCTGGATCTGATGCTGGATCTGGGCTGCAACTGTGTGCGCACCTGCCACTATCCCAATGATCCCCGGTTCCTTGACCTGTGCGATGAGCTGGGCATTCTGGTCTGGGAGGAATCCCACGCCCGGGGTCTCACCGAGGAACAGATGCGCAATCCTCATTTTATGGAACAGACCCTGCTGTGCACCCGGGAAATGGTGCAGCAGCACTACAACCATCCGGCGATCTTCATCTGGGGCTGCCTGAATGAATGCGCGGATAACTGTGAATACGGCGCGGATTGTTACCGCCAGACCTATCAGCAACTGCGGGCACTGGATCTGAGCCGTCCCATCACCGCCGCTTTGCTGGAACGCCCCGGCGGTCTGGTCTTTGGTGAGTCCGATGTGGTCAGCGTGAATCTGTATCCGTTGTGGTATCACGACTGTCCCGTGCAGCGGCAGATCGACATGAAACTGGAAGAGATCCGTACCCATGGCGGCGATAACAAACCGGTCATCATCAGTGAGATCGGCGCAGGTGCCATCTATGGCAACCATGATCCCTTCGGTCAGGCCAAGTGGTCGGAAGAGAGACAATGCACCATTCTGCGCCAACAGATTGAGACGGTTCTCGCTGAACCGGAACTCAGCGGCGTATTCCTGTGGCAGTTTGCCGATTGCCGCATTTGTGATGAGTGGTTCGGCAGCCGTCCCCGGGCTTATAACAACAAGGGTGTGGTGGATGAATTCCGCCGTCCCAAGATGAGCTATGCAGTGGTGAAGGAGTTGTTCCATCGGGAATGATGCCGGTCAATCAGTCGTAACTATTGATGGTGCTTTGAAAACAGAGACGCTCCGGAGTCTGGCAATAAAGCTGGATTCCGGAGCGTTTTGGATGGAGGATTCTTTTGTCCTGCGGAATGCTCCCTTTTGCCGGTTGAAGAGGTTGACACACAATCAAAGCCAACCCTATAATAAATCAAATTCAATGGAAATGTTATGAAAAGAAAATGCAGCAAATGATCAGCGCGGATCAAGGAAAGGGAGGCTGTTAATGAAGACTTCTTTCATGTTCGAAACCTTGGATGCCATTCGGGATTTCAATGAAGGCCTTCGTGCGCTTGGTGATGATTATGAGAAGGTAAGGGCCTATGTTCTCCGGGGGGAAGAGATTTCCGAAGAATTGAAGCAAAAAGCCGATGCGCTGCAAGCCCTCCGGAGCGAAGCCATTCAGCACGAGATGTTCTATCTTAATGCACGACTCCAGGCGTTGGGTGTGGAGTTACCGCAGGATTTTCTGGATGGTACAGCTTTGGATCCGGTTGTGGAACATGCGTTGTACAAGATTGACGGCAATTTTATGATTTTCACAATGCTTTCATGGTATGAGCCGGAGGAAGCGATTGGCTTTATCCCCCGGCAGATCATGAAGGAAGTTTGACAATTCTCGGTGCTTGTAGAACAGGAGGAATAACCATGCCGAAACTCTGGTATACCGCCCCGGCATACACATGGAATGAAGCCCTGCCGCTGGGAAACGGACGCATGGGTGCCATGTGCTTTGGCGGAACGCTGATGGATCGCTGGCAGCTGAATGATGATTCCGTCTGGTCCGGCGGGTTTACGGACCGGATCAATCCGGATGCTGCCAAAGGGATCGCGGAGGCGCGGCAACTGATTGCGCAAGGGAAAATCGCGCAGGCGGAGGAAGTGGTGGAGGAATGTATCGCTGCCACGCCGGATGTACAGCGCAGCTACGAACCCCTGTGCGATTTGATCCTCCAGTTCCGGACGGCTCACCATCCGCGCTTTTCCACGCCATTTTTTCTCAACAACCTGTGCGGACGCAATCTGCAGGGGTTTGAGCCGGATGGGGGAGTGGAGGGATACCAGCGCAGCCTGTCGCTGGCGGAGGGCCTGCACCGGGTATCCTACCAGCTGGATGGACAGGCTTTCTGCCGGGAGAGCTTTTTATCGTACCCGGCAGGTGTGCTGGTGGTACGGGTTCAGGGCGGCCCATGGCGGGCGATGCTTCGCCGCAACGGGCATGTGACGGCCCACCGGCAGGTGGATGCCCGAACCCTTTGTCTGGAAGGCGTTACGGGCCAGAATGGCATGGGCTTCTGCTGCGTGGTTCGCGCTATCGGACAAAACTGCCATACCGTTGGTGATATGCTGCGGGGCGAAGGCCCGGCGGTGCTGCTGGTGGCCTCCGGCAGCTCCCTGCGGGATGGAGCAGGTTTTGCCGCTGATGCGCTGGCACGGCTGGACAAGGCGGAACAGAAGGGCTACGATGCCTTGCTTGCGGAGCATCTCCATGATTTTCAGCCGCTGATGGATCGCTGCCGCCTGTGCATCGACGCGCCGGATGCGCCGGTACATCTGCCCCACGACCAGCGTCTGCGCCTGTTGCAGGAAGGCGCGCAGGATCTGGGGCTGATCAACGATATGTATGCTTATGGCCGGTATCTGCTGATCGCTTCCAGCCGCCCCGGCAGCCAGCCTGCCAATTTACAGGGTGTGTGGAACGAGCAGTTCAACCCGCCCTGGGACAGCAAGTATACCATCAATATCAATGCCCAGATGAACTACTGGCCCGCGGAACCATGCGGCCTGTCGGAGATGCATCAGCCGCTGTTCGATCTGATCGCCCGCATGGTGCCCAATGGGCGGATCATGGCTCAAAGGATGTATGGGGCCAAGGGCTGGATGGCGCACCACAACACGGATATCTGGGGCGATTGCGCGCCGCAGGATAACTATCCTTCCTCCACCATGTGGCAGATGGGCGCGGCATGGCTGTGCCTGCATCTGTGGGAGCACTACCGCTTTACCTGTGACCGGGATTTTCTTGCCAAGTGGTACCCGGTCATGGAAGAATCCGCTGCGTTTTTTGCTGATACACTGATTTCCGATGACGAGGGCCGCCTGTTGGTGAGCCCGTCCCTGTCGCCGGAAAACACCTACCGGCTGCCCAATGGGGAAATGGGCTGCCTTTGCAGCGATGCCGCCATGGATCAGCAGATCCTTTATGAACTGTTCACGGCAGTGACGGAAGCGGCAGCCCTGCTGGGCAAGGATGCCAGTGAATATGATGCGCTGCGGGATCGCCTGCGTCCGGTGGTGATCGCCCCGGATGGGCGTATCGCAGAGTGGATGAGCCCGGACAAGCAGGAAACCGAACCGGGGCACCGGCATGTATCCCATCTGTTCGCGCTGTTTCCCGGCAACCAGATCACCGCGGAATGGCCTGAGGCCATGGCAGCTGCCCGGAAAACGCTGGAGGCGCGTCTGGCATCCGGCGGCGGTCATACGGGCTGGAGCCGGGCGTGGATCATCCATTTCTGGGCAAGGCTGCTGGATGGCAGCAAGGCGGGGGAGAATGTGCACCTGCTGCTCAAACAGTCCACCCTGCCCAATCTGTTCGACAACCATCCACCCTTCCAGATCGATGGCAATTTTGGCTTTACTTCCGGCATTGCAGAGATGCTTCTCCAGAGTCACGAGGGCTTCCTGCGCCTGCTGGGCGCGCTGCCGGACACCTGGAAAGATGGCAGCATGACGGGCTTGCGGGCCCGCGGCGGCATCACGGTGGACCTGTATTGGAAGGAGCATGCCTTGCAGCTGGCCCGGATCGTATCCGATGCCGAGCAGCCGATTCAGGTAGCGGCAGGTGTGCCGCTGGCGATCACCACGGATGGCATGGTTGCGGACAGCCGCACGATTTCCAGTCGTGTTGTTTTCACTGCGAAGGCAGGGCAGGTGTACGAACTGCGCCCCTGCTGACAGGGCAAAGGCGGCATTCGCAATCAACACATTTCATCATCAGAAAGGAAGATTCCCAATGGCAGGCATCACCTTTTCCGTCTATACCCGCATCCCGGAGGCGGATATCTATCCCGCCGGGCTGGCCTTCAGCGTGCATATCGCTTACAGCCGGGGCAGCGAAGCGCCTCAGCCGCTGAACAAGAACTATGGCATCCTCTTTGAAAAAGGTGACATCAGCGACCAGAATCAGATCATGCCCAGAGGTGTGCGCGATCCCCGTGTGTTCGCCATGGAGGACGGCGCATACGGCATCTGCGGGCAGCGAACCTATGAAAACGGCGATTTGGACGAGGCCTGTGCGGATCAGCTTCTGCTATGGACCACCAAGGACTTCATCCGTTTTGAGCGGGTAGGTCTGGTTGATCCTGCTGAATTGACCCATTGGCAGCCGGATACCTCCGTGGAAGTGGACGAAGCCATCGCGGAGAAGGCGATCACCTACTGGACCCCGGTGGAGAACATCGGGCTGGAAGTGCCCAGGCAGGTGGAAATAACCTGCGAAGCTCAGCTGGATGAAATCTGCGCCACCGCCCTGTACAGCGATGGTTCCCGGGCGGTGAAGAAGCTCCACTGGGACACGACCGGCATTGATTTTTCCAAGCCCGGCACGTATCAGGCGGAGGCCATTGTGGGTCAGCCGCCGTTGCGCTTTCCGTTGGCGAATGGTTATGGCGATCCGGTGCTGCTGAAATGGGAGGGCAAGTGGCATTTCATTGCCACCAACGATAATCTGGACGATGTGGGTCTCTATATCCGGCAGGGGGATACGGTGGAGGAACTGTTCCGGCAGGATGTGGTGGAACACCTGATTCTGCCCTTGGATCCTGCGCGTCATCTGATCCAGACCTTCTGGGCGCCGGAATTCCATCTGATCGGCGGGGAATTGTACATCCTCTTTGCGGTGGGTCCGGAAAAATGGGGTCCCCAGTGCCATATGATGAAGTTGAAAAAAGGCTGCAGCCTGATTGAAGCAGACAGCTGGGAGGATCCGGTACGGGTAGTGAAAGCTGATGGAACACCCCTGACCGAGGATGCCATCACGCTGGATATGACCTTTATCCCCGCACGCAGCGGCTCCTATGTGGTGTGGAGTTACCGGGAGCACATCATGACCCCCATGGACAGCGGCTCCATGCTGTACATCGCCACCATTGATGAGACCCAGCCGTGGAAACTGACCAGCGAGCCGGTGCTGTTGACCCGCCCCCTGTACGGCTGGGAGAACGTGGACGGGACCATCAACAACGAAGGCCCCTACGCCTTTATCAAGGATCACCGGGTCTATCTGACCTATTCCGGCGGTTCCGCCAACGCTTATACCTACGCGCTGGGTCTTCTGACTGCTGATGACAGCGATGATCTGCTGGATCTGTCCTTCTGGCACAAGAGCCACACGCCGGTGCTCACCTATTATTCCGTGGAGGGGGAATACGGTCCCGGACACAACTCCTTCTATACCAACGATGATGGCGAGCTGATGATCGCTTATCACGCGGAAACGGACATCCGGGAACATCTGCGCTGCGACGGCATCCGCCGGGTGCATTTCCGCCAAAACGGAAGGCCGGATTTTGAATTGTCCAACGAACAGGATCTGCGGCAGGAATACCGTCAGGTGAAGGTGACTGTGGTAGTGAAAGAAGCATAAGCATAACACAAGCCCCGATCGGTGACATGCCAATCGGGGCTTGTGCGTTTCTTGCATCATGGTGGCATTCATGATCGGCTTTATCATTGGTGACATGATAAAGGACAGAAACACTAAACGTTTTGTCCTTTTTTACCTTACAGAACATTAAGCGAAAGCGATTTGGAAAAAGTGCCCAAAAGGATTGTGTTATATGATTGTAAGCGTGCAAACGGTTGCTTTCAAAAATGTATACTTTTTTCAGTGGAGTTGTACATTTTGTCCTGATTGTTTGTTGTAAAAGATATTTTTGTCCTCATCTTCTAAATAAATTGCGTTGTTATGTAACCGCGGCCTTTGTATAATATTATGGTCAAATAAGTTCCGTTTTATACATTATCAAAACGTACCCTATCGATTTTTTACGACAGGAGGCATGGATATGCAGTTGAACAAGCGAAAACTGCGCTCCTACAAGGAATTTTTAATGATCCTTCCGTTTTTGGCAATTGTAGCCGTCTTTTCGTATTTTCCGCTGTACGGCTGGATCTATGCATTCCATGACTACCGTCCGCCGTTCCCCATTTCCAAGGATACCTTTGTGGGCCTGAAGTGGTTTGAGACCATCATCTCCAACCCCACCCGCGTGAAGAACATCGTTCGCGTGCTGCGCAACACCTTCGCCATGAGCGGTATCTCGCTTCTCTTCTCGTGGTTCCCCATGGTGTTCGCCATCTTCCTCAACGAGATCAAGTGCGAGCCCTACAAGAAGTTTGTACAGACTGTTACCACCCTGCCCAACTTCATCAGCTGGGTGCTGGTGTATTCCATCGCCTTCAACCTGTTCGGCTCCTTCGGCGCAGTCAACACGGTGCTGCAGAATCTGGGCATCATCGACACGCCCATCGCCTTCATGAAATCCAGCGAACATGTGTGGTTCACCCAGTGGTTGTGGCTTACCTGGAAAAACGCCGGCTGGGCTGCCATCATGTATCTGGCGGCTATCACCGGTATCGATGAAGAAATGCTGGAAGCTGCCCGCGTGGACGGCGCTACCCGCATGAAGATCATCTGGCACATCACGATTCCCTGCATCCTTCCCACTTACTTTGTCATCGTCATGCTCAACCTGGCCAACTTCCTCTCCAACGGCATGGAGCAGTACTACGTATTCCAGAACGCCTTCAACACCAAATACATCGAAGTGCTGGATCTGTACGTGTACAACATGGCCATGAGCTCCACCGGCGCTTATCCGCTTTCCACCGCCATCAGTATTTTGAAGAGCGTGGTCAGCGTGGTGCTGCTGGTGGTGTCCAACACCGCATCCAAGCTGATCCGCGGCGAAGGCTTCATTTGATGCGGCTGGCCCGCCCCGTGTGAAAACCAACCAATGTCAGGAGGGAATCATCATGGCACAAGCCGCCCCCGTGATCGCCAGAAAACCCAAGGGCATGAAGCGCTCCTTCGGCGACAAGTTGATCAGCGTGATCACCTATGTTGTGTATGCCATCTTTGCCTTTGTGTGTATTTATCCGTTCTACTATATTTTCATCAACTCCATCAGCGCCAATAACCTCAGTGAGCGCGGCAAGGTCATCTTCTACCCGCTGGAGATGCACTTTAACAACTACAAGACCGTGTTTGAGATTCCAGGCCTGCTGGATGCAGCCAAGATCTCTCTGCTGCGTACCGTGGTGGGCACCATCTTCACTGTGGTGGTAGCTGCTTTCCTTGGCTACATGTTCACCCGCGAAACCCTGTGGAAGCGCAAGTTCTGGTACCGCTTCGTGGCTGCCACCATGTACTTCAACGCCGGTGTTATCCCGTGGTACCTGACGCTGAAAGCCATGGGTCTGACCAACAACTTCTGGGGCTACATCTTCCCCATGATGATCCAGCCGTTTTACATCATCCTGTGTAAAACCTTCTGCGAATCCATCCCCAAGGAACTGGAGGATGCGGCGGATATCGACGGCGCAGGCACGCTGACCATCTTCTTCCGCATTATGCTGCCGGTCATCAAGCCCATTCTGGCTACCATCGCTGTGTTTGCGGCAGTCAACCAGTGGAACTCCTTCCAGGATACCCTGCTGCTGGTGACTGATACCAAGCTCTACACCCTGCAGTACGTGCTGTACCAGTACATCAATCAGGCCAGTTCCCTCAAGGCGCTGGTTTCCAACAGCACTTCTGCCACCCAGCTGGCGGCGTCTCTGGCCCATGCCACCACTGCCACATCCATCCGTATGACGGTTACCATCGTGGTGGTTGTGCCCGTCATTCTGGTGTATCCCTTCTTCCAGCGCTTCTTTACCAAGGGTATCATGATCGGCGCTGTGAAGGGCTGATATCTGTTGTAGATGAAGGCGCGTGAATGCCTTGATCATAATTTAAAGGAGGTACTACTATGAAACGGTTTCTCGCTTTCTTGCTGGCTCTCGTTATGGTTCTCAGCATGAGCATCAGCGTTGCCGCCGCCGAGCAGGAAGTGCTCGTGCTGGACGTGTACGATGACGCTGCTAACAACCACGGCATGCAGACTGGTTGGTTCGGTCAGGTGGTGAAGGAGCGCTTCAACATCGAACTGAACATCATCGCTCCTCAGGTCGCTGGCGACGCTGTGTATCAGACCCGCGCTGCTGACGGCAATCTGGGCGACATCATCATCCTCGACAAGAGCCGCTTCCAGGATTGCTTGGCTGCTGGCCTCATCAAGGATATCTCTGACAAGCTGCCCGAGTGCGAAAACATCATGGCTTACAAGACCCAGATCGACTCTCTGAATCAGGGCCTGGGCTACGGCGAAGGCGTGTACTACGGCATTCCCAGTGAAATGACCGACACCTCTCCCGTCACCCTGACTGATGACGTGATCTACTCCTCTCCCATGCTCCGCTGGGACCAGTACACCGCCGTTGGCCGCCCCGAAATGGCTGACCTGGATGGCCTGCTGGACACCCTCAAGCTGATCCATGACAAGTTCCCCACCAACGAAAATGGCGACCCCGCTTATCCCCTGTCCCTGTGGGCTGACTGGGATGGCAACGACAACATGATCGGTATCGCCAACGTGGTGCAGCTGACCACCTGGTACGGCGAAAAGATCAAGGGTTCCGCTATCCTCCGTCCCGACAACACCTTCGTTGAGATCTATGACAAGGGCGCTTCCTACTACAAGCTGGCCCGCTTCCTCAACAAGGCCAACCAGATGGGTCTGGTAGACCCCGAGTCCGGTGAGCAGGACTGGAACGCTGTGTGCGCCAAGATGTCCAACGGTCAGGTCAACCTGATGTGGTACAGCTGGTCCACCGGTTTCTGGAACAGCCAGGAACGCCTGGACAACGGCACTGCTTTCACCTTCATCCCCGTGAAGGATCAGACCTACTATGCTGATGCTGACGCTTTCTTTGGCACCACCCGCGTGTTCTCCGTGGGCTCCAAGGTGGAAGGCGAAAAGTATGACCGCATCATGGCTTTCCTCGACTGGTACGCCAGCCCCGAGGCCATGACCTTCCAGCACTCCGGTATCGAAGGCCTGAACTACACTCTGGATGAGAACGGCAAGTTCGTTCCCTACAAGGACAACGCTCTGATGGATAACCTGCCCGTGCCCGAGTACTACGGCGGCGGCGGCTATCAGGATGGCTTCAACGCTATCAACCAGTGGATCGGCAACGCCCTGAACACCAACCCCAACACTGGTGAAGGCTATGCCATGAAGTTCTGGTCTGCCTACAAGGCCAAGAACATGACCCAGATGAAGCAGGAGTGGATGGATCACTTCCAGGCTGCCGACTCTGTGGACTACATGAAGAAGAACAACGTCCTGCTGGCCAGCCCCAACGTGAGCGTGGCTCTGCAGACCGACACCAACGACATCGCCATGATCCGCGTCGACGTGAACAAGGTGCTGTGCCAGTACACCTGGCAGCTCATCTTCTGCGCCGAGGATGAATTCGATGTTCTGTGGGATGCCATGGTTGAAGAGATGGACGGTTTCGGCTACAAGGATCTGTATGCCTTCGACTGCGCCAACTACCAGACCGAAGTGGATGCCAAGATCGCCGCTGCCAGCGCTGTGGCTGAATAATTCCACAAAACAGTACAATGGGGACGCTCCTTCCGGGGCGTCCCTCCGTTCGTCGAAAAACACGCCTGCGGCGGCTTTTTCGACGAGATTTGCACCGTTTGCCTACGAGCCTTCGGCTCGCCGGGCGGCAAACGGCGATAGGAATCCTTGCTTCGCAAGGTTCCGAAACCACCGCGCATGTCGCTGGTTTCGGTTTTGGAGTCAGAGGGCTTCAGCCCTCCAACATCTCCAAGGTTTACGAGAATCTGGGGGACGCTCCTTCCGGGGCGTCCCTTTCTTGGAAAGGAAACAATTGTATGCAAATGGATAAGAGCGCGATCCTTCCCGAGGGAAATGTGTTTGATTTCTGGGAAGCAAAAACCGAATACGATCGGGTGCTCTATGTGGATGGCAACCATCCGGGCGCGTCTGATGAGAATGACGGCGGCTTGGAAACCCCGCTGAAAACCATCGGCAAAGCGGCTCAGATGGCGCAGCCTGGCACCTGCATACGCATCCATGGGGGCATTTACCGGGAATGTGTACATCCTGCCATGGGCGGCACTGATCCGGAGCACATGATCTGCTACGAAGCCTATGGCGACGGCGATGTGATCATCCGTGCCTCCGAGCGGGTGACAGAGTTTTTCCCCAGCACCGGCTGGATGCTGCAAAGAATGGGCCGACCCAAGGAGGAAACCGGCGCGAAAGTGTGGGCGCATAAGCTGGATCCGGACATGTTCCGGGGCTACAATCCCTTCTGCGCGGTGAACATCCTCCACGACCGCCTGTTTATCGAATATGAAAAAACCGATATGACCACCTATCTGAACCGTCGTGGCTGTGTGTTCTGCGATGGCAAGCCCCTCAAGCAGGTGGCGCTGTACAACGGTATGGCGGAAGAGGACAATACCTACTGGGTGGAGCACAATGGTCAAACGGTGCACTTCCGCCTGAAGGATGACGCAGACCCCAAGGATCATTTGATTGAGCTCACGGTTCGTGAGCAGTGCTTTGCTCCGGAGGTCCCCTTCCTGAACTATATCAAGGTAAAGGGCCTGATCTGCGAGCATGCCGCCACCGGTGCGCCGGTTCCCCAGCGGGGCGCTATTTCCTGCTACCGGGGTCATCATTGGGTGATTGAGGATTGTCAGGTGAACTGGTCCAACGCGCTGGGCATTGATGTGGGTAATGAATGCTGGCATCATGAGCACCGGGAAGATGAAGTGATCGGTTACAGCGTCATTCGCGGCTGTACCATCCGGGATGCGGGCGTGTGTGGTATCGCGGGCTTGTTTGCCAAGCATCTGCTGATTGAGGATAACGTAATCGAAGGCACCGGCTGGCAGAAGATGGAGCTGTCCTGGGAGGCGGGCGGTATCAAGCTGCACGATACCGTGGAGACCCTGATCCGCCGCAATGTGTTCCGCAACACCCTGCGGGCTGATCATCTCTGGCTTGACTGCAACAATGAGAACAACCGCATCACTGCAAACCTGTTTATCAACGGTATTGAGCAGCGGGAGGCCATTTTCATTGAGTGCACCCGGGATGGGGTCAATCTGATCGACAACAACATCATCTGGAATGTGGAAGGCCGTTTTGATCCTGCCAAGGTGCCGGTGGAACCCGGTTCCTCCGGCTGGTACAAGCTCCGTGAGGATGATACCATCAACGGATACGCCATCTACGGCGAGGGAACGGACCGCCTGTATATCGCCCACAACCTGATCGGCAAATGCCGCCACAGCGGCTACTATGCCAAGCCGGTGGGCTTCCGTATGGGCGGCACCAACCGTGGCGGTACCTCCCGCAAAGCGAAGATCATCAACAATATCTTCTATGATTGCGGCGAAGCAGCCATCGTGTTCCCCACGGATGACAATGTGGCAGAGGGCAACCTGTATGTGAAGATGCAGGGCGGCTATCTGCGGGTGATGTACCCTGCGCCGGAAACCTGCCTGAACCTGCCCGCGTGGCAGGAGTTCTACGGCTTTGACCTGAAGGGTCAGAACGGGTGGTTCGATATTGCTGTGGATGAGGAAGCCGGTACGGTGGAAATCAAGGAAAGTCAGCAAGGCCCCTTCGGATTGCCTGATCAGCTGAAACGGCTGAATTTCATCCGTGATCCCCAGGCGGTTGCGGCGGTGGCAGCGGATGCCCATGTGCCGGATGCGCTCTGCGGCAATGATCGGGCTGAGACCGTTCTGCCGGGACCCTTCCTGCAGCTGGGCGGTGTTCATGGCCTGCCGGGAGCTGCTGGAAAGAAGTAAACCTGAGCAGCTGATTTTACCATAAGAAATAAAGCCCCGAGGTTCCTGTGGAATATCCGCAGGAGCTTCGGGGCTTCGTTGGTTTATGGCGAGCCGTTCAATTGATGGATGGTTATTCCTTTTGTCCGCGCATGGTCTCGCTGTGTCTGTCAATAGCGCAGCACAGGCTGCAAACCACCATGCATAGGGCGCACAGGAACATGCCTGCCCGGAGGCTGACCAACGATTCCAGCATGGCGATGGCAGGGGAAGAAACCGCCTGTCCCAGATACAGCATCAGCATGATCCCGGTGGTTGCCAGCAGGGTATTGGCCTTCTGGCGTTCGCAGCCAAGGGTGATCACGCAGGGGATCAACGCGCCAAAGAGCAGGCTGGAGATGATCAGCATCGCCCGCAGCACCCAACCGTTGGGAAACAGCAGTCCGATACTCAGCGCAATGCCGCCTAAAAGACCGCCTGCCACCACATACTTTTCTGCCTTGATGGGCAGGAAGGGCATCAGCAGCCGGGAGAGCATCAGCCCCAGAAATACGCAGCTCTGGGCAGGCAGTTGGATGCTGCCTGGCAAAGTATCCGCATAGCGGTTGATCCATGTGTTCAGGCCGGATAAGAAAATACCGTGGAAGAAGATGGCCGCTACCAGCCACAAAAGCCGTCCTTTGTGCAGGGCCGGGAGAATGCCTTTCAGGCTGACGGTTTGCTGGGCCAGTTCCTCGCGATCCACCATGTGCCGCACCTTGCGGATGATCAGCGCGCACAGCAGCAGCACAGCCCCCACAACGGCGATGACCAGATAGATGCGCTGCCAGGGCACGCCGGCAGAAAGCAACCCGGCATAGGCCATGGGCGAGAATACGCTGGACAAGCCGTAGGCGGTGTGCAGGAAGCACATCATCATTACGGACTGTTTGCCGGAATACAGATCCGCCATGCAGGCGGAAAGCAGCGTGTCCATCAGGCCAAGGCCAAAGCCGGTTACAAACCATGCAGCCACATACACCCCGTAGTTAGGGGCCAGCCACATCAGTATCAGACCGGCGGCGCATACCAGCACTGCCGCTTTCAGCAGGGTGCGCTTCTTCCAGCGACCCTGCAGCGCAAAGGCGCTGACCAGCGCCACGATGCCGCCTGCAAACGCCATGGTGTTGGCGGTTCCCTGACGGGCTGCATCCAGCGCAAAGTGGTCGATCATGGTGCTCAGCAGCGAACCCTGCACCGCAAAAACAGAGGAAAGAAACACCATGCACAGCAGCAGGAAAGCAGTGATCAGCATCCGTTCCGTCTTTGCCATTGGAATCCCTCCGTGGTGAAACAAATCATTCTTGCCAATATTCTGCAATAGGGGAGGGATGTCCTGCTGCTGGGAAAAGAGAATCGCTGTTACCAGTCGCATTGAAATGGGAAAATGACTTGCAGCAGACCGTTTGCCATGGTAAGATGAATGCATACGGATGAAAGCAAACCAAATAATAAGCATCATCCCCAAGGAGGCATATTCTCATGCTGAATGCCGGATTGAAAGCCCCGGATTTTACCCTGTTTGACCAGAAGGGTCAGGAAGTGCGTCTGTCGGACTTTCTGGGCAAAAAAGTGATTCTCTATTTCTATTCCCGGGATAACACCCCCGGCTGCACCCGTCAGGCCTGCGCTTTTGCCGCCAGCTATGACCGTTTCCGCGGCAAGGATGTGGCGGTGATCGGCATCAGCAAGGATTCGGTTGCCTCCCACGCCAAATTCGCAGAAAAGCATCAGCTGCCCTTTGTGCTGCTTTCCGACCCGGAATTGCAGGCCATCCAAGCCTATGATGTGTGGGTGGAGAAAAAGCTCTACGGAAAGGTGAGCATGGGCGTAGCCCGCACCACCTACATCATCGATGGAAACGGTATGATCGAAAAAGTGATGCCCAAAGTGAAGCCGAATACCAATGCAGCAAACATTCTGGCCTATCTGGAAGGCTAAAGCGATACGATGCCCCCATCGCGCTGCCCACCAAAGACAACCCGAAAGGAGCAACCACCATGCAAATTCGCCGCCTGAACCCGGAAGACTTCCTTACCATGCAGAACAACATGAACATCGCGTTCCGCTTTGACCGCTCGGAAACCCCGGTGGATCACAACAACGAATACCTGAATGCCTATGCTGCGTTTACCGATGAAGGCAAGATGACCTCCAGTGTCATCGCCAATCCTTACCGCTGTACCTATTGGAAGCAGACGGTGGGCATGTGCGGAATCGGCGGCGTTGCCACCTTCCCGGAGTACCGTCGGGAGGGGCATATGCGTCATCTGCTGCCCTTTGTGCTGGACGCTGCCTATGACCGGGGCGATGTGCTGTCCTCGCTGTTCCCGTTCTCGCATCCTTTCTACCGCAAGTTCGGTTTCGAGTGTTGCGGCCCCATCCAGCAGTGCGAAGCGGAAATGCACGCATTCCAGAAAATGCCGTGGGTGGGCAAGATCCGCCAGTATCTGCCCGGTGAGGATTTTTCGGAGATCAAGCGGATCTACGCGGCTTTCCAGCAGACCCATAACTTCCTGTGCGACCGGAACGACGGCTACTGGCAGTACCGGCTGAATAAGGATCCCTATGTGACCCATCAGCACACCTACCTGTGGTACGATGACAATGGCGCACCCAAGGCTTATTGCATTCTCCAGCATGAGGATGACAAGAACTATACCGTGACCGACTGGGCTTATACCAGCCCGGCTGCGCTGCGCGGCCTGTTTGGCTTCTTTCATGTGCTGGAGCCCAGCGGCGAGAAGGTCACCTTCAAGCTGCCCATGGACGCTGATCTGTTCTGCCTGATCCCGGAACCCTACGATATCAATATCCAGTACAAGAACTGCGGCATGCTGCGGGTGCTGAACGCCACCGAGGCGCTGCGGCTGTACCCGTGGAATGCAGAGGTGTCCAGGCTGACCCTTACAGTAACGGATGACACGGTGAGCCGGAACAGCCACACCTTCATCGTTACCAATCATCAGGGCGAAACCACCGTCGCCATCGACGATGCCGCCACCCCCGATCTGGAGTGCTCCATTCAGGCCCTGAGCCAGCTGCTGCTGGGCGCCGCCACCCTGCCTGCGCTGCTCGATAACCGCACGGATATCCGCTTTGCCGGTCGTCCGGAACTGCTGGAGACCCTGCAAACGGCGTTCCCCACCAATCCCATGTTCCTGATTGAAAATTTCTGATGCCATTCCCATCAAAACAGGAGCTGCCGGACGCTCTCGCGTCAAGGCAGCTCCTGTTTGCAATTTGCTATTCGGCTTTATTCCACACGAACACCGTCAATAAACACAGCCTTCACTTCGGTGTTCACCTCAAAGGGGCAGCCATCGGTAACGACGATATCCGCATCCTTGCCCACTTCCAGCGAACCGACCCGATCGCCCACCTGCGCATGCTCGGCGGCGTTGATGGTAATGGCTTTCAACGCATCAAAGGGATCCATGCCTGCCTTCACCGCCAGACCGGCGCACAGGGGCAGGTATTTCTGCGGGATCACAGGCGCATCGGTGATGATGGATACATGGCAGCCCGCCTTTGCCAGCACGCCGGGGGTTTCCCAGCTCTTGTTGCGCAGCTCAAACTTGGAAGCATGGGTCAGGGTGGGGCCCACCGCCAGCATCACGTTCTCCTGCGCCAGTTCTTCGGGCACCAGATGGCCTTCGGTCACATGTTCCAGCGTGATCTCCACATCGAATTCCCGGGCAATGCGAAGGGCGGTAAAGAAATCATCCGCCTGATGGGCGTGGGCCTTCAAGGGCATTTCCCTGCGCATCACAGGCAGCAGGGCGTTGAGCTTCATGTCGAAGGCAGGCATTTTTTCTGGGTCGCCAGCAGCACGATCCACCTTCTGTTGGTATTCCCGGGCCTTGAAGAGCATCTCCCGCAGCTTGGCGGCAGTGGTCATGCGGCTGGAATCGCCTTTTTCCCGGTAGCAACGCTTTGGATTCTCGCCAAAGGCACATTTCATGGCAACTTCCGGCTTGATGACCATCTTGTCGATGCGGTTGCCCACCGGTTTATAGGCGGTGAAAGTGCCGCCCAGCACATTGGCGCTGCCGGGGCCTGCACACAGGGTGGTCACACCGGCTTTACGGGCTTCCACCAGCGTTTCATCCCGGGGTTCAATGGCATCGATGCCCCGGAGCTGACAGGCCAGAATATCGCCCATTTCGTTGTAATCCGCGCCTTCGTAGCCGATGCCATGACCGTCAAGACCTGTATGGCAGTGGGCCTCTACAAAGCCGGGATAGACGGAAAGGCCGGTTGCATCAAAGATCTCCGCCCCATCGCAGGGAATATCCTTGCCGATTTTGATAATTTTGCCGCCGTCTGCCAGAAGATCCGCAACGAAGGGATCGCGGTCAATGGCGTTGTGGATCAGACCGTTTTTGATCAGAAGCATGGGGAAAAACCTCCTTTGGTGGAGCTGCGCCGCCTGATAGCAGCAGGCATAGCATGTGATTGTGTGAACGGTCCATAACGGACTTTCTCATACTATACCACAGGCATCCGGCAGAAACAAGCGATCAGGCGCTTGTTTTGTGCTGCATCAGGCTCAGGTATTTGGTGGTGTAGCACATGCAGGAGCAGAGGATCATGCCGGTGCACAGAATGATCAGGATGTGGGAAAGGCGCGCAGGGATTCCTGTCCACAACAGATGCAGGGTCATGGTTGCATACAGCAGCGCGGTGGATACTTTTCCATGCCAGTCCGCGCCATGAACCTCCCCTGTGCGGTGGATCACCATCAGGCCCATGATGCCTGCCGCAATCTCTTTTACCACCAGTAGCACCAGCGGGATCAGCATCAGCGGATGCCGTGCTGTCAGGCAGGCCAGCACCGCGACCTGGGTCAGTTTGTCCGCCACAGGATCCAATATCTTGCCCAAGTCACTGGTCATGTGATACCGCCGGGCGATAAAGCCGTCTGCCAGATCCGTCAGGCCGGACAGCACCACCAAAGCGGCTGTCAGCAGTGCATTGCTTTGGTGCAGGTACGCGCGGACGATGGCAGGGATCAGCAGCAGCCGGAAGCAGGACAGCAGGTTGGGCAGGGTAAAGACAGCGTTTCTGGCAGATGCGGCAGAGTGTTCCCGTTGCATGTTGATCGCTCCTGTTCATGTATCAGCTTTCCAGCAACGCCATAAAGGCATCGCCGGTGATGGTTTCTTTTTCATAGAGATACTGGGCAAGCTGGTGCAGCTTGGCCTCGTCTGCCCGGAGGATGGACAGGGCTTTGTCGTATTGACGGCGCACCATCGCCACCACCTGCCGGTCGATTTCGGCCTGCGTATCAGCGGAGCAGCTCAGGGTGGCATCCCCGCCCAAATATTGATTGGTGACGGTTTCCATCGCCACCATGCCAAAACTTTCGCTCATGCCGTAGCGGGTGATCATGGCCCGGGCCAGCTTGGTGGCCTGTTCGATATCGTTGCTGGCGCCGGTGGAAACAGTACCGAAGATCAATTCCTCCGCCGCTCTGCCACCTGCGTAGGTGGCGATTTTGTTCTCCAGCTCCTCCCGGGTCAGCAGGCAGTGATTGTCCTGCTCCACTTGCATGGTGTAGCCCAGTGCGCCGGAGGTGCGGGGGATGATGGTGATCTTCTGTACCGGGGCTGAGTGGCTCTGACGGGCTGCCACCAGCGCATGACCGATCTCGTGGTAAGCCACGATCTTTTTTTCGCCGTCGGTGAGGATGGCATTTTTCTTTTGGTAGCCAGCGATGACCACCTCAATGCTTTCCTCCAGATCCTGCTGGGTGACGGCGGTTCGTCCGTCCCGCACAGCCCGCAGGGCAGCTTCGTTGACCATGTTCGCCAACTCCGCGCCGGATGCGCCGGAGGCCATGCGGGCTACCTGCTGGTAGTCGATATTGGGGTCGGTTTTGACCTTCTTGGCATGGACCTGCAGGATTTTGGCCCGGCCCAGCAAGTCAGGCAGTTCCACGGGGATGCGCCGGTCGAAACGTCCGGGCCGGGTCAGGGCCGGGTCGAGGGATTCAGGTCGGTTGGAGGCTGCCAGCAGCATCACGCCGTTGTTGCCCTCAAAGCCGTCCATTTCAGTCAGCAGCTGGTTCAGGGTCTGTTCCCGCTCGTCGTTTCCGCCCAATGCGCCGCCCTCGCGTTTTTTGCCAATAGCGTCGATCTCATCAATGAATACGATGCAGGGGGCTTTCTCCTTGGCCTGCTTGAACAGATCCCGCACCTTGGCTGCGCCCATGCCGGCGAACATCTCCACAAATTCCGAGCCGGACATGGAAAAGAACGGCACGTTGGCCTCGCCCGCCACTGCCTTTGCCAGCATGGTTTTGCCTGTGCCGGGAGGGCCCACCAGCAAAACGCCCTTGGGCATGGATGCGCCAATTTCTCTGTATTTATCCGGGTTGTGCAGATAATCAACGATCTCCGACAGGCTTTCCTCCGCCTCATCCACGCCCTCGATATCGTCAAATTTGATGCCTTGGGTGGACTTGACATAGACCTTGGCGTTGGATTTGCCCATGTTGAACATCATGGCGTTGCCGCCGCCCGCTTTGTTCATCAGCTTCCGGGACAGGAACTGGCCCAGCACGATAAACAACACCATGGGCAGCACCCACGATACCAGCAGGCTCAGCAGGAGGGAGGGTTCCTCCATGATGACGCTGCCGAAGCTGGTGCCTGAGGCGTGCAGGCGGGTGACCAGATCCGGATCGTTGAGCAAACCGGTTTTGTACACCTTCGTCTGGGCTTTGTCCGTAAACAGGATCTGGTTGTCCTGGATCTGTACGCCGCCGATCTCTTTGTTTTCTGTCATGGTGATAAAGGTGCCATAGTCCACTTCGATGATCTGCTGTTTGGCGATCCATGGCACCACAAAGCTGTTGATCAGCACCAGCACCAACAGGGCGATCAGGTAATAGACATACAGCGGCTTTTTGGGTTTTTGTACTTCGTTCATGAGGGTTCTCCTTCCGTTGCGTGGAGGTGGCAAAGCTGATGGCAGCATCCGGCTGTGGCATCGAAAGGATGCGCTGCTGGCATAGCTTGCCCGAAAATGCCGGGAAAATGGCGGTTGGGAAAGAAAGTGTCTCTGGAAGGTTGATCCAGCCCGTCCATTGTAATGATAGATGGGAAACATCAACCAAAGGAAAAGCAAACCTCAAGAAATGTTGATTATTGCGCAGGCCGTGATATAATGACGAAAAAGAAGACTCGCTCCGGCTGATAAACCGCCGGGCGAAGCAAGGAGAACCAATGATGCAGCTGTCCATCCTCGATCAAGTGAAGCATGCAGCCCTGTGCATGCAGCGCAATAACTGGGAGCAGGGTGTTCTGGCACAGGCCTTTTGGGAGGCCGGGGACAGGGATACCGCCACTCGGCTGGCAGTGGAAGCAGTGCATCGCCAGCAGGAGGATGGGCGCTGCTGCCAGATCGGCGGCTCCACCGCCTCTACCGACCCCTGCGCCATCGGCGAAGCGCTGATAGGGGCTGCCCGGGAAACCGGCGACCCGTGGCTGGCACAGGCCAGCGAAAAGCTGCTGCGCTGGGCTGTGGAGCTGGCCCCCAGAGATGCCAATGGCATCGTCTATCATTTTGATGACAGCCGGGAGATCTGGGTGGATTCCTGCTATATGCTGCCGCCCTTTCTGGCAGCGGCGGGCTGCTACGAGGAAGCCCTCCGGCAGATGGATGGCTACTGGCGCATCCTGCTGGACGAACGCAAAAACCTGCTGAGTCACCGCTGGGATGATGCCACCCGGACCTATCCCCGCCGTGATGTGTGGGGGGTGGGCAATGGCTGGGCTGCTGCTGGCATGATCCGCGTGCGGGCGCTTTTGCCTGCTGGATACGAAGCCCAGAAACAGCTGCTGGAATCCCGTATCCGTACCCTGCTGGATGCCGCGTTCCACTACCAGCGGGAGGACGGCGCATTCCACGATGTACTGGATGATCCTGTCTCCTTCCGGGAGATCAACTGCGGGCAGATGTTCGCGTATACGGTGTACCGGGGTGTTGCGGAGGGCTGGCTGGAGGAGCGCTACCTGCCGTATGCTGAGAAGAGCCGGGAAGCCGCCCTTGCCAGTGTGAATCGGTATGGGCTGGTGCAGGGTGTGTGCGGCCTGCCGTTTTTCGATCATCCCGGCGTGGCGGCGGAGGGTCAGGCCTTTTTCATTCTGATGGAAGCCGCCCGAAACATGTGGAAATCCGTTGCTGCCGCAGACTGAAACTCCCAATACATATATGCCCTGAATACCCTGAGAAAAGGCCTTGTAAACCCCGTCTATCCATGCTATAGTATCAACCATGCGCCGGTGGATGCGCGGCGCATTTTCTATGTTTGTCTGAGGTGTGAAAGGATTCAATTCTATGCGTAAGGTCAACTGGAGCCGGTATTTCGGCGACAAAGCATTCTACAGAACCCTGATGGCGATCGCTGTGCCGGTGATGCTGCAAAACGGCCTGACCAATCTGGTCTCGCTGCTGGACAACATCATGGTGGGCGCGGTGGGCACCGAGCAGATGAGCGGCGTTTCCATCGTGAACCAGCTGCTGTTTGTGTTCAACCTGTGTATCTTCGGCGGTCTCAGCGGCGCGGGCATCTATACAGCTCAGTTTTACGGCAAAGGCGACCACGAAGGTGTGCGCTACACCTTCCGCTTCAAGCTGATGCTGGCGCTGACGCTGTTTGTGATCGGTACCGGCGTATTTCTGGCTTTTGGCGACAAGCTGATCAGCCAGTACCTGCACGAGGGCGGCGATACCGGCGATATTGCTGCCACGGCTAAGTACGGCGCGGATTACCTGAAAGTGATGCTCTGGGGTCTGCTTCCCTTCGCGGTGCAGCAGGCCTATGCCAGCAACCTGCGTGAGACCGGCGAAACCATGCTGCCCATGAAAGCGGGCATCGTCGCCATTCTGGTCAATTTGGTGCTGAATTATGTGCTGATCTTCGGTCACCTTGGCGCGCCTGCCATGGGCGTGGAAGGCGCTGCGCTGGCAACGGTCATCTCCCGCTATGTGGAATGCGCCATCGTGATCGACTGGACCCACCGCCACAGTGAACGGGCTCCGTTTATCGTAGGTGCGTACAAGAGCCTTCGCGTACCCGGGGAGCTGGTGGGGAACATCTTCAAGCGGGGTATGCCGCTACTGGTGAATGAGTTCCTCTGGTCCGCCGGTATGGCGATGCTCACGCAGGCTTATTCTACCCGCGGTCTGGCTGTCGTGGCAGCTCTGAACATCTGCACCACCATTGCCAACCTGTTCAATGTGGTCTGGATCGCCATGGGTACGGCGGTGAGCATCATCGTGGGCCAGCATCTGGGCGCGGGCGATTTCGACAAGGCCGAGGAAAGCTGTTGGCGCATCGTGACCTTCTCGGTGCTCAGCGCAATGGGC
Organism: Clostridiales bacterium; assembly: GCA_015056245.1. Taxonomy (GTDB): domain Bacteria; phylum Bacillota; class Clostridia; order Christensenellales; family Aristaeellaceae; genus Limiplasma. The sequence continues at coordinate 8,155 of SVGQ01000013.1, read as the reverse complement.
ATGGGCATCCTGATGGCTGCCTGCTCTACGCTGTTCCCTGCCATGTACAACACCACGCAGGAAGTGCGCAACATCGCCACTGGCCTTTTGCTGGTGGTGGCTGCCTCCGGCCCGTTGCATGCGTTCTGCCATGCCAGCTACTTCACCCTGCGTTCCGGCGGCAAAACCTGGGTCACCTTCCTGTTTGACAGCGCCTATCTGTGGGTCATCAGCATTCCCGTGGCCCGGCTCCTGTCCACCGGCACAGCCTGGCACATCATTCTGGTGTACGGCATCTGCCAGTTCATCGATATCGTAAAGTGCATCATCGGCTATGTGTTGCTCAAGCGCAAGGTGTGGATCAACCGGATCGTTTGATGATCTTTTGAACAGCATAACAAAACCGGCTTGTGATATTGAGAATCACAGGCCGGTTTTCTGTTGATGTATTCAGTCTTTCAGTAGCTTACCTGCCGCCGTTATGGTGCAGGAAATACCCGAAATTGAAGCGGATCTCGCGCCTTTGCTGATCGATGTTGGTGTAGCAGCAGGCATCGTAGCCGATCAGCTCAAAGCCCTGACGGCGGTAGAAGGCAATGGCTGCCACATTGCAGCTCTGGGTTTCCAGTATGATGGCCCTGCGTCCCTGCCGCTTGGCTTCTTCCTTGGCACGATTCATCAGCCGGGTGCCGATGCCCTGCCGCTGTATCGGATCAGATACCCACAGCTCCGTCACCATCAGCCGGTTGCTCCACTCTTCCGGGCAGATCTCAATACAGGCCAGCAATTGCCCGGTCTGCTCGTCCACCACGCCAAAAGCCTCCGCCTTTTCCCAATGATCCTGATACAGGCAGTCAGGAAAGTCGTATTCTGCCGGGGAGTGGGTCACCGGCGTTTCAAAGGGCTTCTTCACCATCTGGATGCGGAAAGCATCTGCTTCAAACGTGGTTTCCAGATCGAAGTATTCGTGGGTGGTGTAGGTCAGCGGAATGGGCGTGCCTTTCCATTGTTCCTTGGGCAGGGGAATGATCGGGTATTCCATCTTGTGCTCCTTTTCGCCGTTTGTTGATTGATTGTGATTCATTATAGCACAGGGTATGGGGGAGAACAAGGCGCAGGGGCTGTCCCGATGCCTTCGGTTGTGCTATAATGGTTGTACACGATACGTTCAAACAGGAGGTTTCGTCCATGAAACTCTTACTCATTGGCGGCAGCGGTCAGCTCAGCGGACGTTTGGCCCAAATGGCGCTGGAACAGGGCCATGAAGTATGGACAGTGACCCGGGGCGTCCGGCCCCTGCCAGAAGGCGTGCACAGCCTGATAGCAGACCGGGAGGATGCCGACGCTCTGCGGGCTGCCCTTGCCTCCGCCGGCACCCGCTGGGACGCGCTGCTGGACTGTGTGTGCCGCACCCCTCACCACGCGCAGGTGAATCTGACGGCTGTCAGCCCCTATGTACAGCGCATGGTGATCGTCTCCACCGACTCGGTGTACTCTCCCCACCATAAAAACGTGCCGCAGGATGAACATGCGGACGTATACATGTCCGACGGCGGCTATGGGCACAACAAACGCTTGATGGAGCAGGTATTCGAGGCCGCTGACGCATCCATCGACTGGACCATTTTCCGTCCGGGGCACATTCTGGGGCCGGGGTTCTGGCTGGGGTGCTACCCGGAACAATCCCGACAGCCGGATTTGCTGGAGCAGATCCGAACAGGCAAACCCATGCGGCTGGTAGGCGGCGGTCAGTTCCTGATCCATCCCATCTTTGTGGATGACATGGCGCAGGCGATGCTGGACTGTATCGACAAACCTGCTGCCAGCCGGGAAATCTTCTGCATCGGCGGCCCGGACGCGGTGCCCAACCGCCGCTATTACGAGTTGATCGGTCAGATCACCGGCTGCCCGGTCACCTTCGAGACCATCCCGCTGGAGGGTTATCTGGAAGCCCATCCCGAGTGCAGCGGGCATTTGTGCCACCGCTGCTACACGTTGGACAAAATGAAAAATGCAGGCATCCCGCTACCCCAAACCACGCTGGAAGAAGCCCTGCGCAGACATATCCGCTGGCTGGACAGCAGGAAAACCATCTATCTGGCAGGCGGCTGTTACTGGGGTGTGGAAAAGTACATGGCGAATATCCCCGGCGTGTTGGAAACCGAAGTGGGCTTTGCCAATGGTAACACCGAAAACCCCACCTATCAGCAGGTGCGGTATGAGAACACGGGCCATGCGGAAACCGTCCGGGTGGTATATGATGCAACCCGTCTGCCCCTTGAGAAGCTGCTGCGGCTGTTTTTCCGCATCATCGACCCGGTGAGTGTGGATCAGCAGGGGGAGGATGTGGGTCATCAATACCGCACGGGGGTGTATCATCAGGACGATGATGATGCGCAGGTGATCCGGCAGGAACTTGTCAAGCTGGAAGCGCAGGTGGGTCAGCCGCTGGCGGTGGAGGCTTGTCCGCTGGAACATTTTTACCCGGCGGAGGAATACCACCAGAAGTATTTGGACAAGAACCCGGGCGGGTATTGCCATGTGCCGTGGTCTGCCATCCATGGGGTGAAGAATGTGCGGCTGGATGATGTGTGATGGGAAAACCGCTTTCTGCAATGACGCTGGAGGAACTGTGGCAACTGTTTCCGATTGTACTGGCAGAGCCGCAGTCCTGCTGGAAGGAATGGTATGCCGAAGAGTCCGCATTGCTGCGCCGCCTTCTGCCAGCAGGAACCCTCATCAGCCACATTGGCAGCACTGCCATCGATGGAATTTGGGCTAAGCCGATTGTGGATATTCTTGCGGAGGTGCCCGGCGGTATGGATCTGGTGGTGGCAGGCGCGAAACTGCCCGAGGGCGGCTATCGCTGCATGAGCCGGAGTGATACCCGCTGTTCCTACAACAAGGGCTATATGGAAAATGGCTTTGCACAGCGCGTGTTTCATCTGCATCTGCGGTTTGTTGGCGATCACGATGAACTATATTTCAGAGATTATCTGAACGATCATCCTGCAATCGCGAAAGAATATGAACGGCTGAAACTGAACCTGTGGAAGGAATATGAACACGACCGGGATGGCTATACCGCTGCCAAAGCGGCGTTTGTTGCCCGCTATACGCAAGAGGCGAAGCAACAGTACGGCTCCTGCTATGAAGCAGCCACCCAGCAGAAGGAACAAGTATAAAGAACAAAGCCGCTGCAGGCTCTGTCCTGCAGCGGCTTTACTCTGTATTCCTGTTTACTTTTCAAATCCGAACCGCATGAAGTCCGCCGCGCCTTCGCCCTCGTAGGTGAAGTACAGCGGCTTTTTGCCGCTTTCGATGTTCAGCGGCGCGGAGAAACGCTGCCAGCCTTCGCTGGGAGCAACGGGAATGCGGGCTGCTTCGTTGCCGCCCCGCTCATCCCGCACCACGAAGGTGCCCTTGGCGGTGCCGCGAATCTCAACCCAGATTTCCTTGGCATCCACGAAGTTGAAGTACCGGTAGCCGGCAGTGGCCCCGTCCACCATGTTGTTGATGTACTGGTTGGGGGTGTCCATGCGATCCTCGCCTTCCTGGGTGAAGGCGGGGTGGTTCTCGTCCTGCTGGTCGGGCAGGCTTTCGCAGGTGCCGTTCTTGGAGTACAGATGGCAGGCAATGCGGGCTTCGTAGCTGCCTTCATCCTTCAGGGGGCCGCCATTGAGACCGCAGGAAGTGATCTCCGCCTGATGGAAGCGTTCGCCGTCAAAGATGATCTCTTCCGCGCAGGCCTGCCGGGAGAAGAAGTGACGGTTGGTCTGCCGGTGATAGAACACATACCACTTGCCGCCTGCGTTGATGACGCTGCCGTGGGTATTGCCCCGGTAGTTGAGGGCTTCGGTATTGCCGTTTACGCCGATATCCGCATTGGAGACCAGTACGCCGCCGTAGCGGTATTCGCCCAGCGGGGTATCCGCCACTGCCCAGCACAACTCGTGCATCCAGCAGGAGGAATAGATGAAATAATACTTGCCGTTGATCTTGCGCACGGAACTGGCTTCAAAGAAGGGGTGAGCCTCGTATTCGGTGCCGTCCGCGTCGTTGATGATGGGCAGGTTATGGTAGGGGCCGTCCTTGACGGTGATCATATCCTGCTCCAGCTCCATCTTCAGGCTGTCCTTGTCCACGCCGGGGGTCTTGTAGCGGGGACTGTTGCCGGAGAACAGATAGATGCGCTGGTCATCATCGATGAAGATGCCCGGGTCGAACTGACGGATCTCATCTGGCCGGGAACCCAGAATATCCCCGTTGGGATAGCGGACAAAATCGAGAAATTCGTATTTACCGGCGGGGGTGTCGCATACCGCTACGCCGATCTCCTTCAGGAAATCCAGACAGTAATACAGGTAGTACTTGCCGTCGTTGCCGCGGCATACATCCGGGGCCCACAGGGCATGGGCGCCATCCGGGTTGCGGGGATCCTGCGTCTTTTGGAAGATCACGCCCTCGTACCGCCAGTCGGACAGATCATCCTCCGGGGCGGACCAGCACACATAGTCGTTCTGGCAGTATACATCGCCGTTGAAACGGTCATGGCTGCCATAAACATACAAACGTCCGTCAAACACCCGGGGCTCGCCATCGGGGATGTATTCCCAGCTGGGCAGATAGGGGTTGAAAACCTGTTGTTTCATAGGAATGTTCTCCTTTTTGAGTGATCTCATGATTTGATTTGATCATAGCAGAATTGGCGGCGGCTGACAAGGGCGAATCGGGCAAAAAACAAGGCAGTGAGAGCTATTGAAACCCATACACTTTTTCGCTATAATGGGGACAACAAAAGCGCTGCCAGGGCGGCGCAATGACAAGTTCATGAATGACAATGGAGGACACGATGCGATATTTCGAGCAGGAAGGCCATTCCCTGATCTGGCGCAACAAAGGAGAAACACTGGTCATTACCCCGTGGGGTGAAAACAGCCTGCGGGTGCGTTCCACACTGATGGGCGATGTGCAGGATTTCCGTTTTGCCCTGTTGGATGCGCCGGAAACCCAGGTGGAGATCCATATCGAGGATGAACACGCCTCTATCCGCTGCGGCAACATCACAGCAGATGTGGGCATGGACGGATGGCATCACTATGCCCAGATCACTTTCCTGAACCAACGGGGCGAAGTGCTGCTTCGGGAAACCCCTGCCGCCAATGCACTGCAACTGCGCTGCCGCAAGTTTGAACCCCATCTGGGCGGCGATTTTGCCCTGACGGCTACCTTTGAAGGGCAGGACGGGGAACATATCTACGGCATGGGCCAGTATCAGGAGGAAACGCTGGACTGGAAGGGCTCCACGCTGGAACTGGCGCACCGTAACTCGCAGGCCAGTGTGCCGTTCTATCTTTCCAGCCGCGGCTATGGCTTTTTGTGGCATAACCCTGCCATTGGCAGCGTGTCCTTTGGCAAGAACCGTACCACTTGGCATGCAGAATCCACCAAACAGCTGGATTACTGGATCACCGCTGGCGATACCCCCAGGGAGATCTCCCGCGCTTATGGCATCGCTGCGGGTTTTGCGCCCCAGATGCCGGAATACGGCCTTGGTTTCTGGCAGTGCAAGCTGCGCTACTGGAATCAGGAGCAGTTGTTGGAAGTGGCCCGGGAATACAAGCGCCGCGGGCTGAAAATCGATGTGATCGTGTGCGATTTCTTCCACTGGCCCAAAATGGGTGACTACCGCTTTGATCCCGAATTCTTCCCGGATCCTGCCGCCATGGTCAAGGAACTCAATGAGATGGGCATCGAGCTGATGGTGAGCGTATGGCCTCAGGTGGCGCTGACCAGCGAAAACTACGGCGAGATGCTGCAAAAAGGCCTGTTGGTTCGAGCAGAGTACGGCGAGCAGATCGGCATGCGCTTTGTGGAAGACAGCATGTTCTTCGATGCCACCAATCCCCGGGCCCGGGACTATGTGTGGACCAAGTGCCGCAAGAATTACTACGATCACGGTATCCGCATCTTCTGGCTGGACGAGGCAGAACCGGAATACGGTACCTACGAGTTCAAGAACTACCGCTATCATATCGGTTCCAACCAGCAGGTGGGTAACGTGTATCCCCAGCTGTACGCCAAAACCTTCTACGACGGTCTTAAAGAATCCGGTGTGGAGAACCCGGTGAACCTTCTCCGCTGCGCGTGGGCAGGCAGCCAGCGGTACGGCGCGCTGGTGTGGAGCGGCGATATTATGAGCCAGTGGGCCGATTTCCGCTATCAGATCTGCGCTGGCCTCAGTATGGGCTATGCGGGCATCCTGTGGTGGACTACGGATATCGGCGGCTTCCATGGGGGCTGGCCGGATCATGAGGACTACCGGGAACTGTTCATCCGCTGGTTCCAGTGGGGCTGCTATTGTCCGGTGATGCGTCTCCACGGCGACCGTCAGCCCCATCATCCGGTGCGGCGCAAGGATGGCACTGAAGTGCTGGATTCCGGCTACAACAATGAAGTGTGGAGCTATGGCGAAGAAGCTTATCCCATCCTGACACATTATATGGAACGCCGGGAAAGCCTGCGGCCCTATCTGCGCCGGATCATGCAGGAAGCCCACGAAAGCGGTACGCCCATCATGCGTGCTATGCAGTACGAATTCCCGCAGGATGAAAACTGTGTGGAGATGAAGGATCAATACATGTTCGGCCCGGATTATCTGGTGGCGCCGGTGCTGAGCATGGGCGCAAGAAACCGTCAGGTGTATTTCCCCAAGGGCAAATGGCGCAATGTGGATACAGGCGAAATGGTTCATGCAGACGAAAAGGGTCTGTACATCACAGTGGATGCGCCGCTGGAGCGGATGCCGGTGTTTGAAAAGGCAGGGGAATAATCAGAAACGGATTCAATGAAACCGCCGGACTGCAAAGGCAATCCGGCGGTTTATTCGGGTCATTCTTCTTCATCTGGCAGCATATTCAGGTTTTCTTCGTCGTAATCATCATCCGGGGAGGAAATATGGGCATAACGGGTGCGGTACTGCTTGGGCGGCATGCCGCACTGAGCCAGAAACGCCCGGTGGAAGGTGCGTGGGTTGCCGTAACCGCACAGATAAACGATCTGGGAAATGGTGTAGTTGGGATCCCTGAGCAAAGCGCAGGCGCGGTCGATGCGAAGGGTGTTGATGTATTGCCGGAAGTTGATCTTCAACTGCTGGGAGAAAATGTGGGACAGGTGGATCCGGCTGATGCCCAGCGCTCTTGCGGTGGTCTCCAGCGACAGGGGCTCGGTGAAATGTTCTGAGATATAATGAAGCACCTGATAGGACAGACCGGATTGCATATGCTTCTCCAGCGGCTGCAGGTCGATGCAGGTAAACAGATAGGAAAGGAACAGGTGCAGATAGCCGAGTTTCAGCGGGCTTTCCGTCAGCTGGGCCTGCTCCTGCAGGTGCTGGATGATGTTATCCAGCTCTTCTGCTTTCTGATCATTGGTCAGCAAAGGATGACTCACCGTCATGGTGCGGAACTTGTGGTTGAACTCGCTGATGGTATCCGGCGAGAAGATCAGCGCCAGGCCCTTGGTATCCTTGGCAATATAATCGTAGCTGTGCGGCGTGGCAGGGAAGGCAATGGCAATATCACCGGGAGAAACGGTGATCTGCTTGCCAGCGATGGTCATATACAGGTACCCTTCTGTTACGCAGACGATTTCTGTAACATCGTGTACATGGGACGGAAATGGCCCCGGACAAATGTCTCCAACGAAAATGTCCTCTGTTCGCTTTTCATAAAATACTGGATCCATCGTTTGGTTAACCCCCTTACATCGTTGCAAAGTCAAGACTTTCAAAATGTACAAGTGTTCATAAATTAAGTTAATTAATTATATTACAAAACTTTGTAAAAGTAAAGGAAAAGGATTTTTTTGTCTGCAAGTTGGACACTAATACCCTTGTCCATCGGGGCAAACATGCCTATAATTGTACTCAACGGGAAGTAAGTTCCCAAATCACCCAAATAAAAGAGGAGGACCTACCACATGCGCAAGATTATTGCTGGTATCCTGGCTATGGTAATGCTCCTGTCTCTGTGCAGCTTTGCTGTTGCCGAGCAGGAACCCATCACCGTCACCGTTTTCCGTGGCGATCCCGGCGATCAGCCCACTGAAGACAACAAGATCTACAAGATGATCGAAGAACAGTTCGGCATCAAGTTCGAGATCGAATTCCTGGCTG